>NZ_DASXJD010000097.1:0-28897 GCF_036497585.1 Actinomycetospora sp. | reverse complement strand
GGCGGCGTCGAGACGGGTCGTGACGGTGCGCCCGCCTGCCCGGAGCTGCTGCGGGGCGCCGGCCTGCTGGGTCGGCTGGGCCTGCGGGGCCGGTTGCGGGGTGCCGACCTGACGGCGGCCCGGGGCGAGCCCGCCGTCGGGCAGCCGGTGGGTGGGCAGCGGCGGGGCGACCGGACGGTTCGGCGGGCCACCGGAGGCCGGCGCGCCCGGCGGGCGCGCCCCGACGGCACCGGGCCGCGCACCCGGCCCGGCCTGGCGCGGCGGGCCGCCCTGCGGGTTCGCCGCCGAGATGCCGTCGCCGGTGACCTTGGCGACCGCCTGGGCGACCTTCGTCCCGGCGGCCGCGTTGACGACGAGCCGGTCCTTCACCGCGTCGCGCGTGCGCTCCAGCGAGCGCTGGTAGAGCGACGAACCGACCGTCGAGACGACCGAGGCGACGGCGGCGCCACCGATCGTCCCGGCGGCGCCCATGAAGGACCCCAGGATCGCCGCCGTCGCTGCCGCGAGTGCACCGGCGACGATCTGCGGGATGGACAGCCCGGAGGAGGTCTTCTTCTCCTCGGGTGGCGTCACGTCGCCGCCGACTGTCCTCGTGGAGGTCTGTGCCATGGCTCCCAGGGCTCGTCGTCACATCGGGGTCGTTCGGTCCTGATCCGGACAGCAGGCAGCGCCCGCCTCACCGGTATCCGTCTCCAAGGACGTCCACCAGGGTGCCAGTGTGCCCTCACGGTGAGGACCTTCACCCCTCTCCTTGCGACCCGATCTTCGCCTTGACCAATGCGCTGCTCCGAATGGGGTAATGATCGCTCCGACGCCGGACCGAGGATGATCGAGGGCATGTCCTGGAGCACCTTCGTCGCCGTGGGCGACAGCTTCACCGAGGGAGTCGGGGACCTCGACCCGCGCACCGGCGTCGAGCGGGGCTGGGCCGACCGGGTCGCCGAGGGGCTGGCCGCCCGGCACCCGGACCTGCGCTACGCCAACCTCGCCGTGCGGGGGCAGCTGCTCGAGCAGGTCGTCGAGACGCAGGTCGAGCGGGCCCACGCGATGTCCCCCGACCTGGTCAGCGTCTGCGCGGCCGGCAACGACCTGCTCCGCCCCTCCGCGAAGCCGGCCGACCTGGCACGCCGGCTCGAGGCCGCGGTCGCGCGCCTGGGCGACCAGGGCGCGGACGTCCTGGTGTTCACCGGGTTCAACACCCGCGCGACGCCCGTCGTCGACCTCGTCGGGCGGCGGCTGGCGACGATGAACCAGCTCATCCGTGATCTCGCGCACCGGCAGGGCGCCCACCTGGTCGACCTGTGGGAGATGGACCCCCTCGCCGACCCCCGGGCCCGCGCCGAGGACCGGCTGCACCTCAACGCCGAGGGCCACCGCCGCGTCGCGGCCCGGGTCCTCGAGGTGCTCGGGGTGCCGACCGACGAGGACTGGCGCGAGCCGTGGCCGCCGTCGGACCCGATGCCGTGGGTTCGCCGCCGGGAGGCGGACCTCCGCTGGGCGCGCGAGCACCTGCTGCCGTGGGTGAGCCGGCGGGTGCAGGGTCGGAGCACGGGGGACGGGCGCCCGGCGAAGCGGCCGGAGCCGGCTCCGGTGCGGTAGGCCGTCCCGGGCTTCTTGGCAGCAACGGCACGTTCCTGGCATCTAACGCCAGAACGGCGCCGCTCACTCATCGGCGCCCGCCCTGGCCCCACGGCAGCAACGGCACGTTCCTGGCATCCAACGCCAGAATGGCGCCACTCACTCATCGGCGCCAGCCCCGGCACCACGGCAGCAACGGCACGTTCCTGGCGCCCAACGCCAGAACGGCGCCGCTCACTCACGAGCGGTCGGCCGCCTGCTCCGCCGCCGGCCGGGCGTCCACCGGGTGCCGCGGCCCGGGGTGCCCCGGCGGGAGCGCCGAGCGCACCAGCGGCCACGACCCGAGCGCGCACACCGCCACCAACGGCCACGTGAGCACGACCTGCGCGATCCCCAGCGCGACCACCTGGTCGGCGAACCACAACGGCAGCAGCACCGCGATCCGCGCCAGGTACTGCGCCGCCCACAGCCAGCTCGCCCGGCAGTAGCCGCGCACCAGGTCCGGGTCGTTCCGCCACGCCCGGGGCTTGCCGAGCGCCGCACTCACGACGAGCCCGAGCAGCGGCCAGCGGACGGCGATCGAGACCAACCAGGCCGCGAGGCTGCCGGCGTTGGCGACGATCCGCGGCAGGAAGAAGTCCTCGGCCCGGCCGGTGTAGAGCGCGATCAACGTCGCGGCGACGGCGATCAGCAGGCCCACCGCCGCCGCGCGTGGCCGCTCCCCGCCGCGCCACCGGACCACCGCGACCACCAGCGCGACGACGACCGACGCGAGCCCGCCGAGCAGTACCGGCTCGGTCCACGACGCGGCCTGCGCCACGAGCCAGACCACGACGAAGGCCGCGGTCGGCAACGCGGCGTCCGCCAGCTGTCGCCCCGTACCCGCGAGGATCTCCAGGAGGGGATCGTCCTGCCGCGTGAGCCGCACGGCTCCACCCTAGGTGAGGGGAGCCTCGCCTCAGCGGGACCGCGTGATCACGGGCTCGTGACCGGCTCGATCCCGCCACGCATCATCTCGGCGCGGAACTCCGGTGAGGGCGTGGACGGCGTCGAGACGTCCACGAGCAGGCCGTTGGGGTCGGTGAGGAGCATGCGACGGCGGCCGTAGAACTGGTCCCGCGGCGGCGCCACGACCGGCACCCCCTGGCGGCGCGCCTCCACGTGCAGCGCGTCGACGTCGTCCACGACGAAGGTCAGGACGATGCCCGCGGGGTCCGCGCGGTAGGGCGGCGGCACCATCTCGTGGCCGACCGCCCAGATGCCGAGCTCGCACGCCGGCTGCCCCTCGCCGTCCGGCGTCGTGGTGAGCGCCACGTAGTAGTCGCTGTCGAAGGCGACCTCGAAGCCCAGCAGGGCCACGAAGAAGTCGCGGGTCTCCGGCAGGCGGTCGGACAGGATGGTCGGGAACGCTCGACGCAGCGCCATCGGGGCCTCCTCGCGGGTCGGGCCCATCATGGGCGATGCCCGTGACGGGGCTGACCGGGAGGGGTCACGACGCGGACTCGGCTCCGATCCGGTCCAGGGCGTCGACGACGCCGCTGCCCACCGTCACGCGGATGACGGCCCAGCACGCCTCGGTGAGCTGGGCCCCCAGGGCCCCGACGTCGGCGCCGTGCGGCTCGTCGAGCCAGTGCGCGGCCGCGGCGTCGACCATCCCGACGAGGCCGTAGGCCAGCGGGTGCGCCGTCCCGGGCGGGATCTCCGCGCCCAGCGAGCCGTCGACGAGCATCTGGGCCGTGTGCGCGGACACCACGCCTCGCACGTTGGTGCTCGCCGCCTCCACCGAGTCGGACGAGGGCAGCGAGTTGCGCTTGAGGTAGTGGTAGACGTTCGCGTGCTCGGAGAGCCAGCACAGGTGCGCGGCGATGGCGCGCTCGAGCATCTCCCGGGGCTCGCCCGAGGGCCGCCACACCGGCTCCAGCTCGGTCACCAACCGCTCGACGCTGCGCGCCGCGATCGCCGACTGCAGGTCGTCCTTGCCGTCGAAGTGCCGGTAGAGCCCGGGCCGGGAGACGCCGGCCTGGGTGGCGATCTGCTCGGTGGTGACGTCGGGCCCGTGGGCCTCGATCGCGGCGACGGCGGCGTCGACCAGCTCGAGGCGTCTCGCCTCCCGGTGGCCCGCCCAGCGTCGTGTCCTGCCGTCCATGGTCCGACCAGAGTGCTCCCGGCGCGGCTCGACCGCCAACTATCCGCAACACCGTGTACGGGATACATTGTGTTGCATGACGATGCTCGACCGCGACCAGGGCGCGGCCCGGCTGCTCTCGGCCAGCGCGCGCCACACGCTGGACCCCGACCTCGAGGTGGACTGGTCGGCACCGGTGGAACCGGACGGCTGGGCCGTCCCGCCCGAGCGCGTCTCGCTCTACGGCACCGACCTCTGGGACGACCTCGACGACGACACACGGCGCACCCTGGCCCGCCACGAGGCAGCGAGCCTGCTCTCGGTCGGGCTCTGGTTCGAGGTCCTGCTCATGCAGATGCTCACCCGCTACGCATACGCGCTGGACCTGCGGCGCCCGCACGCGCAGTACGCGCTGACCGAGGTCGGCGACGAGACGCGCCACTCGGTGATGTTCGCGAGGACCGTCGACGCGCTGGGCTGCCCGGACTACCGCCCGCACGGCCGACTGCACCGCGTCGGCGGCTGGTACGGCCACCTCGGCGCAGGGGCGAGCATGTTCGCGTCCGTGCTGGTCGCGGAGGAGGCCACCGACCGGCTGCAGCGCGAGTCGATGCACGACGACCGGATCCTGCCGCTGATGCGCTCGGTGGCGCGGGTCCACGTCGTCGAGGAGGCCCGCCACGTGCGGTTCGCCCGGGAGGAGGTGGCGCGGCTGGTGCCGACGCTGTCGCGGGGGGAGCTCGAAAAGGAGCGGTGGCTGACGGCGCTCGTGGGCGCCGAGGTCGTGAACTCGCTGTGGCAGGCGCGGGTCTACCGCAGCGTCGGGCTCTCGGGGAGGGTCGGTCGCGCGGCGGCGCGGGCGAACCCGCACCACCGCGCGACGAAGCGGTTCATGCTGGAGAAGGTGCTGGCGTTCCTCGCCGAGGTCGACATGGTCGGCGGCCCCTCGGAACGCCTCTGGCAGCGCGCGCTCGGCTGAGCGGCGCCCCTGACGGAGCGAGCGGCGCTCTCGCTCACCCAGAAGCAGCGAGAGTGCCGCTCGCTCGGCGGCAGGGTGCTCAGAACGGGACGTCGCCCGCGATCGCCACGCGCTCGGCGACCCGGGCGTGCGCCCCGTAGTCACCGACCGCGTAGTGCTGCGTCGACCGGTTGTCCCAGAACGCCACCGTGCCCGCGGTCCACCGGTAGCGGACCTGGAACTCGGGGGTGTGCGCCTGGGCGAACAGGTGACGCAGCAGCGCGTCGGACTCGATGGGCTCCAGGCCGACGATCCGCGTGGTGAACGCGGCGTTGACGAACAGCGTCCGCCGGTGCGTCTCCGGGTGGGTCCGGACGACGGGATGGGTCACCGGCGGGAACGTGTCCTCCAGCCGGGCGAGCTTGTCCGCCGGGAGGAACCGCGCGAAGCCGGGCACCATGTCGTGCACCGCCACCGCGTCGTCGATCCGCGCCCGCACCCCGTCGGAGAGGTTGTCGTACGCGGCGGCCATGTCGGCCCACATCGTGTCCCCGCCGAACGGCGGCGTCGTGATCATCCGCAGGATCGCGCCCATCGCCGGCACGCGCCGGAACGACGTGTCGACGTGCCAGATGTTCTCGTAGGTCTGCGGGCCCCCGCCGCCCTTGGCGAAGCGGACGACGCTCGGGTCCTCCCCCGCCTCGAGCAGCGGGTTGGTCTCGAGCTCGCCCCAGAGCTGCCCGAAGGCCTGCTGAGCGGCGCTCGTCATGTCCTGGCCGGGGAAGAAGAGGACCTTCCACTCGAGCAGCGCGCGGTGAATCTCCGCCCGCACCTCGTCCGACAGCGGCGAGGACAGGTCGACGCCGGCGATCTCGGCACCGAGGGTGACCCCGACGGGGGTCAGGGTGAAGGCCGCCCATTCCTCGTGACAACGGTCCGGCCCGTCCCCCGGCAGGCGGCGCAGGTAGCGCTTGCCCTCGAGGAGATCGATGGCGGGTGTGGCACGGGGTCGGTCGTGGCTCGCCTGGTCCGTGCCGACCCCGCCGGTGGACACACCGGCTTCGAGGATGGTCGTCACATCCACTGATCATGGGACATCGCGGGCCCGAGCGCCATCCGCCGAACGCCGGGCCCCGCCGGTCGTCGTCCGACACCGGATCCGCACGCCGTCGTCATCGCGCCGACACTCACGCACGGTCAGGTGGGTCCGGAAGTCACGGCGGCATCGGCAGCGTCCAGCGCGTGCTCGAGCAGCACGCCGGACCCCTGGCCGATCTCGACGTCGTCGCCACTCACCACGACGGCCGGGTGCTGGCCGTCTTCCTGGGGCGCTTCGGGGCGCGCAAGGGCATCTACGAGCTCGTGGACGCCTGTGCCCGGCTCGCACCCGGACAGCGGCGTCGGCTGCGGCTGGTGGCCGCCGGTGGCGGCGAGGTCGACCACTGGGCCGCCCGCCTCGCGGCCATCTGGGCCGGCGCCGCCGCGACGGCCGCCGTCAAGGGCGGTGGAGCACGAAGAAGTACGGTGCCGCGTCCCCGCGGTGGTCCATCAGCCCGAGCAGCGTCGTGTCGGAGACGCGCCGGAAGACGTCGTTGATCGGCCGGGCGTCGTAGATCATCGTCGCGGTGGAGACGCCGCGGTACTCCGTGGCCCGCAGCCGCGCGGTGTACCGCGACGTCGCGAGCAGCGGCCGGCCGGCGGTGATCACCTTGTGCAGCCAGGGCCGGCGCAGCGCCCCGGGGATCGGGAGGCCCATCGGCACGCGGATCGGGTCGACGGCGAAGGTGTCCGTCCGGTCGGCGTTCCAGAAGAGCAGCGGGTGGACGCGGTCGACGTCGTCGAAGCGCTTGCCCGCCCACCCGGTGGCCCCGAGCAGCCCGTCCATCGGGTGGCCGGTGGGGAACTCGTCGCCGCGCCACTCGCCGAGCATCTCCTCGGGCCGGACCGCGGGCAGGGTGTCGAAGAACGCCAGGGCTTCGTCGGTGGCCACCTCGCCGCGGTGCGCGCGGGTGAGCAGGGCGTCGAAGGACGGGTCCACGGTCGTCATGACGGGCAGTGTGCCCGGGCCTGCCCGGTCCCACCCAGCGCGCTGTGACCTACACCGTGCGGGCGATGAGGTCGTCGAGCGTGCCGACCAACCGCTGCGCCGTCCGGCCCGCGGTGACCGACAGGATGTCGCGCAGCCCGCAGAGGTGTGCGAGCGGGTCCTGCCCGCTCCGCGCGAACGGGGCGACGGCGAGCGCCTCGGCGTGGCCGATGAGCGCGTCGACCCCCGCGCCGAAGAGCCCGTCGTCGACGAGCGCGTCCAGCTCGACGATGGCAGTGCGGGCGACCATGCGGATGCGGGTCGCGTCGGTCATGACACTCACGTCGAGTGAGAGTACGAGCACGCTCGGTCGACGAACCCGGCGTTCACCGGAGCCGGTGACGTCCGGCCCGGCGAGCGGGCCCCGCGATCAGCCCAGCGGCGTGTGCACCGACAGGAAGCTCGCGAGGCTCTCGCGGGAGGCGTCGTTGTACTCCGGTGCCTCCAGCGCTCGACCAGCGTGGCCTCCGGCGCCACCCGGATCTACGCGGTGAGGCCTGCGGCGGCGAGCGCCGCGGCGATCCGGATCCGGTCGGCGCCGGCGAGCGCCGCGCAGGCCAGCGCCCGGTCGCCGGTGATCTCCCGCGCGACGGCGTCGACGGGCGGCACCCAGGCGTCCCGGTCCGCGTCGCTGCCGAACTCGACCTCGCCGATGACGAGCCCGCGCAGCGGCCCGGCGAACAGGTCGACCCCGAAGGGCGGCACGTCCAGCCGGACCTTGCGCAGGACGTCGGCCGGAAGCACCTGGAGCGCGGCGTACTCGGCCTCGTCGAGGTACATCGTCGTGATCAGGCCGGGGTGCCCGTCGGGCGTCGGGACCTTCTGGGACAGCTTGTGGAACACCGTCCCGTCGTCCCACTGCTGACGACGCAGCCGCAGCCGGGTGCCGTGGATGTAGCGGTCGAGCAGCCCGGCCCGGCGCACCGCCTCCCCGGGCACCCGCGCCATGAGGAACCGGCGCTCGAGCTCGAGCTTCGCGTACTGGCGCTCCTTCTCCGCGGGCGCCGACGGGTTGAGCACGGGTCCGAGTATGGCTCAGCGCTCCACACCGCTCCTGATCACGAAGTCCTGGCTCGGCGCGGCGGCGTCGTCCTCGGCGGCCACCCAGCCGGCGTCCGCGTCCCGGTAGACGACCACCGTCTCCGTCGAGGGCCCGCCCCGGCCGGAGAGGACCTCGTCGACGACGAAGCCGGCGGCGATACCCAGCATCCACACGTCCTTGGCGATGGGGAGGCCCTGGGGGGTCGGACGCAGGGTGCCCTCCTGCCGCATCCCGGGCGTGCGCAGGTAGAGACCGAGGAGTCCGCCGGAGAACGCCGCGAGCCCGGCGCCCGCGACGAGCGTGGGCACCACCGGCAGGAGCAGCGCGGCGCCGAGCACGATCTCGCTCGTCGACAGCAGCCGCAGGAACTGGCCGGCCTGCAGCTTCCCGAGGAAGGGGTAGGTGCCGCTGGCCATGCCGTGCAGGGCCTGCGCGGTCTGCTCGTCGCCATGGGCCTTCTCGATCCCGGAGTTGAGGATGAACGCCCCGGTGGCGACCCGTGCGGGGATGTGGCGGCCCTTGAGCCGGAGCTTCATGGTGAGCCTTCCGGAGATCGTTTCGGTTGTGGTTTCAACGGTAGACCCGTCATGGTCCACCTCGACCGCCGCTGGCTGAAACAAAATTTGGGTCTTGTTTCTGATCGCGACTCCTGCCTACCGTTGCCTCGTCCGTCGACGACGACCGCGGGAGGACCCGTGACCGCGACCGAGCCCTGCGCCGCCCCGCCGCGCCGGGTCCTGTCCGAGGACGAGGCCGCGGCCGTCCGCCGCGGCGTCCCCGACCCCGGCGTCCCCCTGCCCGCCGTCGCGTGGCCGACCGTGGCGTTGTGGGCCGGGTCGCTGGCGGCCTGGGTGGTCGCGACCGTGCTGGCGCTGGCCGCGCTCGACGGCACCGTGAGCGGCTCGTGGCTCGTCGCGACCGTCCCGGTGCACGCCCTGGTCACGTTCACCATGTTCACGGTGCTGCACGAGGCGATCCACCACGCGGCCGGTCGGGTGCGCGGGATCAACGAGGTGCTGGGGCGGCTCTCGATGCCGTTCGTGGTGGCCTGGTCGACGTTCCCGCTCGTGCGGTTCATCCACATCGAGCACCACCGGCACACCAACGAGGACGTGCTGGTCGACCCCGACGCGTGGGTCGAGGGCGGTCCGATCTGGCAGCGCCCGCTGCGATGGCTGGCCATCGACCTCTGGTACTTCCGCTTCTACGCCCCTCGCATGCGGCAGCGCCCGCGCCGCGAGGTGGCCGGCGAACTGGCGACGCTCGCCGTCGTCGTCGGGCTGGCCGCGGCGCTCGTCGTCTCCGGCCACGGACTGGCGCTGGTGATGATCTACCTGCTGCCGCAACGGCTCGGGGTCGGCGTACTGGCCTGGTGGTTCGACTGGCTGCCCCACCACGACCTCGGCGTCACCGCCCGCACCGACCGCTTCCGCGCGACCCGCGTCCGCGTGGGCCGGGAGTGGCTGATGACGCCGGTGATGCTCTACCAGAACTACCACCTGGTCCATCACATCCACCCGACGATCCCCTTCTACCGCTACGTCCGGGCCTGGGAGAACACCCGCGACGACTACCTCTCCCGCGACGTCCCGATCGCCACCGCCTGGGGCACAGAGCTGACCCCCGCCGAGTACCGCGCCTGGCGCGGGGTGACCGACGGGATGGAGCTGCCCGCCGACGAGGTACGCCCCGGCTTCCACCGCCTGCGCGTGGCCGACGTCCGCCGGCTGACCCCGGAGGCCGTCGCCGTCACGTTCGACGTCCCCGACGAGCTCGCGGCGACGTTCGCGCACCGTCCCGGGCAGCACGTCACGGTCCGCGCCTGGCTCGACCGGGAGGACGGGGCGGGCCGCGAGGAGGTGCGCCGGACCTACTCGGTGTGCTCGGCGGCCGGGTCCGGGGTGCTGCGGATCGGGATCCGCACGGTCGACGGCGGCCGCTTCTCTTGTTGGGCGGGTGGCTCGCTGGCCGCCGGGACGTCGTTGGAGGTCACGGCGCCGTCGGGACGGTTCACGCCGTCGCCGCCGGTCGGTCTGGCGCCCGGGCGGCGACTCGTCGCGGTGGCCGCCGGGAGCGGGATCACCCCGGTGCTCTCGATCGTCGCGAGCGTGCTCGAGGCCGAGCCGTCGACGCGGGTGACGCTGCTGCTGGGTAACCGCGACGCCGCGTCGACGATGTTCGCCGACGAGCTGTCGATGCTCGTCGCCCGAGCCGAGGGGCGGCTGCGGCTGGTGCACCTGCACTCGCGGTCCTCGGTTCAGGACGAGGGTCCCGACGACGCCGCGCGCTGGGAGACCGTCGAGGCGGGCCGGCTGTCCGTGGAGCGGGTGCTGGCGCACGTGCCGCGTCCCGACGGCGTCGAGGGCTGGTTCCTGTGCGGGCCCTCGGAGCTGACGGACGCGGTCGTGGCGGGGCTGGCGGCGCGGGGCGTGCCCGACGAGCGGGTGCACCGCGAGGTGTTCACGTCGGCTGTGGTGGAGGGCCCGGTCGAGGGGACGACGGCGGCCTCGGTCAGCGTGGCGCTGGAGGGGGTCGTCTCCGAGGTCGAGTGCGGGCCCGACGAGGCCGTGCTCGACGCCGCGCTGCGGGCGGGCCTGGACGCCCCGTACTCGTGCGCCGGCGGGGCCTGCGGCACGTGCGCCGCGACCCTGCGTGCGGGCACCGTCCACATGTCCGTGTGCCACGCGCTCTCGGAGGCGGAGGTGGCCGACGGCCGCATCCTGACCTGCCAGGCCCGCCCGACGAGCGAGTCGCTGACGGTCGACTACGACTGACCCGTGAGCCGGCGGTCGAGCTCGGCCTCGTCGGCGACGAACCACAGCTCGCGCCCCTGGTTCGCCTCGCGCATCCAGTCGTCGACGGGGCCGCTGGTGGGGCCGTGGTGGTGTGGCTCGCCGACGACGACCAGAAACAGCCCGTAGTTCACGAACTTCTGGACGATCGCGCCGGCGACCCCGGTGTGCAACTCCGGGGTCAGCCGGGCAACCGGAACGCTGACGACCTCGGCGCCCGCGCCGAAGGCGTCGCCGATGACGTCGAGGGCGGCGGACTCGTCGGCGGTCGGCGCGCCTTGCGGCGGCACCGCGAACACCCGGACCCCGTGTTCGGTCTCGACCATGTCCTCGACGCTAGTGGGGCGGGCGAGGCGATTTCGGGCTCGTCGACCAGCTGGTGCCCGTGAGCTCCGTGCCCGCCGGCGGGTCGTAGCGGTCGCCGTGGCGGTGGACGACCTTCCACACACCGTCCTCCCGGCGGAACACGGTGGTGACCCGGAGGGCCGCGGACGTGGGCCGGTCGTCGTGAACCGTCGTCACCACGCTGCGCTCGATGCCGACCACGTCCCCGAGGTCGCCGCTCACCCCGGCGGCCAGGACGTCGTACTCGAAGCTGTCGCTGCCCGCGAAGGTCGAGGCCACCCACCTGCTGGCGGCCGAGACGTCGTCCCAGCCGCGTCGTGCGGGCACGGCGCCGCCGAACAAGGTGACCGGGCCGCGGTGGGACCACACCTCGTCGTACTCGGCCCGTTTGGGGAACCGATGATTGTCGGGGCGGCGCGTGGTGGTCGTCCAGGACCGCGGCCGGGTCCATGATCACCGGGACGTCATGGTTCCGGACGCGGGGCGGTCGGAACCACTGCGTCCCGGTGATCATGGTCGTTCAGCTCCCCGTGCCGCAGGCCGGGCCGGGGGCCGGCTCTACAACGGCCCGGCCAAGACCGAGGGGTCGGCGCCGACGATCCCGCTGCCGAAGGTGACCCGCCGAGTCCTGCTCGAGCACCCGCCGTCGTCAGGAAGAAGAGCGGGCCGTCGCCCGAGAGGTCTGGCAGGACCACGACCTGGTGTTCCCGACGAGCATCGGGACCCCGATGGAGCCGCGGAACCTCTCCCGCGAGTTCGCCAAGCTCCGCGAGCGCGCGGGGATGCCGGGCGTGCGACGGCACGACCTGCGCCACACCGTCGTGAGTTTGCTGCTCGACCTCGGGACCCCACCCCACGTCGTGCAGGCCATCGCCCGACATGCGGACATCGACGTGACGATGACGATCTACGCCCACACCAACCTGCGCCATGCGCCAGGCCCTCGACGCCATCGAGTGGGAGGACCTGTGAGCGCTGTTGATGCAGTCGTTGGTGCAGTGACCACCCCTGGCCACCTTCACTGCGCACCATCACCGCTGGTGGGGCGCCGAGCCGGCGCGGGGAATCGAACCCCGGACCTTTCGCTTACAAGGCGAGTGCTCTGCCGATTGAGCTACGCCGGCACCAGGCACCATCGTAGGGGGCCGTCCCGAGCCCCGGGTCGAGGCCGTGGGTGTGCGTCACACCCACGGTCGGAGCGCTCCCCGACAACGTCCCCGCGGGCAGGACGTCCCACGAGGTGATGTCGATGAGGATCCCCGGGCTGCGGCGGCACTCGCCCGACCGCGCCTCGACCGACGCCGCCGAACCCCGAGAGGAGGAGCCGCCCGTGGGGGTGGCCCAGCGCGCCCGCGGATCGATCCGCCGGCACGTCCCGATCCCGTCCGCCGAGGACCTGCGCCGCGCGGCGATCGACGCGCCGACGGTGCGCGAGAATCTGCTGCCCGCGATCCCGGGACCCCAGGTCGCCGACGAGACCCTGGTGCTGCGCGTGCTCGACCTCGCGCTGCGCATCGGCGAGGTCCAGCTCGCGACGGGCGCCGGGGCGGCCGTGGCACACGACACCATGCTCGCCGTCGCGGGGGCCTACGGCCTGCCGACGTGCGACGTCGACATCGCGTTCTCGACGATCACGATGTGCTGTCACCGCGGCGTCGAGGCCGGGCCGGTGACGACGATGCGCAACGTCCGCTACCGCACCCAGGACTACACCCGGCTCGCGACGGTGGACGCGCTCATCAAGGACATCGTCGACGCCGACGTCCCGCTCACCTCCGCGGAGGCCTTCGAGCGCCTCGCGTCGGCGGTCGAGGCCGCCCACCCCTACCCGCGCTACGTCGCCGGGCTCGCGCGCTCGGCGTTCGCATCCGCGGTCGCCGTGCTCATCGGTGGCGGCATCGGCGTCGCGCTCGTGACGTTCGTGCTGACCGCGGTGATCTGGGGCATCGCGCGGTGGTTGGGACGGCGGAACGTGCCGCTGTTCTTCCAGCAGGTGTTCGGCGCCATGGTGGTGACGACCACCGCCATCGCGCTCGCGTCCTCGGGCGCGCTCCTGGACTCCCCGGCCTTCGTCGTGGCCGCCGGGATCATCGTGCTGCTCACCGGCCTGTCGCTGGTCGGACTCGTGCAGGACGCCATCACCGGCTTCCCCCTGACGGCGGCCGGGCGCGCGGTGGAGGTGGTGCTCTCGACGGCGGGTCTGCTGGTCGGCGTCGTCGTCTCCATCAAGCTCGCGGCGGCGGTGGGGGGCCCGTCGGCGCTGTCCTATGCGCTCGTCGTCCCCAACGACCTGACCCCGCAGCCCGACGTCAAGTCGCTCGTCGCGGCGGCGGCCGCCGGGCTGTTCTTCGCGCTCTCCGCGTACGCGCCGTGGCCCTCCCTCCCGGTCGCCGGGATCGGTGGCGCAGCCGCGTGGGCCATCTACGCGATCAGCTACGACCACGGGATGGGGCAGGTGGTGGCGTCCGCGCTCGCGGCGGGCGCGCTCGGCCTCATCGCGATGGTGCTGCCACAGCGACTCGGCCTGCCGCCGCTGGTGCTCGTCGTCGCCGGGATCGCGCCACTGCTGCCCGGCCTGAGCCTCTACACCGGGTTCTCCCAGCTCGCGACGGACGGCACCGGCGTCACCGGGACGGGCAGCACGCTCGGTACGGGCAGCGTGACGATCCTGCTCGCGCTCACGGTCAGCCTCGGGCTCGCCGCCGGGGTGTCGTTCGGCGAGCAGGTCGGCTGGCCGCTGGCGAAGGCGCAGCGGCGGCGGCTGCCGGTCGCCGCACGCTCCCGGCGGCCGCGGATCTTCTAGGTGCGCTCCGCGCCTGTGAGCACTCATCCGTCCTATACGGCGGATTGGCGCTCACGTGCCGGAGGCACCTGGCGGAGGACCGCTCGTCGCCCGCACCATCAGCTCCGTCGGGAGGAGCAGCGTGCGGGAGCGCTGGCGGTCGCCGCGGTCGAGCAGCAGCTCCCCCGCGGCGCGGCCCTTGTCCAGCGAGGGCTGGCGGACCGTCGTGAGCCCCGCCCGCTCCGCGGCGGGCACGCCGTCGAAGCCGGTGACGGTGACCTGGCCGGGGACGTCGCGACCGGACGCGCGCACCGCGCGCAGCGCCCCGAGGCCGAGGATGTCGGACGTGCACATCACCGCGGTGGCGTCGGGGTGCTTCTCGAGGAGCTGCTCGACGGCGCTCGCGCCCGCCGCCTCGGTGTGGTCGAAGCGCTCGACGACGGGGACGGTCGACCAGTCCACCCCGAACTCAGCGAACCCGTCGCGCAGGCCGGCCAGACGGCGGCGCTGGACCTCGTAGCGGGCGGAGTCCTGGCGCTCGACGGAGGCGAACCCGTCGTTGCGGTCGGTGGAGAGCCGCATGCAGAGCACACCGACGCGGCGGTGTCCCAGCTCCCCGAGGTGCCGCGCGAGCGCGACCATCGCGGCCTGGTCGTCGATGCCGACCCGGTCGACGTCGGGCACGTCGGTCGGCTGGTCGCAGACCACCACCGGAACGGGGCGCTCGAGGACGGCGGCGAAGTGCTCGTCGTCGTCGGGCATCGAGTACACGACGAAGCCGTCGACCCCGGCGCGGGCGACCGCGCCGACGTCCTCGGCCTCCGGGCTCACCGGGACGAGCAGCAGCCCGGAGCCGTTGTCCTCGCACGCGAGCGCCAGGCCCTCGAGGAACTGGATGGCCACCGGGTCGCGGAAGGCGTAGGAGAGCGCCTCGGTGAGCAGCAGCCCGACGGCGCCCGCCTTGCGGGTGCGCAGGGACCGCGCCACGGGGTCGGGCCCCGGGTAGCCGAGCCGTCGTGCGGTGTCGAGCACGCGGCGGCGCAGGGCCGGGGAGAGCTGATCGGGCCGGTTGTAGGCGTTCGAGACCGTCGTCCGGGACACCCCGAGCTCGGCGGCCAGTGAGGCGAGTGTCGCGGTACGACGCGTCGCCCTGCGCCCCTCGAGTGCCTCTGCCACCTGCGCAACGTAGCGACTGTTTCGATCTAGGGCCACCGGTCGTCGCCGTTCCGCGACCCGCTCGTGTCATGGAGGCCACGCTCGCCACCGATAACGAGAACGGTTATCGTTTGCGGGTCAGCGCCCGACAGCCTCCCGGAGCCGCCACCATGACCGCCGCCCGCCGCGCCGTCGTCGCCACCGGCGCCCTGACCGCGCTCGTCCTCGTCGCGGGCTGCGGGAGCTCGACGGCCGCCGCCCCAGGCGCTCCCGGAACCCTCACCGTCGTCGCCACCACCAACGTCTGGGGCGCCGTGGCGAGCGCCGTCGCCGGGCCGGACGCCCAGGTCCGCTCGATCATCTCCGACCCCGCGGGCGACCCCCACTCCTACGAGAGCACCCCGGCCGACGCCGCCGAGATCAGCCGCGCGGATCTCGTCGTCGCCAACGGCGGCGGGTACGACACCTTCGCCGACAAGGTCACCGCCGCGGACGCCGTCGCAAAGGCGCACACCATCGAGGCGTTCGAGCTACGCCCGAACCAGGCCGACGACAACGAGCACGTGTGGTTCGACCCTGCGACGGTGAAGGCGGTCGCCGGCCAGATCGCGCAACGCCTCGGTCAGGCCGAGCCCTCGCGGGCCGCGGGACTGCAGCAGCGCGCCCAGGCGTTCGACGCCCAGGTCGACCGGATCGCCGAGCAGACCGCCGCCATCGGGCGCACGAAGCCCGGCACCCGGGTGTTCTCCACCGAGCCGATCGCGCACTACCTGCTGCGCACCGCCGGCCTGTCCGACGCCACCCCGCAGGACTTCGTCGAGGCCATCGAGAACGAGACCGACCCCTCGGCGGTCAGCCTCGTCCAGGTCTCCGACGCCCTCTCCGCCCGGCGGGTCGCCGCCCTCGTGTTCAATCCCCAGACGGAGACCCCGGTCGTGCAGGCGTTGCGCGACCGGGCGACCGGGGCGGGCGTGCCGGTCGTGGACGTCACCGAAACGCTGCCCGCCGGCGTCACCGATTACCTGGCGTGGGTCGACGGGACGCGGGCGGCGCTCGCCCGGGCCGTCGGGGCTCCGGCGTGACGACGGCGCCCACCAACGCCCCCGAGAGGACGAGCATGACCGCAGCCCGCGACTCCGCGGTCTCCCTCACCGACGCCGAGCTGCGCCGGGGTACGCGCACGCTGTGGTCCGGCCTGGACCTCGACATCGCCCCCGGTGAGTTCATCGCCGTCCTGGGCCCCAACGGCTCGGGCAAGACGACGCTGCTGCAGGTCCTGCTGGGCCTGCTGCCGCTCTCCGCGGGGGTGGTCCGCGTCCACGGCGCGCCACCCGCCCGCGGCAGCTCGGCGGTCGGCTACATCCCGCAGCAGCGCGCGCTGGACCCGCTCACCCCGCTGCGCGGGCGCGACCTCGTCGGCCTCGGGCTCGACGGCCACCGCTGGGGCCCGGGCCTGCGGGAGCGCGCCCGCCGCCGCGACCAGGTGCACGCCGCCCTGGCGCAGGTCGACGCCCTCGACTACGCCGACGCGCCCGTCGGCTCGCTCTCCGGCGGCGAGCAGCAGCGGCTGCGGGTCGCGCAGGCCCTCGTCGGGGACCCGACGCTCCTGCTCGCCGACGAACCGCTGCTCTCGCTCGATCTCGCCCGCCAGCGCGAGGTCGTCGACCTCGTCGAGCGCCGCCGCCGCGAGCACGACACCGCGGTGGTCTTCGTCACCCACGAGCTCAACCCGGTGCTGCCCGTCGTCGACCGCATCCTCTACCTCGTCGACGGCCGGTTCCGGATCGGGACGCCCGAGGAGGTCATGACCTCCGAGAACCTCTCCCAGCTCTACCGCACCGACGTCGAGGTCGTCCGGGTGCGGGGTCGCATCCTGGTCGTGGGCGCCGAGGACTCCCCGGTCCACCACCACGACGAGCCCGCCGTGCGCGAGGAGGTCGGCGCCCGGTGAGCACCACCTGGTTCCTGCTCGGCGAGGGCTTCGTCCGCCAGGCCCTGCTCGCCGGCGCCGTGCTGGCGCTGCTCGCCGGCCTGCTGGGCCCGCTGGTCGTCGGGCGCGGCATGGCGTTCGCGGTGCACGGCACCTCCGAGCTGTCCTTCGCCGGCGGCGCGGGCGCGCTGCTGCTGTTCGGGGCGGGCGCGGTCGGGTGGGGCGCGCTGGTCGGGGCGGTCGTCGTGGCCCTGGTCTTCGGCGCCCTCGGGCTCGCCGCGCACGAGCGCGACTCCGTCATCGGGGTGCTGCTCTCGTTCGGTCTCGGGCTCGGCGTGCTCTTCCAGTCCCTCTACACGGGCCGCTCGGCCAACAAGTTCGGGCTGCTGGTGGGCCAGATCGTCGGCGTCGACACCGGCGACCTGATCTCGCTGGCCGTCACCGGCGTCGTCGTCGTCGGGGTGCTCGGGCTCGCCTACCGCCCGCTGCTGTTCGCGAGCCTCGACCCGACGATGGCCGCCGCCCGCGGCGTCCCGGTGCGGGCGCTCTCGATCGCGTTCGCGGTGCTGCTGGGGGCGACGACGGCGCTCGGCGTGCAGATCGTCGGGGCGCTGCTGGTGCTCTCGCTGCTGATCACCCCCGCCGCCGCGGCCGCCCGCCTCACCGCGAGCCCGCTGCGCGCGACGGTGCTCGCGGTGGTGTTCGCCGAGGTCGCCGTCCTGGGCGGGATCGTGCTGTCGCTGGCCCCCGGGCTGCCGATCAGCCCGTTCGTGGCCGGGATCGCGTTCGCGATCTACGTGATCTGCCGCGTCGCCGGCTCGCTGCGCACCAGGCGCCGCGCCAGTCGGATGCGCGTCCCGGCGTCGTCGACCGCCACGTCGACGTCGTCGCAGAGCGCCCTGGCGAGCCAGAGCCCCCTCCCGCGGTCCTGATCGAGCGGGGGCGGGACCACCCCGGGGAAGGCGTCGCGGATCCGACCCGCGTCGGCGACCAGGCACACCGCCTCGCCGTCGGCGACCCAGGACCAGAGCAGCCCGTGGCCGCCGCCGTGCTCCACGGCGTTCGTCGCGACCTCGCTGGTCGCGTAGACGAGGTCCTCCCCCGCCTGGGCCTCCAGCCCGCTGGTCGCGACGGCGGCCGTGAGCTCGCGGCGCAGCCCGGCGAGGTGCTCGGCGTCGAACGCCCACCGCCGGGCGCCCTGCGGGGCGGGGGCGACGGTCGCGCCCGGCAGGCCGCGCACGACCTCGCACGGGTCGCGGTGGGCGGCGTTGGGGACCGCGTGGTCGAGCTCGGCGACCCCGGTCAGCTCCGGGTGGGTGGCGCGGTAGGCCGGGGGCATGTCGTCGGTCCGGCCGTTGCCGTTCGTGGCCGCCCGCACCGCGGCGCGGTAGGCGCACAGCAGCGTCACCGGCAGGTCGCGCAGCGCCTCGTCCAGCGCGGCCTCGAGGCGCAGCCAGTAGGCGTCGGCGAGCCCGAGCTGGGGCTGGTGCTGGGTGACGACGAAGGAGTGTTCCCCGGCCCGCGCCGCGGCGGCCACCGACGTCGCGATGCGGGAGGCGAGCTGGAAGGCGTCGGAGCGGGCGGGTCGCGTCGGGTCGAGGAACCGCACCCGCTCGAGGAGCGCGGCGGACAGCCCGTCCCGGACGACGTCGGCGGTCGGGGCGCCCAGCGCGACGGTGACGGGGCCGCCGCCGGCCGCGGCCCTGGTCAGCTGCGGGAGCAGTGCCGCGCCGAGCACTTCGGGGTCGTCATAGGAGACCCCGCGATGCACCAGACCGGGCGCCGCCATGCCCGCATGGTAGCGATCACGTTCCCGGACCCGGTGACGATCGGCCCCGGCGCCCGGCCCGGCGCTAGGGTCCGACCATGACGCGCCGCGAGCGCTCGGCTCCCGACCCGTCCGAGGCACCCTCCCGCAACCGGGACGTCGCCGGGCTCGGGCTGGTCACGAAGGCGTTCCTGGCGCTGGTGGTCGTGCTGCCGAACCTCGTCGGCGCCGGGGTCGTCCTGGTCCTCGCCGCGTGGGTCCTGCCGACCGAGACGCTCGACGCCGACCCCGGCGCCCTCCACCGCAACCTGGTCGTCTTCGGCCCCTACCTGGCGGTCGCGGTCGTCGTCGGGGCGGTGTGGGGGCACCAGCGCATGCGGGTGCCGGCGCTGCCCGCGGGGGCCGGCGACACGGACCGCGAGCGGGTCTTCCGGCGGCTGCGACGGGTCGTGCTGCGCGGGCCGCTGCGGCTCGCGCTCGTCCAGACCGTGCTCTGGGCGATCGCGGCGGTCCTGTTCGTGCTGCTCAACGTCTCGTCGTCGTGGCGGCTGGGGTTCCAGGTGGGCGCCACGGTGGTGCTCGGCGGGGTCGTCGTCGTCTCGATCACCTACCGGTTGGTCGAAGTGGTGCTGCGCCCGGTGGTGCGCCGGGTGCTCGCGGTGCGCCCGCCCGCGGGGAACGTCCTGCCGGGGGTGCTCATGCGCACCGTGGGCGGCTGGCTGTTCGGGACGGCGGCGCCGCTGGCGGGGGTGCTCCTCGCGGCGGGCGCGGCGATCGCGTTCGGCGGCTACTCGGTGGAGCGGCTGGCGGTCGTGGTGCTGGTGCTCGGCGCAGTGGCGCTGGTGTTCGGCGGTGCGGTGATCACGTTGACGGCGATGTCGACGGCCGCCCCGGTGCTCGCGGTGCGCCGGGCGCTGCGGCGGGTGGAGTCCGGCGACTACGACGTCGACGTCCCCGTCTTCGACACCACCGAGCTCGGCCTCCTGCAGGCCGGCTTCAACACCATGGTCGACGGGCTGCGCGAGCGGGAGCGGGTGCGTGACCTGTTCGGCCGCCAGGTCGGCGAGGACGTCGCCCGCAACGCGATGGAGAACGAGCTGGAGCTCGGCGGGGAGGTCCGCGAGGTCGCGGTGCTCTTCGTCGACCTCGTCGGGTCGACGACACTCGCCGCGACCCGCCCGCCGACCGAGGTCGTCGAGCTGCTCAACGAGTTCTTCGCGGTGGTGATCGACGTGGTCGAGCACCACGGCGGGTGGATCAACAAGTTCGAGGGCGACGCGGCGCTGGCGGTGTTCGGGGTCCCGACGGGGCTGCGCGACGCGGCGGGGTCGGCGCTCGCGGCCGGGCGGGTGCTCGCCGGCCGGCTGAGGAACGAGGTGTTCGACGCGTCCGGGCAGGAGGTGCGGGCGGGCATCGGGATCTCGGCGGGCGAGGCGGTCGCGGGCAACATCGGCGACCGCCGCCGCTACGAGTACACCGTCATCGGCGACCCGGTGAACGAGGCGGCACGGCTCTGCGACGTCGCCAAGGAGATCGAGGGCGGGGTGGCGGCGTCGGGGGCGGCGCTGTCGCGGGCGTCGGCCGACGAGGCGGAGCGGTGGACGACGACGGGGTCGCGGCAGCTGCGGGGGCGGACGGCCGAGACCGAGGTGGCGGTGCCACACGTGAACGATTTTGGTCGCCTGGACGACCACATCCGTTCACATGAGCCGGAGGCTCTCCGATGACCGAGTTGCCCGACCCGTTCGAGTACCGCCACATCGACGCCGACGGCACGACGATCCACGCCGCCGTCGGGGGCTCCGGCGACCCGGTACTGCTGCTGCACGGCTACCCGCAGACCCACCTCATGTGGCGCCACGTCGCCCGCGAGCTCGCGCGCGACCACACCGTCGTCGTCCCGGACCTGCGCGGCTATGGGGCGAGCGACAAGCCCACCCCCGACGAGGACAACGTGCGCTACTCCAAGCGCGCCATGGCCGCCGATCAGGTCGCCGTCATGCGGGCACTCGGGTTCGACCGGTTCGCGCTCGTCGGGCACGACCGCGGCGCCCGGGTCTCCCACCGCCTGACCCTCGACCACCCCGAGGCCGTCTCCCGGCTCGCCGTCCTCGACATCGTCCCGACGCGGCACGTCCTGACCCACGTCGACCTGCAACTGGCCCGCGGCTACTTCCACTGGTTCTTCCTCGCCACGGGCGGGGACGTCCCGGAGACGCTGCTCGCGGGCGCCCCCGAGTTCTGGATCCGGACGATGGTCGAGCGGCTGCTCGCGCCCGGGTCGGTGATCGAGCCCGAGGTCATGGACCACTACGTCGCTGCCTTCGCCGACCCGGCCTGCATCGCCGGCTCGACCGCCGATTACAAGGCGGGCGCCACCACCGACCTCGCCGACGACGAGGCCTCCCACGACGCGGGCGCCCGGGTCACCTGCCCGGTGCTGGTGCTGTGGGGCGACCGCTCGTTCGTCGGGAAGGCCTACGAGCCCCTGGACGTCTGGCGGGAGTACGCGGACGACGTCCGCGGGACGGCGCTGCCCGTGGGCCACTTCCTGCCCGAGGAGGCCCCGGAGCAGGTGCTGGCCGAGCTCCGGAGCTTTCTCGGCTGACGCCGAATGTGCCTGTGTTTCCGTGTCCAGACACGACTGGCAACACAGCACGCCGATAGGACACGCACGAGGGCGTCAGCCCGACCGGCGCCGCCGCGCGACCTCCGCCAGCGCCACCCCGGCGGCCACCGACGCGTTGAGCGACTCCACGTCGCCGGCCATCGGGATCGCCACCGTAGCCGTGCAGGTCTCGCGCACCAGCCGCGAGAGCCCCTTGCCCTCCGACCCGACGACGAGCACGAGCGGCCCCTGCGCGGCGTCCGGCCCGGCGACGGTGTCGAGGTCGTCGATCGTCGTGGCCACGTCGCCGTCGAGACCGACCGTGACGAACCCGTCGTCGTTCCAGGCGCCCAGCGTGCGCGAGAGGTTCGTCGCCCGCCCGATCGGCATCCGCGCCGCCGCCCCGGCCGAGGTCCGCCAGGCCACCGGCGTCACGCCCACCGAGCGACGCAGGGGCAGCAGCACGCCGTGCGCCCCGAACGCCGCCGCCGAGCGCACCACGGCCCCGAGGTTGCGCGGGTCGGTCACGCCGTCGAGCGCGACCAGCAGCGGCTCGACGCGTGCCAGGTGCGCCGCCTGCCGGGCCTGTTCGAGGAGGTCGTCCGGGTGCAGGTACTCGTACCCGGGCACCGAGAGCGCAAGGCCCTGGTGCACGGCGCCGTCGGCGAGCCGGTCGACGTCGGCCCGGGGCACCTCGAGCACCGAGATGCGCTGGTCGCCGGCCGCGCGCAGCGCCTCGCGCACGCGGTCGTCGACGTCGATGCCCTGCGCGACGTGCAGCGCCGTCGCCGGGATGTGCGCCCGCAGGCTCTCCACCACCGGGTTGCGCCCGACGACGACCTGCGGGCCGTCCGGCGCGTCCCGCGTCGACGACCGACCCCGGCCTCCGCCGTCACCGGAACCGGACCGGGAGCCGCCACCGGAACCGCCGGAGGACGGACCCCGCCGGGGCGCCGCCGGGCCCTGCCCGCTCTTCCCGGTCGAGCCGCCGCCGCGGTAGGCCTTGTGGTTCGGACGGTTCTCGGCGGGCGGGGTCGGGCCCTTGCCCTCGAGCCCCTTCGCGCGCTTGCCGCCGGACCCCTTGGTGGGGCCCTTCTTCGAACCGGGGTTGCGTCGTGCTCCGGGGCGGCGGGAATTGCCGGCCATCAGCTCTCGTCGTCCTTCAGGGTCCAGATCGGACCGTCGGGGGTGTCCTCGATCCCGACGCCGGCCGCGGTCAGCTGGTCGCGGATGGCGTCGGCCCGGGCGAAGTCCTTCTCACGGCGGGCGGCCGCACGCTGTCCCAGCAGGTCCCCGACGAGCGCGCCGAGCGCGGAGCGGGCGTGGTCACCACCGCCGGTCGCGTCGGCGGCGCCGGAGGCCCAGTGCGGGTCGAGCGGGTCGAGCCCGAGCACCCCGGTCATCTCCCGCACCGCCGCGGCCGCGGCGAGGGCGGCCTTGCGGTCGCCGTCGTCGAGCGCGGTGTTGCCCGCGCGGACCTGCTCGTGCACGACGGCGAGGGCGGACGGCGTCCCGAGGTCGTCGTCCATGGCCGCGGCGAACGCCCGCAGCGCGTCGGGCTCGGCGGTCGCGTCGACCGACCCGATCCGCTCGTACACGCGGCGCACGAACATCTCGATCCGCCGGTAGGCGGCCGACGCCTCGGCCAGCGCGCCCTCGGAGTACTCGACGGTGGAGCGGTAGTGCGGCGCGACGAGGTAGTAGCGCAGCTCCACCGCCCGGACCCGGCCGAGCACCGAGGGGATCGTCAGGGTGTTGCCCAGCGACTTCGACATCTTCGCCCCGGCCATCGTCACCCAGGCGTTGTGCATCCAGTAGCGCGCGAACCCGTCGCCCGCGGCGTGGGACTGCGCCTGCTCGTTCTCGTGGTGCGGGAACACCAGGTCGAGCCCGCCGCCGTGGATGTCGAACGTCGGCCCGAGGTAGTGGGTGGCCATGGCCGAGCACTCGAGGTGCCAGCCGGGGCGCCCGCGTCCCCACGGTGTCGGCCAGCTGGGCTCGCCGGGCTTGGCGGCCTTCCAGAGCGTGAAGTCGCGCGGGTCGTGCTTGCCGCGCGACGGGGCCTCGCCCTGCTCCACCTCGTCGGGCCGCTGCCCGGAGAGCGAGCCGTAGTCCGGCCAGGTCCCGACGGCGAAGTAGACGTCGCCCGACCCGTTGTCGCAGGGGTAGGCGTGCCCCGCGTCGATCAACCGGGAGATCAGCTCGACCATCTCGGTGACGTGACCGGTGGCCCGGGGCTCCACCGACGGCGGCAGGCAGCCCAGTGCGTCGAAGGCGGCCGTGAACTCCCGCTCGTGGGTCGCGGCCCACTCCCACCACGGCCGGCCCGCCTCGGCGGCCTTCGAGAGGATCTTGTCGTCGATGTCGGTGACGTTGCGGACCAGCGTGACGTCGAGCCCGCCGTGGGCGAGCCAGCGGCGGAGCACGTCGAAGTCGACGCTCGAACGGACGTGACCGACGTGCGGGACCCCCTGCACCGTCGCCCCACACACGTACAGCGACGCCCGGCCCTCGTGCTGCGGGTGGAACTCCCGCAGCGCGCGTGCAGCGGTGTCGTACAGGTGCAGGCTCACCACGCGGATCCTACGGACGCGCGCGACCTCCTCCCGCGACCGGGCCCTTCCCCCGCTGACCCCTGGCTCACGCGTGATCGACACCATAGGGTGCAGGCCAGAACGTTCTACAGCGTCGTTGCGTGAGGAGTGATCTGCGTTGTCCATCACCTGCCGCACGTCCCTGGTGCGGTCAGCACCGGGCAAGTACGAGACGGCGACCATCCAGGTCGACGATCCCCGGCAGGACGAGATCCGCGTCAAGATGGTCGCCTCGGGTCTCTGCCACTCCGACGACCACATCGCCACGGGCGACATCCCGGTCGGTACCTACCCGTTCGCCGGCGGCCACGAGGGCGGCGGGATCGTCGAGTCCGTCGGCCCCAACACCAAGGGCTTCGAGGTCGGCGACAAGGTCCTCTTCTCCTTCCTGCCCGCCTGCGGCAAGTGCCGCTGGTGCGCCACCGGCCACTCGAACCTCTGCGACCTCGGCGCGGGCCTGCTCGCCGGCACCCGCTGGGACGACCCGTCGACCCGCCTCCAGCTCGAGGACGGCACCCCGGTCGGCCAGATGTGCGGCATCTCCACCTTCAGCGAGTACACGACCGTGGCCGTCGACTCCGCGATCAAGGTGCCGCAGGAGACCAACCTCGAGGTGACCTGCCTGCTCGGCTGCTCGGTGGGCACCGGCTGGGGTTCGGCGGTCAACACGGGCGAGGTCCAGCCCGGCGACACCGTGATCATCCAGGGCATCGGCGGCATCGGCGCCAACGCGGTGCAGGGCGCGGTGCACGCGGGCGCCGCCAACGTGATCGCCGTCGACCCGGTGGCGTTCAAGCGGGAGAAGGCCCAGGAGCTCGGCGCCACCCATGCGGTGGAGTCGATCGAGGAGGCCACCGAGATCGCGAAGGGCTTCACCAACGGCCAGGGGGCCGACGTCTCGATCGTCACGATCGGCGTCACCAAGCCCGAGCACGTCGGCAACGCCTTCGCGTCGATCCGCAAGCAGGGCACCGTCATCGTCACCGGGCTCGGCGACATCACCGAGGTCGGCGTGCCGATCCCGATCGGCGAGCTGACGCTGTTCGAGAAGAAGCTCAAGGGCTCGCTGTTCGGGTCGTCGAACCCGCGCGCCGACATCCCGAAGATGCTCGACCTCTACAACAACGGGCACCTGAAGCTGGACGAGCTCGTCACCAAGCGCTACTCGCTCGACGAGGTCCCCCAGGGCTACGAGGACATGCACGCGGGCAAGAACATCCGGGGCGTGCTGATCTTCGACTGACGGTGACCGCACTGCACAACGGCCTGCTGCCCCGGGCCGGCGTCCTGCCGGCCCGTGGCATGCTCGACGCGGCCCGGGCCGCCGTCGTCGGGCGCCGCACCGAGTCCGAGGTCCTCGCCGCGGCGCTCGCCTCCGGGCGCAGCGTCCTGCTCGAGGGCCCGCCCGGCACCGGCAAGACCACCCTGCTGCGCGCCCTCGCTGACGGCGCCGGTGTCGGGTTCGAGCTGGTCGAGGGCAACGCCGAGCTGTCCCCGACCCGGCTGGTCGGCCACCACGACCCGTCGCGGGTGCTCACCGAGGACTACCGACCCGAGAACTTCGTGCCGGGGCCGTTGGTCCGCGCCCTGCAGAGCGGGTCGCTGCTCTACGTCGAGGAGCTCAACCGGGTCCCCGAGGAGACGCTCAACGTCCTGCTCGGGGTGCTCTCCGAGCGGCGGCTGCACGTGCCGCGCCTCGGCGTCGTCGACGCGGCCCCCACGTTCCGGCTGGTCGCGGCGATGAACCCCTCCGACGGCGTCGGCACCGGCCGCATCACCCCCGCCCTCTACGACCGCTCCTGCCGGGTCGCCTTCGACCACCAGAGCGCCGACGAGGAGCTGGCGATCGTCGCGCGCGGCTCCTCGGAGGAGCCGGACGAGGCGTTCACGCGGCGGGCCGTCGAGGCGGTGCGCGCCACGCGCTCGCACCCGGACCTGCGGCTGGGCTCCTCGGTGCGCGGCGCGCTCGACCTCGTGGCGCTGGCCTCGTCGCTGGCCTCGCTGCGGGGCGAGCGACGGCCCTCGGAGGACACCGGGGCGGACGCGGCGCGGGCGGCGCTCACCGGGCGGGTCGCGTTGGTGGAGGGCTCACCGCGCACGGTCGAGGAGGTCGTCTCGGCGATCTGGGCGGCGACGGCGCCGGGTCCCGACGACGAAGCTGCCTCCGGTGAGTCGGGGTCGCGCGAGGCGGACGCCGCGGGAAAAGCCTGACCCCGGGGCGGTCACCCGGGGCGCCGCCGCGGGTCGTCTCCGATCCCCGCGAGGTGGAGGAACTGCTCCGTGACCAGTCGCGACGCACCACCACCCGCGCCGAGCTGGAGCGTCGTCACGGCGACGGCCTCGCCCAGGTCAGCCCGACCGTGGGTGTGCTCGACGAGGCCGCGGTGGAGTCCCAGGCCGTCGAGGACCCGGACGCGGCGGTCGACCTGCTCGCCGACCTCGCCCGGGCCACCGACCCGGGCCTGCGCGCGGCGGCCCGGCGGTTGGCGGCGAAGCTGGTGGTGCGCCCGCCACGGGTCGGCCGGGAGGAGCAGCGGGGGACCAGGCGGCTGGCCACGGTCGACCGGGAGGGCCCGGATCTCGACCTCGACGCGACCCTCGAGAACTCACCGCGACCCTCGGAGGGCGACCTGCGCTGGCGCGGGTGGCGGTCCTCGACCCGCGCGACGGTGCTGCTCGTCGACGCGTCCGGCTCGGTGGCGGGGCGGCCGCTGGCGACGGCGGTGACGACGGCGGGCGCGCTGGCCGCGGGGCTGCGTCCGGGCGACGAGCTCGGCGTGGTGGCGTTCTGGTCGCGGGCGGTGGTGCTGCGGGCGCGGTCGTCGCCGGGCCCGGCGTCGGCGGTGCTGGACGCGCTGTTCGACCTGCGGGGCGGCTCCACCACCGACCTCGCCCTCGGGCTGCGCACCGCCCTGGCCCAGCTGCGCGACGCCCGGGCCGCGCAGCGCGAGGTCGTCGTGCTCACCGACGGGGCGTGGAACGAGGGCGAGGACCCGGTCCCGGTCGCCGCGCGGGCCGGGGTGCGGGTGTCGGTGCTGCGCACGGTGGAATCGGCGGAGGCGATCACGGCGTGCGACAGGCTCTCCGGGGCCGGGGGTGGGCGGCACGCCCCGCTGCTGCGCCCCTCGGACGCCCCGGCCGCGGTGGCGGCGGTGCTCCGCTGAGCGGCTCCAGGAGCGAGCGGCACTCTCGTACACAGAGAAGCAGCGAGAGTGTCGCTCGCTCGTCGCGGTGGGAGGGTCGCGGGGTGCCCGTCGATCTCGGTCTGACCCTGCCCCAGTTCGGCCCCGGCGCGGGGGACGCCGCCCGGATCGGCCGGTTCGCCGCCGACGCCGAGGCGGCCGGCGCGGCCTCGTTGTGGGTGGGCGACCGACTGCTCGCCGCGCGCGACCCGCAGATCGGGTACGGCGGCACCGACACGATCCCCGTCGAGTTCCGCCGCGCGCTCGACCCGTTCGCGCTGCTCGCGGCGGCCGCGGTCACCACGACGACGGCGAGGCTCGGGGCCAGCGTGCTCGTCGCGCCGCTCTACGCCCCCGCGCTCCTGGCGCGCTCGCTCGCGACGATCGCCGCGCTCTCCGACGGCCGCCTGCTCGCCGGGCTCGGCATCGGGTGGTCGCCCGAGGAGTACGCCGCCGCCGGTGTCGGATTCGACCACCGCGGCGCCCGGCTCGACGAGCTCCTCGACACCCTCGACATCCTGTGGGCCGGCCACGGCGAGGGGCTCGACGGTCGGTTCTGGACGACGCCCGCGTGCTGGGTCGAGACGCCCACCCCCCGCCCGCCGCTCTACGCCGCGGCGTTCTCCGAGAAGGCGCTGCGCCGCGTCGGGCGCCGTTGCGACGGATGGCTGCCGGTCGCCCGGCTCACCGAGCACGCGGTCGAGGCGGCGGGCAAGGCGGTCGAGGGACTCCGCGTGATGCGCGTGACGATCGACGACGCCGCGCGTGCCGCCGGCCGCGACCCCGCCGCGATCGCCACCGAGCTCCGGGTGAACCTCACCGGGGACGTCGACCGCGGCGAGCTCGCCGAGGCGGTCGCGCTGCTCGTCGCGCGGACCGGCTTCGAGCGCGTCTTCCTGGACCCGATGTACCGCGACGACACCGTCGACGCCCGGCTGGCCACCTTCACCCACGTCCGCGACGCCCTCGCCTGACCTACCCGCCGACCCGGCGCGCCAGCTCGCGGGCCAGCTCGGCCCGGTCGGTCGGCACCACCCGCGCCGTTCCGGCCGCGACCTCGACGACCATCCGCCCGGCCGGCGCGTCCACCACCGTCACCGGCCCCACCCGACGTCGCCCGTGCCGGTGGACCGCGGCCCCGATCTGCATCTGGCGGTGCGGCGGCTCCGCCCGCAGCGCCGCGAGCCGGTGGGCGATCGCGGGCGCGAGGTCGTGCAGCGGACGGTCCCCGAACAACGCCGCGGCCGGCACCGTCATCGCGACCCCGGGCAGCGGGGGCTCGTCGGGGAGGCGGGCGAGGGCTCCCGCGGCCAGGAGCCCGACGAGCGCGCCGGGCGTGGCGGCCCCGGCGGCGCGCGACGCCAGGTCGAGCACGAGACCCCGACGGTCCGCGTCCGGCTCGGCGACCACGGCGAGCTGCCCGGACACCGCCGCGTGGCAGTGCCGGGGCACGGCCGACGGGCCCTCCCAGCAGCGCAGGTCGACGTCGACCTCGGGGCGGGCGAGCACCGCCAGCGCATCGGCCAGGTCCCCGACCGGGACGGGCGGGGTGCCCGGCGGCCCGGTGCGTGCCAGTCCGCGGGTGTGCAGCGCGGCGAGGGCGGCGCGGTCGGCGGCGTCGCGGGCGGAGAGCGTGGCGCCGTGGTCGGGGACCTCGAGCAGCGGCGGGCGGTCCCCGAGGCGCAGGTGACGCCACGCGGCGAGGAAGGCGTCGCGATCGAGGCGGAGCCGGCGGGCGGGTGCCTCCGGCACGGGGGCCGTCACTCGCCGATGACCGGCGGGGCCACGCGGGGCAGCTCGCCCGCGATGGCGTCGGGGTCGTCCTCGTGCAGGTAGCCCGCGCGCGGGAGCCGCTGCTCCCCGGACCCGCCGCCCCCGAACCCGCCGAGCGGCGCGAAGGGCAGCGCACCACGCTCGCCGGTCGCGGCGGTGGCGGCGCGCCCTCCGAGGGC
>NZ_DASXJD010000096.1:0-24182 GCF_036497585.1 Actinomycetospora sp. | reverse complement strand
GGACTCGATGATCGCTATCGCCGTGGTCTACAGGAATAACGACCCGTAGAAGTGGTGCTGAGTCACACCGAAGATCGCTCCGTAGAGCGATGACCTGCAACGAAGGGTGCGCCGTCAGGGACTCGAACCCCGAACCCAGTGGAGAGGGTTCATGACCGCCACGGCGACGGCTCGTGGACGTTCGTGCTGGTCACGAGTGGTGCGGGCGGCCAGCGATCATCGGCGGTACAACGCCGTGACGGTCGATGGCGCGACGTAAGCGGACACCTAAGCGGACGGTGGCCAAGATCGACGGATTCCCTACGGGGGCGGTGAGTAACTCCTCGCATACGACGCCCAGCTGACCGTGCGGCTCGTCGTTCGACCCGATGCCCGAGGTGGGATCGTCGTGGTGGTCGTCTATTGGTGCGGGGCCATTCCCTGATTGCATCGAGCCCGGTCACGGGGTCGCCCGTACCGGTCCCTGTCCGTAGGGGGTGCGGGCGCCGGTGGGCTGGCCGGTCGCCGCGTCGGTGGTCACGGCGGCCCAGAACCCGCGGGGCAGCGTGGGGTCGTCGGCGGGCCGTGGGGTCACGGCGTGCCCGGCGGCCCGGGCGGCGGCTAGGCAGCAACGGTGTTGCTGGGTGTCGATCATCACCGGTCCCCGGCGTGCCTGGACCGGGCGTCACGTCAGCGGTCCCCTCACCGGGCTGTCGGTAGCTTGGGGGGTGTTCTCACCGGGGCTGGCCACGGAGCGGGCGGACCGGCTTCTTCCCGCCGGGCGACGTGCTCGCGGCGAACTCGGGCGGCACGGTGTCCCGTGGTCGCGAGAAGAACACGATCATCTGCGTCCGAGCGCAAACTCGTCGCCACCGAGATCGAGGCCGCGCTCGAGGGGATCCCTACTACGAGCAGGTGTGGGTCGTCCCGGTGCCGAACGACGTCCTCGGTGAGCGCATGGTGGCGCTGCTCGTGACGGACGGCGCCCCCTTGGGTCTCCCGAG
Organism: Actinomycetospora sp.; assembly: GCF_036497585.1. Taxonomy (GTDB): domain Bacteria; phylum Actinomycetota; class Actinomycetes; order Mycobacteriales; family Pseudonocardiaceae; genus Actinomycetospora. The sequence continues at coordinate 23,199 of NZ_DASXJD010000096.1, read as the reverse complement.
CTCCAGCAGCAGCTCGCCGCGCTCGGTCTCATGAAGGCCCCAGGTCGTGTTCCGCGTCGATGCCTGCCGTAGAAACGGCCAAGCTCTCGCGGGGCGACGCCGTCGGGTCACACGTGAGCTACGGGACGGCGTCGCCACCTAACCCTTCGCAGAGCGACGACCCTGAGTCACATCGAAGATCGCTCCGTAGAGCTGTGATCGTCGAAGTGTGCGCCATCAAGGACTCGAACCCCGAACCCGGTGGACGCGAGCCACAGCGTTGTGGTGACGTCCGTCGTCGTGAACACGTTGGCTCGGATGGGCGTTAGAAGCCTGATGTCGTGAATGCGGTGTCTCGCTCCTCGACCGGAGCCCACCCCCAGCCGCGGAAGGTCGCGATGTCGTCGTGCAGCCGCGGAAGCGGAGCTTCCATGTCGATGAGCTCGAAGATCGTGACGCCCTGGTAGTCGATTTCCCGGAGGGCGTCGGCGTAGCGGCCGAAGTCGACCTCGCCGCGGCCCGGGGAGGTGTGGGCCCAGTGGTCGCGCCTGGTGTCGCTCATGTGCGCGATCCGGATCCGGTCGCCGGCGGTCCGGACGCCGTCGGCTGGGTCCTCCTGGTTGATGGTGTTGGCGACGTCGTAGGCGATGCCCAGCTGCGGGTGCGCGACGTGGTCGACGAGGTCGGAGAGCTCGCGAGCGCTGCCGAGGTAGCCGTAGGGGTTGGTCTCGAGGGCGATCGCCACGCCGAGGGCGTCGGCGCGGTCGAGAAGGGTCGCGAGCGCCTGGTCGAGCCACCACCGGCAGGCGTCGTCGGGTGCGGGGGAGAGGGCGTGGCGGCGTCCGGGCATGAGGATGACCAGGGGTGCGTCGAGGTCGTGCGCGAGCTCGAGCTCGGCGAGGATCGCTTCCAGGCTCACGCGCCGGAACTCGTTACTCGGGCTGATCAGGTTGATGTCGAGGAACCCGGGGTTCGTCGAGGTCAGGGTCATCTCCCGCTCGCGCAGGGTCCGGCGCAGTGCGTGGCGCTCGTACTTGCCGCAGGCGGCGGCCTGCAGGTGCGGCGCGGCGCTGACCAGCTCGACATGGCGCAGTCCGACGGCGGCGAGGTGGTCGATCGCCTCGGTGAGAGGCGCCTGGTGCATCCAGCTGTAGGTGGTGCCGCCGAGGGGGAGGGGGGTCCGGTCCACCTTCACACCGCCTGCCGCGCCGGGGCGTCGAGGCCGGCGGCGGTACGTGCCAGGCCCTCGGCGAGGGTGAACCGCGGGGCGTAGCCGAGTGTGCGGGCACGCGTGATGTCGAGGGCGCCCTTGCGGGCGGCGGCGACGCCGGGCGCCATCTCGATCGGTCCGTCGCCGAGATCCACGCTCCAGCCCGGGTGCTGGCGGGCGATCTCGGCGGCGAGGTCGCGGATGCCGACGGCGCTCCCGGTGGCCACGTTGTAGGCGCGGTGCTCGAGGTGTCCCGCCCGCAGCACGAGGAGGATCCCGTCGACGACGTCGTCGAGGTAGGTGAGGTCGATGTGGTGGTCGCCGCCGGCCGCGAGCCGGCTCGGCCGCCCGGCCAGCGCGTCCTCCAACCACGGCTGGGGGAGTCGGAGGCGGGGGAAGCCCGGGCCGTAGACCCAGCAGAGCCGTGCAGCAACGTAGGGGAGCTCGTGCTGGTCGGCGTAGTACCCGCCGAGCCGCTCGACGGCGTACTTGGTGATGCCGTACGGCGAGACCGGCAGCGCCGGCGTGTCCTCGGCGACCGGGTCCGCGGCGAAGTGCCCGTAGACCTCTTCGGACGAGAGGTCCACGAGGCGCCGCACACCGCCCGCTCGGGTGACCGCCTCGAACAATGCCACCGAGCCGTCGATGTTCACCCGGACGGTGTCCGCGAGGCCCGCCACGCTCGCGGTCACCCCGACGATCGCGGCGGCATGCACGATCTCGTCCACAGCGTGCTCGCGCAGGAGCCGTTCGATCCCGCCGCTGTCGGTGACGTCGCCCTCGATACCGGTCACCCCAGGGATCGGGTCGGCCTCAGGCACCCTCCGGTCGAGGCTCAGCACGCGTTTCCCACGCTCGGCGAGGGCCCGGACGAGCGGGCGACCGAGAAAGCCGGCGCCTCCGGTCACGAGCACCGTCACAGCGCCGATTCCTTCGTCCCGGGCGCCGGGACGCTCCCGGCGACGAGTGGCGTGGCCCGGCCCGTGGGGTCGATCGACAGGTCACGGCCGCGTGTCTCTGGCATGGCCAGGACCGCGGCCAGGCTGATCAGCGCCGCGACGACGATGTAGAGCGACACGAGCCAGTAGCCGCCGCCCGCGGCGATCACCAACGCCGACGCGACGAGCGGGGCAGGCCCACCCGCGATGATGTTGGCGACGTTGAGGCCGAGCGCGGCACCGGTCGTTCGGTAGCGGGTGGGGAACAACTCGGCATTGATCGCGGCGCCGAGTCCCCAGGTCGAGGCGTGGCCCACCGCGAGCGCCAGCACGACTGCCACGAGCGTCAGGGCCAGCGACCCCGACGAGATCATGGCGAACAACGGGAAGGCGAGGACGATCCAGAACACCACGCCCGCGAGATAGACCTTCTTGCGACCGATGCGGTCCGAGAGCGACCCGAAGAACGGGATCGTCAGCACCTCGATCGCGGCCGCGGCCACGACGCACGCGAGCACGGCGCCACGTGGGTAGCCCAGCGTCGAGACCGCGTAGCTGACCAGAAAGGTGGCCGCGAGGTAGAAGCCGATGTCCGGGATGAGCCGGATGCCGAGCGCGATGAGCAGTTCACGGCGGGAGTGGGCGAGGACCTCGACCACGGGGGTGCGGACCGCGGCCATCTCGCCGGCCGCGGTGGCGCGGCGGAACTCGGGCGACTCCATGATCTGGGTGCGGATGTACAGACCGACCGCGACCAGCACGGCACTCGCCCAGAACGGGATGCGCCAGCCCCAGCTCGCCACGAACTCGGTCGGGGCGAGTCCCACGAGGGCGAACGCCCCGGACGCCAGGACCAGACCGATCGGCGAGCCCATCTGGACGAACGAGGCCAGGAGACCGCGGCGCTCGCGTGAGGCGTACTCGGAGGCCAGCACCGTGGCCCCGCCCCACTCGCCCCCGAGTGCGACCCCCTGAACCAACCGCAGCAGGACGAGCAGGGTGGGAGCGAGGACACCGATCGTGTCGTAGGTGGGCAGGCACCCGATCAGGAACGTCGCCACACCCATGAGCAGCAGGGACCAGACCAGGGCCTTCTTGCGCCCGACGCGATCGCCGACGTGCCCGAGGACGATTGCGCCGATGGGCCGCATGATGAACCCGACCGCGAACGTCGCGAACGCGGCGAGCGTTCCGAGGACCGGGGAGAAGGTCGGGAAGAAGAGCTTGTTGAGCACCAGCGCGGCGGCCGTGCCGTAGATGAAGAAGTCGTAGTACTCGACCGCTGTGCCGATCACGCCGGACGAGATGGCGGTGGTCACGGCCTTCTTGTCCGGCTCGAGGTCCGCGGCGGTGGCGTCCTGGGTCATGGGGATGTCCTCTGCGTCGAGGGTCGGGGATCGTGCGGGTCAGGCCACGGAGCCGGCGCGCCGGCCGAAGACCATGCCGGCGGTGAGGCCGGAGCCGCCGGGGTAGTTGCCGCTGAAGAGACCGCCGAGGGCCTCGCCGGCGGCGAACAGGCCGGGGATCGCGCTGCCGTCGGGACGGAGCACGCGGCCATCGTCGTCGCCGCGCAGGCCGCCGAAGGTGAACGTGATGCCGCAGGTCACCGGGTAGGCGTAGAAGGGGGCCGTCGCGATGGGGGAGGCCCAGTTGCTCTTCGGCGGGGTGACCACCGCGCGCCGCCCGTCCTTCACGGTGGGGTCGAGCGGTCCGCCCTCGATCGAGGCGTTGAACTCCTTGACCGTGGCGGCCAGCGCCGCCGGGTCGACGATGATGTCGCGGGCGAGCTCCTCGAGGCTGTCCGCCTGCACGACGCTGACGCCCGGCATGTCGTATTCCTCGGACCGCAGCAGCGGCCGGAGGTCGGCGTCGAAGATCTGGTATGCGATGGAGCCGGGCTGGCGGAGGATCTCGCGGCCGTACTTGGCGTACGTGTAGTTGCGGAAGTCCGCGCCCTCGTCGACGAAGCGCCGGCCCTCGGAGTTGACGACGATGCCGAGCGGATAGCTCTGGCGCGTGAGCCGGTTGGTCAGCTCGCGGTTGCTCTCGTTGTGCTCGGCGAGCGCGTCCCAGGCGACGCTGTGGCAGGTGGACCAGTCGCCGCCACGCGTCGCGCCCAGCTCGAGGGCGGCGAGGAGGAGCTCGCCGGTGTTGTAGGGCGTGCCGCGCACCTTCGCTCGGGCCCATCCCGGGCCGAGGTGCTCCTCGCGCATGGTGGCGCTCGACTCGAACCCGCCCGAGGTCAGGACGACCGACGCGGCCAGGAGCTCACCGTCCTCGCCGTTCTCCGTCGTGTAGCGCACCCCGACGACGCCTTCGTCGTCGGTGAGCAGGCCGGTGACGCGGTGCCCATAGCGGACATCGACGCCCTCGTCGGCGGCGATGCGCGTGTGGTCGGCGATCAGGCCGATCCCGCCGTTGACGTTGCCGACGTGGAGCCCGCCCCAGAACAGGTAGCCGTCGTCGCGTGCGTAGGCCTGGCGCTCGTACATGAGCCGGTAGCGCACGCCCTTGCCGGCCAGCCAGCGCACGGTGTCGCTGCTCTCCCCGACCACGATCTCGGTCATGCGCGGGTCGTTGCGGCCCTCGGTGACCTTCTCCAGGTCGCCGGTGAAGTCTGCAGCCGAGTAGGGGGGCACCGTAGTGGTCGGGTGCCGCTCGTCGGGCTCGACGACGTCGCGCAGGTCGTCGAGCCCGGCGTGCACCATGCGGGTCGCGCCAGCGGTGTAGTAACTGTTCCCGCCGGCGAGGTCGCGGGTAGCGGCCTCGAGCAGGACGACACGACGTCCGTGCTCGGCCGCGGCGTGCGCCGCGCAGAAACCTGCGTTGCCACCGCCGACGACGACGACGTCGGGCCCGGGGGACTCTGCGTTCACGGGGGTGTCCACCTTCTGGTCGGGGTCGGCTCAGCGGTGCAGCAGGACCTTCGTCGCGCGCCGGCTCTCGACGAGCTCGATCGCGTGCTCGTGGTCGACGAGGGGCGCGGTGTGGGTGACCACGGAGGCGAGGGCCGGGGCTCCGGCGAGCCGCTCGGGGACCGACGACCAGGTCGAGACGTCGTAGGCACGCGAGCCGATGACCGACTGCTCGTTCCATGCCAGTCGGGCGGATGAGATCGCGGCGGGCTCGGGTGGAAGACCGACGCACACCAGGCGCGCTCCGCGCCCGAGCAACGTCGTCGCCGTGGTGACCGCCGCGGCCGTACCGGCGGTCTCGAACACGACGTCGAAGCGGTCCCGCAGGGCTGTCGGGTCGGTGGACACCTCGGCGGCACCGAGTTCGGTCGCGCGCTCCAGCTGTCCTGAGTCCTCCCGCCGGCCGAGCACCGTGACGTGGCGTCCCGCGAGGGCGCCCAGGGTGAGCAGCCCGACGGCGCCCGGGCCGACGACGCACACGTCGTCGTCCTCCCGGAGCCCGGCCACGTCGACGGCGTGCGCTGCGACCGCGAACGGCTCGGCGAGCACGGCGAGCCGGTCGGGAACCGTGTCCGGCAGCACCGCGAGGTTGCGGGCCGGCACGACGAACCTCTCCGCGAACACGCCGTCGACGTCGAGCCCGAGGACCTGCCGGCGCTCGCAGAGCATCGAGCGGCCTCGGGTGCACCAGGTGCACACGCCACAGGTGAGGTGACAACTGCCGACCACCCGACTGTCGACGGGGAGGTCGACGTCCGCACCGACCGCCGCGACACGCCCCGTGTACTCGTGGCCGAGCACCAGCGGGAAGCGCGGCGAGTAGCCGCTGGTCGGGCCGTAGTGACCGTGGATCATCCCGAGGTCGGTGTGGCACAGGCCGGCCGCGACGAGCTCGAGCTGCACCTCCCCGGGACCCGGCTCGGGCTCGGGGACGTCGGTCCACACGAGGTTCCCGTCTCCGGGTGCGGTCTTGATGAGGGCCTTCACTGGGCGCTCCCCACATCGGGCCAGCCGAACGACGGCTCGGGGTGGGCCAGCGGTGGGAGCTCCCACGTCGCGGCCGAGGGCAGACCGACGGCGTCGTCGACCCGCACGTCCACGACGACGGGGCGGCGCAGGTCGAGCGCGGTCTTGAACGCCGAGCCGAGGTCGCCGGGGTCGTCGACCGTCATGCCCTCGGCGCCCATCGCGCGGGCCATGGCGGCGTGGTCGACGGAGAACGGCGTGCCGGTCGGCACGTGCTCGAAGGTGGTGGCCAGTTGCCGCTCGGCGCCGAAGTACAGCTTCTGCTGGTCCCGGATCGAGACGTAGCCGCCGTTGTTCCAGACCACCCACACCGCCGGGATCCCGTACTCGACAGCGGTCGCGACCGCGCTCGCGTTCATGAGGAATCCGCCGTCGCCGACGACGGCGACCGCGGGCCGGTCCGGCGCCGCGAGGTGCGCGCCGAGCACCCCGCCGACGCCGAAGCCCATGGAGGCGAACCCCCAGCTCTGCAGCAGGGTCCGCGGGTGGTCGGTGCGCCAGTTCTGAACGATCCAGTTGTGGTGGACGCCCACGTCTGACAAGAGGATGGCGTCCGCCGGCAGGGCCCCGCGCAGGTCGGCGAGCACGCGCTCCGGGCGGATGGGCGTCGCGTCCGAGAGGTCGTGGGGCTCGACGTGGCGCTCCCAGCGGGCACGGGCCTCGGCCAGCTGCTCGGTCCAACGGCGCCGCGCCGCGACGATCTCCTCGTCGGGAACGAAGACCGGAAGGCGGTCGCGGAGCTGGGCGAGCACCTCGCGCGGCGAGGCCTGGATGCCGACGGTCGGGGGGAAGTTGCGGCCGATCTCGGCGGCGTCGATGTGGACGTGGACGAGCCGGGTTGGTGGGAACGCGTAGGTGTAGCCGGGCAGCCAGGAGCTCGTGGCTCGGTCGTCGAAGCGGGTGCCGAAGGCGATGACGAGGTCGGCGTTGCGGGTCGCGTGGTTGGCCTGGAAGGTGCCGTTGCGACCGGTCGGCCCGAGCGCGAGCGGGTCAGCGGACGGGAACGCCGACTTCCCGAGCGGTGACGTCGCGACCGGGATGCTGTGCTCCCGGGCGAGCGCCAGCAGTTCGGCCTCGGCCTCCGTGCCCTCCACCCCGGAACCGGCCACGAGGACGATCCGCGAGGACTCACGGACGAGCCGGCACACGGCGTCAAGGTCCTCGCGGCACGCTCCCGGTGACGAGGACCGTCCGGTGCCCCACAGGGCCGGGTCGGCGACGGGTTCATCGGTCCGGTCGACGAAGACGTCGAGCGGGACGTCGAGGTGCACCGGACCGCGGCGACCGCCCCGCATCAGGGCGAAGGCCTGCCGCAGCATCAGGGGCAGCTGGTCGGCGCGGCTGGCCTGGAAGCTGCGCTTGACGTAGGGGCGTACGACGCTCGGGAAGTCGGCCTGGAAGTGCCGGCCGGTCTCCTGGAACGGGCCGCGGTTGAACTGGCTGGTCGCGACGTTGCCGGTGATCGCCAGGAAGGCCGAGTCGTCCATGAACGCCGACCCGAGCGCCACCGGGAGGTTCGCCGAGCCGGGGCCGGACGAGGTGAACGTGGCCAACGGCCGGTGGGCGACGCGGTGGTAGGCGTCGGCGACGAACCCGGCGATCGATTCGTGGTGCACGGAGATCGTCGAGATCTCGGCCTGCCGATCGACGAGAGCGTCGAGCAGCCCGAGGTCGCCGTGCCCGCACAGGCCGACCGCGTACGGCACCCCTTCCCTGGCGAGGTGCTCGGTGATGACCTGCGCTCCGGTGAGGCTCATGGGTGTCCGTGTCCTCCGAGGATGCGTCGTCGCTGGTCGGGCAGATGACTCTCGACGTTCATTGCGCATCGCGCAATGCTTTGCGGTCTGCGAGATGCTAGGTAGGGTTCGGCCGACGGGTCAAGGAACCGGCCGAACCCGTCCTGCGACGGCGGAGGAGCGAGCGCGGTGACGACATCGACGGGGCCCAGCGGTCTCCTGGTCGACGGACGGTGGCGCGCCGGCATCGATCCCCTCGAGGTGGTGGACAAGTACTCCGGCGACGTGGCGGGCGTCGTCGCACGGGCGAGCCCGGCCGACGCGCAGGACGCGATCGCCGGCGCGTACCGGGCGACGGCGCAACCTCTCGAGCCCGACGAGCGGGCGCGGGTGCTGCTCGGTGTCGCCGACGGGCTGGAGGACCGGACCGACCGCATCGTCGCCGACTACGTCGCCGAGACCGGGTTCACCGTCGCGGAGGCCCGCAACGAGCTACGGCGTGCGGTGGCGATCTACCGGCTCAGCGCTCAGGAGGCGACCAGGCTCGCGGGGGAGCAGGTACCGCTGGGAGCCACGCCCGGCGGCGCGCACCGTCTCGCGTTCACCACCCGGGAGCCGGTCGGGGTCGTGGTTGCGATCTCGCCGTTCAACGCGCCGCTCTCCACCGTCGCGCACAAGATCGGCCCGGGGATCGCGGCCGGCAACGCGGTGGTGCTCAAGCCGGCCGAGGCGACACCTCTGTCCGCGTGCCACGCGGTCGAGGCGTTCCTCGAGGCGGGCCTCCCGCCCGGGTACCTCCAGCTCCTCTGTGCCCCCGGTGAGCTCGTGGGGCCGGCGCTGCTCGGCGACGACCGGGTTCGCTTCTACACGTTCACCGGCTCCACTGCCGTCGGGCGCCGCATCTCCGCCGGTGCCGGCCTGGCCCGGACCCACCTTGAGCTCGGCTCGAACAGCGTGTCGATCGTGGCCGACGACGCCCGCATCGACGAGGTGGGCCGCGTCGTCGCGACCGCCGGCTTCCGCAAGGCCGGGCAGGTCTGCACGAGCGTGCAGCGCATCCTGGTCGACCGCCGCCGGTTCGACGACCTGACGTCCGTCCTCGCCGAGGAGGTCGCCGGCCTGCGGGCCGGCGATCCCCGCGGGCCGGACACCGACCTCGGCCCGTTGATCTCCTCCGTCGAGGCCGACCGTGCGGCCGGGTGGGTCGCAGAGGCCGGGGCCCGGCACCGGGTCGGTGGCGAACGGCTCGGCGGCGGGCTGATGGCCCCGACGCTGCTCGCCGACCCCGACGCGGAGAGCCGCGTCCTCACCGACGAGATCTTCGCTCCGGTGGTGTCGGTGGTGCCGGTGGGCGATCTCGACGAGGCCATCGACATCGTCAACGCCGGTCGCTACGGGCTGCAGGCCGGGGTCTTCACCCAGGACCTCGACCGGGCCTTCCACGCCGCCCGCTCGCTGCGGGTCGGTGGGGTGATGATCAACGACACCTCCAGCTACCACGCCGACGCGATGCCCTACGGCGGTGTGAAGGACAGCGGGCACGGCGTCGAGGGCCCGCGCTACGCGGTCGAGGACATGACCGACCCGCGCATCGTGGTGCTCAACCTGCGCCGTCCCGAGCGAGAGGAGTCCCTGTGAGCGAGACGGAGGTCGACGTCGTCGTCGTCGGCAGCGGTGCTGCCGGGCTCACCGCGGCCCTGAGCGCGGCGGTGGCCGGCGCGCGGACCCTCGTGGTCGAGTCGTCGGCCGAGCTCGGCGGCACGACCGCGCTGTCGGGTGGGCGCGTCTGGATTCCCGCCAACGGACGTCCGGAGAACGCCGGCGACTCCGAGGAGAACGCCAACCGGTACCTCGACCAGGTCTTCGACACCCGCTACACGCCGATGATCCGCACCTTCGTGCACGAGGCGCTGCAGATGGCGGACTTCGTCGAGGAGCACACGCCGCACCGCTTCGTCGTCTGCCCGAACTACCCCGACTACCACCCGGACCTCGAAGGCGCGACGCTCGGCGGACGCTGTTTCGACGTCGCCCCGGTCGACGTCGGCGCGCTCGTCCCCGAGGTGAAGTCGCTCCGGGAGCCACCGGGATACACCCCGATCACCCACGCGGAGTGGGAGCAGTGGCGCTACCCGGCCCGGATCGACCACGACCTGCTGGCCGCGCGACGTGCCGCGGGTGTCCGCACCGGTGGGGTCGGTCTCGCCGCGGCCCTTCTCGACGGCGTGATCCGGGCCGGGGTGCAGATGAGGAGCGGGACCACCCTCGTCGGGGTCGTCGTCACGGACGGCGGGGTGACGGGCGTCCGGCTGCGCACCGCCGACGGCGAACTGACGGTCACCACGCGCTCGGTCGTCCTGGCTTGCGGCGGCTTCGACGCCGCCGAGGACAAGCGCGGTCAGCTGCTGCCGCCCGGACTCGGCGTCTCCGCCTCCGCGCCCGGGGACACGGGGATCGCCCTCGCCCTGGCCGAAGAGCTCGGCCTCGCCACCGACAACCTCGGCGAAGGCTGGTGGATGCCGATGGCCCTCCCGGAGGGCGACCTGGTCGAGGGCGTGCCGTACCCGCGGGGGATGGTGCGCGAGCGCGGCGCCCCACGGCAGATCCTCGTGGACCGGCACGGGCGCCGGTTCCTCGACGAGGCGCTGCCCTACAACGAGTTCGGCAAGGCCATGCACCGTCCTGGCCACGACGGTGAACCCGCCGGCCTCGGTGCGCACCTCGTCTTCGACGAGGGGTTCCGCGCCCGCTACCCCCTGCCCGGCCTCTCCGCCGAGGGCGGGCTGCCCGCGCACATCGTCGTCGCCGGCGATCTGCCGGGACTTGGGAGGCAGATCGGCGTCGGTGCCGACGAGCTCGTGCGCACTGTCGACCGGTGGAACGCGTCCTGCGTCGAGGGTGTCGACCGGGACTTCGGTCGGGGCAGCAACCCCTACGACGTCTACTACGGCGACCCCGACCAGGAGCCGAACCCGTGTCTCGGACCCCTCGACCGGCCGCCGTACTACGCGATGCGCGTCTACTCCGGGGTCATCGGGTCGAAGGGCGGACCGGTCACCGACACGGCGGGCCGGGTCCTCGACCGGGCCGGCGCCGAGCTCCCCGGGCTGTACGCCGCGGGCAACGCCGCGGCGTTCTGGACCGGGGATGGCTATCCAGGGCCTGGCGCCACCCTGGCGGTGGCGATGACGTTCGGCCACCTCGCCGGCCGGCACGCGGCGCGGGCGGGGCCACGCGTCTAGGCGGACGAGCGGGCCCGCGCCACCCCGGACGGATCCACCCACTCCGGGAGCGGCGGCTCCTCGTCAGGCGCGGCAGGCCAGCCCGGCGAGGGCATCAATACCCCGCGGGCGGTGCTCGCACGCCACGCGTGCCAGCGGACCAGCTTCGCCAGCACGTCCATCCGGCGGCGGCTCACCCGCTGAGCGGGGCCAGAGATGCTGATGCTGGCGTCGACGATCCCTGCCGGGGAGTAGACCGGCGCCGCCACGCACCGCAGGCCCGGCTCGAGCTCCTCGTTGTCGAGCGCGGTACCGGTCCGCCGGATGCGGTGGAGCTCGTCGTGCAGATCGCCGGTCGTCACGATCGTCCGATCGGTGAGCCGCGCGAGCTCGCCGTCGGGGTACCGGCGGTCGACCTCGTCGTCCGCGAGCCCGGCGAGGAGCGCCTTGCCCATCGAGCTGCAGTGCGCCGGCGAGCGCTTCCCGACCCACGAGTGCATGCGCACCGTGTGCCACCCGTCGACGACCTGCACCGTCTTCGCGGTCGTGCCGTCGAGGACCGCCAGGTGTCCCGTCTCGCCGCTGACCGCCACGAGGTCCCTGAGGTAGGGAGTCACCACCCCGGTCAGGTCCTGCCGTGCGCCCGCCAGGGAACCCAGCACGCCGACGCGCGGACCCAGCACGTAGGTGCCCGCCGACGTGGCCACGAGGTACCCGCTCCCGGCGAGCGTGGCGGCCAGCCGCGACGCGCTCGAGCGGTGGATCCCGAGCTCATCGGCGATCTCGACGAGCCCGACGACGGACCGGTCCTCGCTGAACATGTCCAGGATCGCGAGGCCGCGGCGCAACGCGGTGATCACTGCACCGCTCTCCCTGTCCGCGGAACGCGCAGAGCGGGTCGCCTCACTCACCGCACGATCCTAGCGCTGCGACCGATGATGTCCGACGGACACAAGCGCACTCACGGTGTGCACGATACCCAACGTCACTCGCATGACGCACACGTACGGCGATTCCCTGGGGCCGTCCGAGCGGGCCCGGATCGATCTCCCGCGGACGACCCGGTCCACCGAGCCCCTTGACGTCGGACCTTCGTTCTACTTTGCTGCCGAACATGGAACGATGGTCCAACTCTGACTCTGCCGAGGCGTCCAGCTCTCAGCTGGACAAGGGGCTCGACATCCTCGAGCTCCTCGTGAGCTCGGGCCATGCCCTGGGACTCGGTGAGATCGGTGCTCGCGTGGGCGGCCCGAAGGCGACGGTCCACCGGCTGATCCGGACGCTCCAGAGTCGCGGCTACGTCGCACAGGACCCCCGGTCGACCCGCTACTCCGCAGGTCTGCGCTGCTTCGAACTCGGCAGCCGATGGGCCCAGAACCTCGACCTGCGTGCCGTCGCGGCCCCCCATCTCGCCGAACTGAACCTGGAGACGGAGGAGACGGTGCACCTCGCGGTGTACGAGCACGGGGACGTCGTCTACATCGACAAGATCGAGAGCCGTCTCGCGGTCGTCGCCAAGTCCTACGTCGGGCGCCGTTGTCCCGCGGCGTGCGTCGCCACCGGTCGTGCACTCCTGGCCTTCCAACCCCGCGAGGAGATCGCGGAGGTGCTCGCTCGTCCACTGCCCGCCTACACACCGGACTCCGTGACCGAGCCCGGCGAGCTCGAGGCGCTCCTCGCACGGATCCGACACGACGGGGTCGGGGTGAACCACGGGAGCTTCCGCACCGGTGTCGGTGGCGTCGCCGCACCGATCCGGGACCACACCGGTGGGGTCATCGCGTCGGTCGGTCTGTGCCTGCCCGAGCTGCGCTTCGGTCCCGACCGCTTCGACGTTCTGCGGGAGCGGACGGTCCAGGCGGCGACAACCATCTCGGCGGCGATGGGCGGGCCCACCGAGCTGGTCACCGACGGGACCGGCCGTGCCGTGGCCATGTCTGCCGAGGTTCCGGGAGACCCCAGTGCCCCCCGCTAGCCCGACCGGCGCGCCTCGGACGTTCAGCCGCCGCACCCTGGTCGCCGGCGGCGCGGCGGTGGCCGCGCTCGCCGCCACCGCCGCGTGCGGCTCGCCCGAGACGATCACGGTCGGGCCCGCCGGCCGGCCGACGGTCCGGGTGCTCGCCTTCCAGGCGCCCTCGCTGGGTGCCTTCCTCCCCGCGGTGATCAAGGGGCAGCGCATCGACGAGGCGCACGGGGTGACGCTGGCCTTCTCGTTCACGACTCCGGACAACTACAACACCGAGTTCGCCTCCGGCCACTACGAGCTCGGGGCGAGCGCCGCCCTGCTCTCCGAGGCCCTGCGGACCGAACGCGGCATCGACGTCACCTACCTCTTCAACCTGTTCGACTACTTCACCGCCGTGGTCACGGCCGACCCGGGCATCCGCACGCTGCCCGACCTCGCCGGCCGGAGCCTGGCCGCGGCGACGGGCACCACGAACCACGCCATGTTCGTCTGGTTCGCCCGCCAGGCCGGGCTCGACCTCGACAGCAGCGAGCTGATGAACCAGACGCCCGCCGGCCTGTCGACCATGGCGTTGCTGGGACGTGCCGACGCCACCGAGATCTGGGAACCCGCGTACTCGAGCCTGCGGGCGACACGCCCCGACATCCGGTCGCTGGACGTCGGGATGTCCGCGTGGCCGCGCCGGTTCGGCACGACGAGCATCCCCTACCTCGGCATGGCGGCCCACTCCGCCTGGGCCGCCGCCCACCCTGACGTCGTCGCCTCCTTGTTCCGTATCTACGACGACGCCGCGCGCTGGACGGTGTCGAACCCGCCTGCGGCCTCCGCCCTCATCGCCAAGGCCACTCCGCGGGGGAGGGCGCCCACCCTCCAACGCCTCATCGAGGACCCGGGCCGCCTGCGCATGAACGTACGGCCGGCCGGCGCCATCCGTCAGGAGATGGGCGCTGTCTTCGCCGCCGGTCGGGAGACCGGCTATCTGCGCGACAACGAACCGTCGTCGATCGTCTACCAGGGGTTGTGATGGTCACCTCCACCACTGTCGCCACACCCGGCGAGCAGTCGTCCCGGCCGTCGATGGTCCGGCGACTCCGCACATCGAAGGTCCCGGTGCTCATCGTCGCGTTCGTGGCGGTGTGGGCAGTCGCCTCCCAGTTCACCTCGGAGTACACGATCCCGCGGATCTCCACGGTCGTCGAGGAGATCGTCACGGTGCTGACCACGGCGGACGGGCTGGAGAACCTGTTCACGACGTTGCTGCGCGTGGGCGTCGGTCTGGTGTGCGCCTTCGCGGTCGGCCTCGGGCTCGGGCTCCTGATGGGGACGACTCCTCGGACCGCGCCCTACCTGCTCCCGCCGGTCCGGTTCGTGCAGGGGATCCCCTCGCTGTCATGGGTGATCATCGCGGTCATCTGGTTCTCCGACGTCGAGATCCGCATCTGGTTCGTCATGGTGCTGGTGACGCTGCCCGGGTTCGCGCTCCAGACCTACGACTCCTACCGGGGCATCCCCGCCGAGCTTCAGGACATGGGCCGCTCGTTCCGTCCCGGCCGGTGGGCCATGTTCCGCGAGATCACGCTGCCCGCGATCGCCCCCGACGTCTTCACCGCCTGGAAGGTCAACCTCGGGCTCGGCATCCGCATGGTGCTGATCGCCGAGCTGGTCGGTGCGACCGTCGGCGTCGGCGCCCAGCTGCTCTCCGCGCAGCAGCTGTTCGACATGGCCGCCGTGGTCGCGTGGACCCTCCTGCTGGCCGTCTGCATGTTGATCCTGCAAGGCGTGGTCGAGCTGATCGAGAAGCGGGTGCTGCGCTACCGGCCCGGCACCGACGTCGGGGTCACCGCGGCCGCGGCGCCGACCGTCGTTGGCGCGCCGGTCACGCCCGACCTCACCGCCCCCACCGCGAAGGGATGAGGTCGATGACGGACACCACGAGGACATCTCCGGCCATCAGCTTCCGCTCGGTCGCCAAGGAGTTCTCCGGTCACCGGGCCGTGCGCGAGCTCGACCTCGACATCGCCTACGGGGAGCTGGTCTCGGTGGTGGGTGTCACCGGGTGCGGCAAGTCCACGATGTTCAACCTCATCCTGGGCCTGGTTCCCCCGACGCAGGGCGCCGTCAGGGTGGAGGGGCACGACCCGTACGAAGAGTTCGCCTGGTTCCGTCGCCGCGTCGCGGTGGTGTTCCAGGATTCCCGGCTCCTGCCCTGGCGCACCGCGTTCCAGAACGTGTGCATCGGGATGAAGTTCGCCGGTGTGCCCAAGGCGGAGTGGCCGGACCAGGCTCACCACTGGCTCACCACGCTGGGGCTCGGTGGGCGCGAGCAGGCCTTCCCCCACCAGCTCTCCGGCGGTCAGCGCCAGCGGGTGTCGCTGGCCAGGGCCTTCGCGGTCGACCCCGACCTGATCCTCTGTGACGAGTCGTTCTCGGCTCTCGACGAGATCACCGCGACCTCGCTGCGTGCCGAGTTCGTGGCCCTGGTGCGCGAGGGCGGCAAGACCGGCGTGGTCATCACCCACTCCATCGACGAGGCGATGACGCTCGGGGACCGCATCCTCGTGCTGCGGCCCCCCGGCCATCTGGCCGCCGACCTCACGGTGCCCACGGCGCCGGATCGGGACGAGCTCGATCGTCTGCGGGGAAAGATCCTCGAGAACATGTCCCCGCCCGCGGCGGCGGAATCGACCGAGACACCCGCCCCCGAGAGCGGACCCGGCACCCCTGCGGTGCCCGCCCCGTGACCGCGGACATGGCCGTGTCCGGACTCGGGGTCCTCGACACCGGCGGCGCCGGCTCTCCGGTCGTGCTGCTCCACAGTCTCGGCGCCGACCACCGGATGTGGCGTCCGCAGATCGACGCCCTGGCCTGCCGGCACCGTGTGCTCGCTCCGGACACCCGCGGACACGGCGTCTCCCGGAACAGCCGGTCCACGCTGGAACCCACAATCGACGGGTGGGTGGAGGACCTCGTCCGGGTCCTCGACGGCGCCGAGGTCGAACGGGCCGTGCTCGTCGGGGTGTCCCTCGGCGGCATCCAGGCCGTCGCGACCGCAGCGGCCCACCCCGACCGCGTGACCGCGCTGGTCGTCGCGGACAGCTTCGTCGAGCTCCAGCCCGCGACGGCCGAAGCGAAGATCGCCGGCCTGGTGGACACCGCGGGGCGGGAGGGCATGGCCGCCGTGGCCGAGCAGTACGTGGCCGAGACCGTCCTGCGCCGACCCGCCCCGCGCGCCGCCGACGATCTGCGCGACGCGATCGCCGGGATGGACCCGGACGACTACGCCGGGGCGGTCACCACGTGCTTCCGGGTGCGCCTCGCCGACCGGCTCGCCGCGGTGCACGCACCGACGCTGGTCGTGTGGGGCGCGCTTGACCGCAAGACCCCCCGCGCGCTCTCGGAGCGGATCGCCGCCGGCATCGACGGCGCGCGGCTGACCGATCTTCCCGGGGCAGGCCACCTGTCCAACGTCGACGAGCCGGACGCGTTCACGGCTGTGGTGGCGGGTTTCCTCGACTCCCTGACCACGGCGACGTCGTCCGACGAACGGAGGTGAGGCGGCGATGAGCAGTCGCCACGAGATCGAACTCGTCGTCAACGGCGAGAAGCGGCGGTGTGCGGTGCCCGGTCGCACCCACCTCGCCGATCTGCTGCGCGACGAGCTGGGGCTGACCGGAACGCATCTCGGCTGCGAGCAGGGCGTGTGCGGAGCCTGCACGATCCTGCTCGACGGAGAGCCTGTGCGCTCCTGCATCGTGCTCGCTGCCCAGGTCGACGGCCACGCCGTCACCACCATCGAGGGCGTGAGCGCGCCCGACGGCGCCCTGAGCCCGGTGCAGGAAGCCTTCTGCCACCGGCATGCCCTTCAGTGCGGGTTCTGCACGCCCGGGATGGTGCTGTGCGCGGGCGCCCTCCTCGACCGCGTGCACCACCCGACCCGGGAACAGATCGACGAGGCGCTGGGCGGCAACATCTGCCGCTGCACCGGCTACGTCCAGATACGGGAGGCCATCGAGGACGTCGCGAACAGCGCGGCCCATCACCACGCGGGCGGCGCCACGGTCGGGGCGGGTGAGGTCCGGTGACGGCCGCTCCCGATGCCGACCTCGGCCACCGCTGGATCTCACGACGAGGTCCGCTGCGCGAGGACCGGCGTTTCGTGACCGGACGCGGTCGCTACGTCGCCGACGTCACCCCGCCCGGCACGCTCCATGTCGCGCTGGTGACCAGCCCGTTCCCGCACGCGCGCATCCTGGACGTCGACGTGAACGAGGCGTTGACCAGTGAGGGCGTCGTCTGCGTGCTCACCGGTGCTGAGCTGGCGAAGGCGACCGATCCGCTGCGTCAGTACCTCGACGTGCCCGAGGTGCAGTGGCGCCCCCTGGCCGTCGACGAGACCCGGTACGCGGGCGAGTGGGTCGCCGCGGTGGTCGCGACCTCCCGGGCCCTCGCTGAGGACGGCGCCGAGCTCGTCGTCGTCGACTACGACCCGCTGCCCCACGTGCTCGACCCGGAGGCGGCCGCCCTTCCCGACGCGCCCCTGGTCCACCCACGCCACGGCACGAACGTCATGGCCCACCGCGAGTTCCGGTGGGGCGAGGTCGACGCCGACCTCGTCCGGGCGGCCGGTCGCACCACGACGAGGTCGCGCTGGCACCGCAATTCCACGGTCCCGCTCGAGACGTTCGGGGTGGTCGCGAGCTGGGACCGCGGTCGCGACCTGCTCGACATCTGGGCCTCCATCCAGATGCCGCAGTTCCCCGAACAGGTCGCCGGCGCCCTGCGGATCGCCTCGAACCGGGTGCGGGTCCACTTCGACGTCGACGTGGGTGGCAGCTACGGCGTCAAGCGCGGCATCAAGCACGCGGTACTCGCCGCGCACCTGTCCCGCACGCTCGGCGCGCCCGTGAAGTTCATCGAGGACCGCACCGAGAACATGCACGGCGGTGACTTCCATGGCCCGGACCGCATCTTCGACGTCGAGCTTGCCTACACCGCCGAGGGCGTGTTCACCCACATCCGGATCGACGTGGTCGACGACGAGGGCGCATTCCCGGGCCGATCCCCGCTGCAGCTGGCCAAGCCGATCGGCGCCATCGTCGGCCCGTACCGCATCCCCAGCGCCACCTACCACGCCACCGCGGTCACCACGAACAAGACCGGTCAGGTGGCCGTGCGTGGCTTCGGGCAGTCCCCGACGAACTACGCCATCGAGGACGCCGTCGACGCCGTCGCCCGCGAGCTCGGGATGGACCGCTGGGAGCTGCGGCGACGCAACTTCATCCAGCCCGACCAGTTCCCGTACCGCATCCCCAGCGGTACCGAGTACGACTCCGGCAACTACCCCGCGGTCCTCGACAAGGCCGTCGCCCTGGCCGACCTGCCCGCGCTGACGGCCCGTCGCGACGCACTGCGCGCCGAGGGGTTCGCGGCCGGCATCGGGGTCGCGACGTGCCTCGAACCCGGCGGCGGCAACGCGATCTTCGAGAACGTCATGAACCCCGCCAACGACAAGACCACGTTCCCCGAGTCGTGCCGCCTGCGCGTGGATGGGACAGGTCAGGTCACGGCGATCGTCGCGCTGTCCTCGGCGGGCCAGTCGCACGACACCATGGTCGCCACCCTCGTCGGGGAAGGCCTCGGACGCGATCCTGCCGGCGTCGAGGTGGTCCGCGCGGACTCGCTGACCGGAATGCCGTCGCAGAGCCCGGTCGGCAGCCGCATGACCATCGTGCTCGGAGCGGCCATCGCCGGGGCCTGCAGCGAGCTCATCACCCGACTGCAGGCGATCGGCGCCCACCGCCTCGGAGTCGGCGTCGAGGAGGTCGACTACGTCGACGGCGACGTGGTGGTCACCGCCGATCGGACCCAGCGCGTGCCGTGGGACGAGCTCGTCGCCACCGCGCACCGCAAGCAGCACCTGATGCCCGCGGGTGCCCAGCCCGGCCTGGAGGTCGTGCACGTCGCGCACACACCGCGCTCCGGGACGTTGGCCTCGCCGGACGGCACCGTCCAGCTCTACCCCTGCTACTCGTTCGAGGCGCACGTCGTGCTCGCCGTGATCGACCAGGGCACCGGGGTGGTGCGCCTCGAGGACTACAACGTCGCGCACGACTGCGGCACCGTGATCAACCCCGAGGTGGTCCGAGGAATGGTCTACGGCGGTACTGCCCATGGCATCGGGGTCGCGCTCTACGAGCGGTTCGCCTTCTCCGAGGAAGGCCAACCGCTCACCCAGTCGTTCATGGACTACCTGCTGCCCAGCGCCCACGAGGTGCCCCACATCGCCGACGTCGAGCACTGCACGCCGTCGCCGTACACCTCCCACGGGCAGAAGGGCGCCGGCGAGGCCGGCTACATGGGCGCACCCGCTGCAGTCGCCTCGGCGGTCAATGACGCCCTCACCGCCGAAGGGGCCCACGCCCTGCACGCCCTGCCCATCACCCCCAGCGACGTGCTCGCCGCCCTGCGCGGTGCCCACGACCGAGGAGGACCGCAGTGAGCCCGCTCGACGCCCCCGCCACCACCTGCACGATCGACGTGCACGCCCACCTGGTACCCCCAGGGCTGCTCGCCGACCTCGCGGCCGGACGCGAACGCTTCCCGCACGTGGAGGTGACCCCGCACGAGAACAGCCACACCGTCTCGTTCGCGGGCGGGGCCTCTACCCGGCCGGTGGCGCCCGGACTCAGCGACCCCGACCGGCGGGCCGCGTGGCTCGACGAGCAGCGCATCGAACGCCAGGTCGTCGGCGGCTGGCTCGACCTGTTCGGCTACGACCTCGCTCCCGAGGAGGGGGCCGACTGGGCCGAGCTCATCACCGGCGCGATCCACGACACCGCCCGCGCGGACCCGCGCCTGATCGGGCTGGGCACCGTTCCGCTGCAGGACCCGAAGCGGGCCGCGGAGGCCGTGCGCTCGGTCCGAGCCCTTGGGCTGCCCGGAATCATGATCGCGACGAGGGCCGGTGGCCGGGAGCTCGACGCCCCCGAGCTGACCCCGTTCTGGGAGGCCGTGGACGACACGTCGTGCGTGGTCTACCTCCATCCCGGCTTCGGCGGCGCCAGCGACCGCTACCAGTCGTTCGGGCTGGTCAACGGCCTTGCCCGCCTCGAGGACACCACCGTCACGCTGGCCCGGCTGCTCCACGCTGGGATCCCGGCCCGGCACCCGGGCGCGCGGATCGTCGTCGCGCACGGCGGCGCCGGCCTGCCCTACGTCCTCGGGCGGTTGGCCCGCAACCACGTCGTCACCCCGGGCACGGCCGACCCTCTGGAGTCGTTCGCCGCGCTGTACTTCGACAGCGTCGTCTTCGACGCGGACGCTCTCGAGTTCCTCGTGGCCAAGGTGGGTGCGGGCCGGGTGTTGCTCGGCTCCGACTACCCCTTCCCGATCGGTGATCTCACCCCTCGCGATGTGGTGGAGCGGGCCTCGCTCGGCCCCGACGACCGGGCCCGGATCCTCGGTGGGTCGGCGCAGGAGCTCTTCGCCGGGGGAGTCGTCGCGTGAAGCCCGTGCCGTTCGACCTCCTGCGCCCCCGCACCCTCGACGAAGCCGTGGCGCTCCTCGCCGAGGACCCCGACGATTCCAAGGTCCTCGCCGGCGGCCAGAGCCTCGTCCCGCTGCTCAACTTCCGCCTCGCCCGTCCCGCCCGGTTGATCGACCTGAGCCTGCTGACGGAGCTGATCACGCACGCCCACCACGACGGGTACGCCCGCCTCGGGGCGATGGTGCGACAAGCCCGGGCCGAGCACTCGCCCGACCTCGCCCACGACGTGCCGCTGCTCACCGAGGCACTGCCGAACATCGCCCACCCGCCGATCCGCGCCCGTGGGACGGTCGGAGGCAACCTCGCGCACGCCGACCCTGCCTCGGAGCTGCCGGCGGTCGCCACCGCGCTCGACGCGGTGTTCGTCGCGGTCGGCCCTCGCGGCGCCCGAGAGATCCCTGCCGCGGCCTTCTTCCGCTCGCATTTCCTCTCCGACCTCGCCGACGACGAGATCCTGACCGAGGTCCGGTTCCCGATCTGCCCGGGGAGCACCGGGGCGGCCTTCCTCGAGGTGGGACGCCGCCGCGGCGACTACGCGCTCGTCGGCGTCGGGGTCCAGGTGACCCGCGACGGCCCGAGGATCGTCGACGTGCGGGTGGCGGTGACGGGGGTCGCCCAGACGCCCTTCCGCGCGGTGGACGTCGAGGAACTGCTGCGCGGCCGGCCTCTCGACGACGAGGGCCTCGCCGCCGCGGCGGAGAGCCTGCGCGCGACGATCAACCCGGGCACGGACCTCCACGCGACCGCCGACCATCGCCGCTACGTCGCCGGCACCCTGCTGACCCGGGCGCTGCATGCCGCTGATCGGCGAGCTGACGATGCCCGGCTGGCCGCCTGACCCCGATCGGGAGGAGTGCCCGTGATCCACGAGCTCCGCGAGTACACCGCCACCCCCGGATCCGCGGCGGCGCTGCATCGTCGCTTCGCTGACCACACGTTCACCCTGTTCGCCCGCCACGGGATCGAGATGGTGGACTTCTGGTCCGACCGGGCCGAGCCCGACCGCATCGTCTACCTGGTGCGCTTCCCCGACGAAGATGCCCGGGCCCGCGCCTGGCGTGCGTTCGGCCAGGACCCCGAGTGGCTCGAGGTCAAGGCCGCCTCCGAGGCCCATGGGCCGCTCGTCGCAACCATGACCTCACGCGTGCTCGACCGCGTGCCGTACTGGGAACCAGTCCCAGAGGCCGCCGCAGTTCTCCCGACAGAGGCCCCTGCCTCGGCGGGAACCGAACCTGCGGAGGCTCGCTAGTAGATCCGCCACGTTGCACCGGGTGATCAGCGACCAGCCTCTCGTGCCGGTCCTGGTCGGCATCCCTGGCGGTGACCAAGGCGATGAGCTGGGCGCCATGCGGTCGCGGAGTTCGGCCCTCAAGTAGCAGTGCGCTCGGCGAGGTCACCGCTGACACCTCCCCGCTCGGGCATCAGGTACTCGAGGGGCGTGAGCACGTTTGCGCTCAACCGTGTCCACTTCGAGGGCGCTCCGGAGCAGCGCCGCGGGCGGGGGGTCGTCGATCGGCGCGGTCGGGTGGTCGTCCTCCGCCGGCGGGCCCGGATGTGGTCGCTGCCCAAGGGCCATGTCGAAGCCGTCGAGGGCTGCTCGCCGCGGCACGGCGCGAGATCCACGAGGAGTGCGAGCTCGCCGACCCGAAGCTGGTGTGCGACTTGGGGTTGTACACCCGGCTGGGCTTTCGCCGCGGTCTGCCCGACCACAAGACGATCACACTGTTCCTGTTTCAGCTGCCCTGAGGCCACCCTGCGACCTCGTGACCCCGGTCAATCCGGAGGCTCGTCGGGTATCTCGGGAGCCGGTCACGGGGACGCTCTCGAACCCGGCTGACGGCAGGTTCTTCAGGCGGCACGTGCTGCCGCTGCCGAGCAGAGGCGTGAGGCGCTCCTCGAGCCGCTCCCGGCGCTGAGACAAGCGTCGGGAACCTCGGCGACCGGCGAAGGCGTCCCCGGAGGCGACGACGCTTTGCCTGCGCGTGTGCCTCGTGAGCGGAGCGACCACTAGCGAGGGCCACGCTGTCGCAGGCGGCGCGCTCTGGCGACGGATCGAGCCGCTGTTCCCCCGAGGGATGAGCGACGGCGTCAGCCCGCACTGGGTCTGACGACACAGCCTGACGGTGCCGCTGGCGCCGGTGATCCTGCGCCTCGGATGGTGCGGCCCCGGCCATCACGAGGATCGATCAGACCTCGAGATGAGCCCGGAACTTGCCTCGATGATCTTGAGCGGGGGTGAGTATCCGGAGTAACCGTCCCCCCTTGGCGATCTGGAGTCACATCGAAGATCGCTCCGTAGAGCTGTGACCTGCAAAGAAGGGTGCGCCGTCAGGGACTCGAACCCCGAACCCAGTGGACAGGAGTCTCGTCGGCCACCATGTGCTGCGGTGCGCGTCTGTGCTGCTCAGTGGCTTGATCCACAACAGTCGATCTTCTGCCGTGGCGCCTGGTCGGCAGCTGTGGCGTGACGTAAGCGGGCCGCAATTCGGTCCCCGGCGCGAGCTCAGACTCAGGGGCAGTGGTTGAGCCTGAAGCCAGTGGCCGCATGCTCTGGCGGACGACCCCGTGTCGACGACTCGTGAACGCTGACTGTGAGACTGCTGGGGCCGGTCCAGAGCGGCCGTGATGGGCTGGCGACGAGACGGCGGGCGTGACTCAAATT
>NZ_DASXJD010000095.1:0-25930 GCF_036497585.1 Actinomycetospora sp. | reverse complement strand
CCTCGAAGTCGGGCACGTCGTGCCCCGTCCAGTGCTGCGCGTCCTCGTCCCACCAGACGTAGGCCTTGCGCTCGCTCCACGGCCGGCCCTCGGGGTCGGCCGAGGCCCGGTTGTAGAGCACGCGCCGGTTCATCGGCCACGCCCAGCCCCACTCCAGCGCCGCCGGGCTCTCCCCACCGGCGGGCTCGCGCCGCGCCGCCTGGTTGACGCCGTCGGCGTACACCCCGGAGTAGATCCAGCAGCCGCAGGCGGTGGACCCGTCGTCGCGCAGGTCGGTGTACCCGTCGACCTGGCTGCCGTCGTCGACGCGGTAGCCGGAGATCTCGGCGAGGACGGCGTGGGCGTCCGGGTCGCCGTGGGGCCCCTCGGTCGGGTAGTCCCAGGTGAGTTCCCGGATCGCCGCGTCGCGGTCGAGCCCGGAGTCCGCGAGGCGGGCCCGGACCCGCCGGCCCAGCTCGTGGACGAACCACAGGTCGCTGCGCGCGTCCCCCGGCGGCTCGACCGCCTGGTGGCGCCACTGCAGCAGGCGCTGGGTGTTGGTGAACGAGCCGGCCTTCTCGATGTGCGTGGCCGCGGGGAGCAGGAAGACCTCGGTGTCGATGTCCTCGGTCCGCATCTCCCCGGTCTCGATCTCGGGGCCGTCCTTCCAGAAGGTGGCGGTCTCGATCTCCTGGAGGTCGCGCACGACGAGCCACGTGAGCGCGGCGAGCCCGTGCCGCTGCTGCTTGGAGTTCGTCGTCCCGACGGCCGGGTTCTCCCCCAGCACGAAGTAGCCCTCGCACTCGCCGTCGATCATCTTCAGGACGGTGGTGAACGTCGAGTGGTCGCCGGAGATGCGGGGCAGGCGGTCGAAGCAGTAGTCGTTCCGGGCCGTCGCCGCGTCGCCGTACCAGGCCTTGAGCAGGCTGATGACGTACGCGGGCATGTTGCCCCAGAAGCCCTTCTGCGCCGCATCGGCCGCCAGGAAGTCCCGGAGGTGCATCTCCTCGTGCGCGTTGGGCATGGGGATGTAGCCGGGCAGCAGGTCGTAGAGCGTGGGGATGTCGGTGGAGCCCTGGATCGTGGCGTGCCCGCGCATCGCCATGATCCCGCCGCCGGGGCGGCCGATGTTGCCGAGCAGGGCCTGCAGGATCGATGCGGCGCGGATGTACTGCACGCCCACGGTGTGCTGGGTCCAGCCCACCGAGTAGACCCACATCGTGGTGCGCTCGCGACCCGAGTTCGCGCAGATCGCCTCGGCGACCTGCGTGAACTGCCCCGGGCTCATCCCGCACACCCGCGAGACCATCTCCGGGGTGTAACGGGCGAAGTGACGCTTGAGCACCTGGTACACGCAGCGGGGGTGCTCAAGCGTCTCGTCCCGCTCGGGCGAGCCGCGGAACGAGGCCCCGCCGGTGCCGGCGCTCTCCGACCGGCCGAGCAGGTGGCTCACCTTGTGGGTGCCGGCATCGGACCCTCCCCCGCCGCCTCCCTCGGCGGCGGGTCCCGCCACGACGTCCCACTGGTCACGGTTGCCCGACGCCGCCGCGACCTCCGCGCCCTCGTACTGCCAGGTCGAGGTGTCGTAGCTGCGGGTCTCGGGGTCCCAGCCGGAGAACAGGCCGTCCTCGTCGCCGGCGTCGGCGAAGTCCTCGCGGACGATCATCGGGGCATTCGTGTAGGCGACGACGTACTCGCGGAAGTCCCTGCCTTCCGAGAGGACGTGGTTGATCAGGCCGCCGAGGAAGGCGATGTCGGTGCCCGGCCGAATCGGCACGTGCGTGTCGGCGACCGCGCTGGTCCGGGTGAAGCGAGGGTCGACGTGGATGATCGTCGCGCCGCGGGCCTTGGCCTCCATGACCCACTGGAAGCCCACCGGGTGGGCCTCCGCCATGTTCGAGCCCTCGATGACCACGCAGTCGGCCTGCGCGATGTCCTGCTGGCTGTTGGTGGCGCCGCCGCGCCCGAAGCTCGTCCCCAGACCGGGGACGGTCGAGGAGTGTCAAATGCGCGCCTGGTTCTCCACCTGGACGGCGCCGAGCGCGGTGTAGAGCTTCTTGAGGAGGTAGTTCTCCTCGTTGTCGAGGGTGGCCCCACCGAGGTGGGCGATGCCGAGCGTGCGGTTGAGCACCCGGCCCTCCTCGTCGGTGTCCTGCCAGGTGCGGGCGCGGGTGTCGACGACGCGGTCGGCGATCATGTCCATCGCGGTGTCGAGGTCGAGGTCCTCCCAGTCGGTGCCGCCGGGCCGCCGGTAGCGGACCTTCGTCACCCGGCTCGGCGAGGTCACCAGCGACAGGCTCGACGAGCCGCGGGGGCAGAGCCGGCCGCGGCTGATCGGCGAGTCCGGGTCGCCCTCGATGTGGGTGACGCGGCCGTCGCGCGAGTAGACCCGCTGCCCACAGCCCACGGCGCAGAACGGGCACACCGAGCGGGTCACGGTGTCGGCGTCCTCGGTGCGTGCGCGCCACGGGTCGGGGGCATTGGAGCGCACCGCCTCGCCCCGCCCGAGCGGGTCCGGGCCGGCCACCTGGCGGGCGAGCGGCCAGCGACGCAGGGTGGCCGCGAGCGGCCGGGGCATCTCCACGGGAGGACCTCCACGACGGACGTCGCCGGGGCGAGGGGAAGGGCCCGGCTGCGAGGTCAACCGCGGGGGAGGCGAACGCTGCCACCGCAGTCGGCCCCCCGCAATCCCGGCCCGGCCCCTCGTGCCTCAGCGACCGATCGAGTCCAGCTCGGCCACCGCGTCGTCGGGCAGCTCCAGGCCGGCGCCGGCGACGTTCTCGCGCAGGTGCTCGACCGACGAGGTGCCGGGGATCAGCAGGATGTTCGGCGACCGCTGCAGCAGCCACGCCAGCGCGACCGACGTCCGGCTCGCGTCCACCCGCTTGGCGACGTCGTCGAGGGTCTGCGACTGCAGCGGCGAGAACCCGCCGAGCGGGAAGTACGGGACGTACGCGATCCCCTGCGCGGCGAGCGAGTCGACCAGCGCATCGTCCTCGCGGTGGGCGAGGTTGTAGGGGTTCTGCACGCAGGCCACCGGAGCCACCGTCTGTGCCTCGGCGATCTGCTCGGCTGAGGCGGTGCTGATGCCGAGGTGGTGGACGAGGCCCTGCTGCTGCAGGTCGGCGAGGAGGCCGAACCGCTCGGCCACCGGCTGCGCCATCGGGGCGAGGTGGTCGGCGTGGTCGGCCTCGAGCCGCAGGTTCACCGCGTCGAGGCGCTCGACGCCGAGGCGGCGCAGGTTGTCGTGCACCGCGCCGCGCAGCTCGTCGGGCTCGAGGGCGGGCAACCAGTTGCCCTCGTCGTCGCGGCGGGCCCCGACCTTGGTGACGAGCACGAGGTTCTCGGGGTACGGGGCGAGGGCCTCGCGGATGACCTCGTTGGTGACGTGCGGCCCGTAGAAGTCCGACGTGTCGATGTGGTTGATGCCAAGCTCGACGACGGTCCGCAGCACCCGGACCGCCTCATCGCGGTCCCTCGGAGGACCGAACACCCCGGGCCCGGCGAGCTGCATCGCGCCGTAGCCGACGCGGGTGACCTCGAGGTCGCCCAGGCGGGCCGTGCCGCCGGGCAGGTCGTGCGTGGGGAGAGAGGGCATGGTCGCCTTCCGGGATGCGTGATCTGGTACGTCCCCCACCGTGCGCCGCGAAGGCGGCCGCGGCGAGGGACCCCTCATCCTGGGACCCCGGGTCCCAGGGTGCGCGCCGCGTGCTCCGCCACCTCGTCCGCGCAGCCCCAGGCGAGCGTGATCCCGGAGCCGCCGTGCCCGTAGTCGTGGATCACGGGCGTCCCGTCGGCGAGCACGCCGCGCTCCAGGCGCACCGTGGGCCGCGCGGGCCGCAGCCCGGCCACCGTCTCCAGCACCTCCGCGCCGGCGAGCGCCGGGACGAGGTCGGTGCAGCGCGCGACGATCGCCGCGGCCTGCGCCGGGTCGGGGGTGGCGTCCCGGACGCCCTCCTCGAGGGTGCCGCCGAGGACCACGTCGTCGGTGCGGGGGTGGACGTAGGCCCGGCCGCCGGGGTGGGCCTCGTCGCGCACCGAGAGCGAGAGCCCCGGGTTGGTGACCCGCACGATCTGACCGCGCACCGGGACCACGCTCGGGTCGGGGACGAGCTCGCGCGCGGCGAGCCCGGGGGCGGCGATCACGACGTCGGCCGGGTGGGCGGGGTCGGCGGCCTCGTCGAGGCTCGCCAGCCGGCGGGAGACGAACCGCGCGCCACGGTCCGCGACGTGCGCGGCCAGCCACGGCAGGTGCACCGGCATCTCGACCAGCGGCACGGCGAAGCGCAGCCCGTGGCGGTAGCCGGGCGGCAGCTCGTCGGGCCGGGCCGGCCGGACATCACCGACCGCGGGGGCCCACCACGGCCGACCGGGGTCCTCGCGGTGCAGCGTGAGGCTCTCCCGCATGACGACGCCGGGGACGCCGCGGCGGGCCTGGTCGGCGAGCTCGGCGTAGGTGGCCGTGCCCCAGGCCAGCACGCGGTCGCGGGGATCGGCGCGCGTCGGGAACCAGACGGCCGCGGCGAGGTGCGAGGTGGTCTCCGTGGCGGGCCGGTCGGCGACGACGGTCACCCGCCATCCCCGGTCCAGCAGCCGGGAGGCGGCCGCGAGCCCGACGATCCCGGCCCCGACCACCGTCGCGCGTCCGGGGGTCGTGCTCGGGACCGTCACGCCGACGATCGTCGCCGGGATCCGCGCGGTCCGCAGGGGCCGGCGCCGGTGGCAGGATCGCCCACCATGACCAGCACGGACACCGATGCCGGAACCCGGCACGTCTCCCGGGTGATCGCGCGGCCGTGGCGCGAGGTCCACGCGTACGCCGCCGACCCGCAGAACCTCGTGCACTGGGCCTCGGGGCTCGCGACGGCGACGGTCACGCCGGCCGGCGACGGGTCCTGGCACGCGTCGTCGCCCTTCGGCGAGGTGGTGGTGCGCTTCGTCGCGCCCAACGACCTCGGCGTGGTCGACCACACGGTCCGCATGCCCGACGGCGCCGAGGTGCTCAACCCGATGCGCGTCCTGCCCCACGACGACGGGGCGGAGGTGGTGTTCACGGTGCGCCGCCGCCCGGGCATGACCGACGACGACGTGGCCGCGGACGCCGCCGTCGTCGCCACGGATCTGGAGACGCTGCGCGCGAGGTGCACCGCGGGCCCCTGAGCCGCGGCGTCACCCGGTGGGGGATGGGGTCCTCCGTTCAGTGAGTAACTGGCTACCCTCCGGGAGGTCCGGACCCGGAACCGTCGGGGGGTGGGATGGACAGGATCGGCGCCTACTCCTGGCACCCCAGCTCCGACCGGTGGGCGTGGAACGACACCATGTTCCACCTGCTCGGCTACCCCGCGGGCGCCGTCCGGCCGAGCCGCGCGCTCGTCGTCGCCCACAAGCACCCCGACGATCGGGGGCGCGTCGAGCACGTGATGGCCGATGCCGTGGCCCACCATTTGGCCTACACGTGCCGACACCGGATCGTGTCGGTCGACGGCACGGTTCACCAGGTGGTCGCCGTCGGGCACCCGGCGGAACCCGACGAGCACTGGCCGTCCGGGCTGCTCCTGCGCGGCTACGTCGTGCACCTCGCGACGTGGTCGCCGACCCCCTCGCCCGCGGGGTCGGCGGCGGCCGCCACCCACTCGGTCCCCTCGCCGTTCCCGCCGGTGTCCTCACCCCGCGACGGGCCGCCCCCGCCCGGCTGGCCGTCGTGGTGGGCGGTCGAGCACGACCGCTACGTCGCGCGGGCCGTGGAGGTCCTCACCGAGGCGATGGAGCTGACCGCGGACGCCGGCGCCGCGCTGCTCGCCCACCTCGCCAACACGGCCGCCGAACCGCTGATCGTCGTGGCCGAGCGCGTGATCGCGGTGAACCTCGACCCGGACACCGCCGGTCTCGCCGGGCTGCTCGCGGGGATCACCGTTCCGCAGGAGTGAACCCGGCGCGACGGAGACTGTGACCCGGGTCGCACTTGATCTCCACGGCGTTTAGCGTGGCCGGTAGAGCACGATCAGTCACGCCCGGAGGTCGAATCCGCCATGCGCGCTCCGCGCCACGTCCGCCTCACCGAGCCCCTCGTCCGCGAGCACGGCGAGCTCCGCCCCGCGAGCTGGGACGAGGCCCTCGACCGCGCCGCCGCGGGCTTCCGCGGGATCCCGGGCGACACCTACGGGATGTTCTCCTGCTCGAAGGCGACGAACGAGATGAACTACGTCGCCCAGAAGTTCGCCCGGGTGGTGATGGGGTCCAACAACGTGGACTCCTGCAACCGCACTTGACACGCTCCCAGCGTCGTCGGTCTGACGGCAGTGTTCGGCGCCGGTGGTGGCACCAGCGCCTATTCCGAGGTCGAGGACACCGACCTCGTGCTCCTCTGGGGTTCCAACGCGCGCGACACACACCCGATCTACTTCCACCACGTCCTGGCGGGGCTGCGCCACGGGGCCGGGCTCTACGTCGTCGACCCGCGGCGCACCTCCACCGCGCGGTGGGCGCGCGGCCACCTGGCCCTCGACGTCGGCACCGACATCGCGCTCGCCCACGCCATGGGGCGGGTGATCCTCGACGAGGGCCTGGAGAACCGGGCGTTCATCGAGCGCGCCACCACCGGGTTCGACGAGTACACCGCCGCCGTCGAGCCGTGGACCCTCGAGCGGGCGCAGGAGGTCACCGGGGTCGACGCGGGCCTGATCCGCGAGACCGCGCTCGCCTACGCCACCGCCGACCGGGCCCAGCTGTGCTGGACCCTCGGCATCACCGAGCACCACAACGCCGTCGACAACGTCCGCGCCCTCATCGACCTCGCGCTGCTCACCGGGCACGTCGGGCGGTGGGGCTCGGGCCTGGTGCCGCTGCGCGGGCAGAACAACGTGCAGGGCGGCGGCGACATGGGCGCCATCCCCAACAAGCTGCCCGGCGGCTACGACGTCGAGGACGAGGCCGAGCGCAGCCGGTTCGAACGGGCCTGGGGCGCCCCGATCCCGCCGCGCAAGGGCCTGCACCTCTCGCAGATGTTCGAGTCGATGGAGCGGGGCGAGATCCGCGCGGTGTACGTCGTCGGCGAGAACCCGGCGGAGTCCGAGGCCGACGTCGCGCACGCCCGCAAGCTGCTCACCGGGCTGGACCACCTCGTCGTCCAGGACATCTTCCGCACCGCCACCGCCGAGCTGGCCGATGTGGTGTTCCCCAGCTGCGCGGACTGGTGCGAGTACGAGGGGACCGTCACCTCCTCGGAACGCCGGGTGCAGCGGGTCCGCAAGGCGATCGAGCCCCCCGGGCTCGCCCGGCCGGACACCCACATCCTCTGCGCCCTCGCGACGCGGCTCGGGCACGACTGGGGCGAGCCGACCGCCGAGCAGGTGTGGGACGAGCTGCGCTCGGTCTCGCTCGACTGGCACGCCGGGATGTCCTACGCCCGCCTCACCGAGCACGGCGGGCTGCAGTGGCCGTGTCCCGCTGCCGGTCCGGATGGGGCTGACCACCCCGGCACCCCGACGATGCACACCCGGCTCTGGGCGCAGGACCCGGCCGCCCGCGGCAAGCCCGCCCCGTTCGCCGGGGTGGCGCACGCCGGCCCGCTCGACGTGCTCTCGGCGGAGTTCCCGCTGCGGCTGACGACGGTGCGCACGCTCGATTCCTTCAACTCCGGGGTACAGACCGGTGGGTACACCTCGCCGCTGCGTCGCGACGAGGCGCTGTGCGTGGACCCGGCGGACGCCCGCGCGCTGGGGGTCGCCGACGGCGAGCGGGTGCGGGTGGTGTCGCGGCGCGGCGCCGTCGAGGCCCCGATCCGGTTCGACGGGGCCGCCCGGCCCGGGCTGGCGTTCATCACGCCGCACTTCTCCGAGCAGGTCGACGTCAACCTGATCACCAACGAGGCCTGGGACCCGCAGTCGGGCACCTCGGAGTTCAAGGCGACGGCGGTCCGGATCGAGAAGCTCCCCGGGCGCCAGGAGGGCGTGGCCGCCGGGTGGCGGCCGGGGTCCGCCGACACGCGGGTGCCGGTGGCCGGATCGTGAGCACCGAAGGAGATCCGTGGATCTGAGGCTGCTGCCCGACGCGCCCACCGACGCGGAACGGGCCGCGATCGACGCCGTGGTCCCCCGGGACCTCGGCTCGACGGGCGAACGCCGGGACCTCCTGCTCCCCGCCTTCCACGCGGTGATGGACGCCGTCGGCTGGATCAGCCGCGGCGCCCTCGGCCACGTCTGCGAACGCCTCGAGGTCCCCCCGGCCGAGGCGTACGGGGTGGCCACCTTCTACGCGCTGTTCTCGGTCACGCCCCGGGCACCGCGCATCGCGCACGTGTGCGACGACGTCGCCTGCGCGGCCTTCGGTGGGGAGGACCTGTGCGCCGCGATCGAGGAGCGCCTCGGGCCGCCGGGCGAGCGCGAGGACGTGACCTGGACCCGCAGCCCGTGCCTCGGGATGTGCGAGCGGGCCCCGGCGGTGTTCCTGCAGCGCGCGGACCCCGACGCCGCCACGGAGGAGCCGGCGCACGCCCAGATCGCGCCCGCCGACGTCACCGCGGTGCTCGAGGGGCTCGGCGGGGCCGACGTCCCGGGCCCCGACCCGGTGGTGGCCGCGCCCCAGACGCGGGGGACGCCGCCCCGCACCAACGGGACCCGTCCGCAGGAGCTGCACCTGCTCTCGCGCGTCGGCGTGGTCGACCCGGCCGACCTCGACTCCTACCGCGCCGCCGGCGGCTACGCCGGGCTGCGGCGCGCGCTGCACGTCGGGCCGGCCCGCGTCGTCGACGAGATCACCGTCGCCTCGCTCACCGGGCGCGGTGGCGCCGCCTTCCCGACGGGGACGAAGTGGGCCGCCGTCGCCGGATCCCCCGAACCGGACAAGTACCTCGTCTGCAACGCCGACGAGTCCGAGCCCGGCACCTTCAAGGACCGCGTGCTCATGGAGGCCGACCCGTTCGCGCTGGTTGAGGCCATGACAGTCGCCGGGATCGCCGTCGGCGCGCACACCGGCTACCTCTACATCCGCGGCGAGTACCCCGCCGCCGAGCGGGCGATCCGCCACGCCGTCGACGCCGCGCGGCACCACCGGCTCCTCGGCGACGACGTCATGGGCTCGGGGCGCGTGTTCGACATCGAGGTCCGCCGCGGCGCGGGCGCCTACATCTGCGGCGAGGAGACCGCACTGATGAACTCGCTCGAGGGCCGCCGCGGCGAGCCCCGGGCGAAGCCGCCGTTCCCGACGGTGTCCGGTCTGTTCGCGCAGCCCACGGTCATCAACAACGTCGAGACGCTGGTCAACGTGCTGCGCATCGTCACCGAGGGCGGCCCGGCGTTCGCGTCGGCCGGGTCGGGGCGCTCGACCGGGACGAGGCTGTTCTGCCTGTCCGGGGTGGTGGCGCGGCCCGGGGTCTACGAGGTCGGGATGGGCACCACGCTGCGCGAGCTGCTCGACCTCGCCGGCGGCGTGCCCGACCGGCTGCGGACGATCCTGCTGGGCGGCGCAGCGGGATCGTTCGTCACCCCCGACCAGCTCGACGTGCGGCTCACCCTGGAGGACACCCGCGAGATCGGGGCGACGCTCGGGTCGGGCGTCGTACTGTGCCTCGACGACACCGTCGACATGGCGCGGATCCTGCGCCGGATCGCCGGGTTCTTCCGCGACGAGTCCTGCGGGCAGTGCGTGCCGTGCCGGGTCGGGACCGTCCGGCAGGAGGAGGCGCTCGCGCGGATCGTGCGGGGCCGCGAGATCGGCGGCCGCACGACGGAACTGCAGCTGCTCACCGATGTCGACCGCGTCATGACCGACGCGTCGATCTGCGGGCTGGGGCAGACGGCGGCGTCGGCGGTGCGCTCGGCGCTGAAGCTCGGACTCGTCGGAGCCCAGCGGAGCGACGGGGGAATCGGAGGGGAATCGTCGTGACCATCGTGGACCTCGGAACCATCCGGCGGCTGGTCTCGGTGACCGTCGACGACGTCGAGCACCGCGTCCCCGAGGGCGCGACGATCATGGACGTCCTCGACGACGCGGGGTGTGACACCCCGCGGCTGTGCCAGGCACCGAACCTCACCCCGGTCAACGCGTGTCGGGTGTGCGTGGTGGAGGTCGAGGGTTCCCGGCCGCTCGTACCGTCGTGCGCGCGCCGCGTCGAGGACGGGATGGCGGTGCGCACCGACACCGAGCGGGTCGCGCACAGCCGGAAGATGGTGCTCGAGCTGCTGGAGTCGGCCAACGACATGTCCCAGGCCGGCGACGACGTGGCCCGCTGGTCGGTCGAGTACGGCGCCGACCCGGAGCGCTACGGCCCGGTCGGGCCGCCCGCCGCGGCCGGAGAGCGCGGCAACCGGCACGCCGGTCACCACGCCGAGCCCGACGGGGAGACGCGGGCGACGGTCGAGCAGCCGGTCACCGTCGACAACGACCTCTACGTGCGCGACTACGCCCGCTGCATCCTCTGCTACAAGTGCGTCGAGGCGTGCGGCACCGACGCGCAGAACACCTTCGCGATCGCCGTCGCCGGCCGCGGGTTCGACGCGACGATCTCGACGGAGTTCGCGGTGCCGCTGCCGGAGTCGGCGTGCGTGTACTGCGGGAACTGCATCGGGGTGTGCCCGACCGGGGCGCTGAAGTCGGTGGCCGAGCACGAGCGACGCGAGGCCGGGATCTGGGACCCCGAGGACGAGACGGTGACGTCGACGATCTGCTCGTTCTGCGGCGTCGGCTGCACCCTGGAGCTGCACGTGCAGCACAACACGATCGTCAACGTGACCTCACCGCAGGACCACTCGGTGACCCACGGGCACCTGTGCATCAAGGGCCGCTTCGGGTTCCAGCACGTGCAGAACCTGTAGGTGCGCTGCGCGCCCGTGAGCACTTTCCGGGGCTATGACCCCGCAAAGTGCTCACGTGCGAGCGCAGCGAGTACCTGCGTGCGGATCTTCGTGCCGTTGGTGCCCGACGTCGTCGGCATCTCGTCGAGCACGTGCACCGCGGCCGGCACCTTGAACGGCGCCAGCACCTCGGAGCACCACGCCCGCAGGTCGCCCGGGTCACCGACGCCGGGCCCCAGCACCACGAACCCGACCGCGACCGTCGCCCCGTCGTCGCCGGCCACCCCGACCACCTTCGCCGTGTGCACCGCCGGGTGCGCCGCGAGCCGGACCTCGATCTCGGCGGGGTCGACCAGGAAGCCCCGCAGCCGCAACGCGTCGCCCATCCGGCACACGTAGACGAAGGCGCCGTCGTCGACGAGCACCCCGAGGTCGCCCGAGCGGAACCAGCCACCGGCGCGGAACACCTCGGGCACCTCCGCGCCCAGGTAGCCGTCCACCACGTTCGGGCCGCGGAACTCCAGCTCCCCCTCGGCCCCGTACCCGAGCACGTCCCCCGTCCCCGGGTCGGTCACCCGCACCTCGATGGCGGGGTCCACCACGCGACCGCCGCCGGCCCACCGGGGCGGGGCGGGCTCGTCGGGCGGCCACGCGGCGGTGAGGGCGAAGACCTCCGAGGAGCCGTAGACCCCGGTCACCTGCGTGCCGACCTCCTCGGTCACCCACGCGGCCAGTTCCCGCGAGCGGCCCTGGAAGTCCGCAACCCCCCACCAGCGCCACGACGACAGGTCGCGCGGCCGGGCGCGGTACGCCTCGGCCAGGCGCAGCACGAGGTCGTCGCCGGCGCCCACATGAGTCACTCCGCAGGTGGCCATGTCGTCGAGGACGTCATCGGGCTCGAACACCGGCTCGAGGACTAGCGTGGCCCCCGCCGCGAGACCGGCGGCCGCGGCGTTGAAGCCGTACACCCCGGAGAAGGGCAGCGCGCAGAGCACGACGTCGGCCTCGGTCAGCCCGAGGACCGCGGCGTCGGCGACGGCGTGCGCGAGCACCCCGACGCCGCGGTGGGCGGCCAGCTTGGGCAGCCCCGTCGAGCCGGAGGTCGTGAAGGCGACGACGAGCCGGTCCGGGTCGGAGGCCGCGGGCTCCGGCCCGTCGGTCCCCGCCGGGACCCAGACACCCGCCCCGACGTCGAGCGCGCCGACGTCGTCGGGAGCCGGTCGGCCCGGACCCGCCACCGGCGCGACCTGCGGGACGACGCTCGAGCCCTCGACCGCGGCTCGGAGCCGCCCGGTGAGGTCGAGGCCGTGGAAGTCGTGGGCGAGCGCGACGAGCACCGGACACGAGCGGGCGAGGACGTGGGTCGCCTCCTCGGTGCCGTAGCGGGTGTTGATCCCGACGACGAGGGCGCCGCGCGCCGCGACGGCGCACTGCCAGACCAGCGCGTCGGCCCAGTTCGGCAGCCACACCGCCACCGCGTCGCCCGCGGCGACGCCGTGCTCGGCCAGCTCCGCGGCCAGCCCCCGCACGCGATGCCAGAGCTCGCCGCGTGTGGTGGCGACGAGCGCGCCGTCGGCGGTGCGTTCGCGCACCAGCACCGCGTCCGGGTCCCGCCGGGCGAGGCGGCCGACGAGGTCGGGCAGGTCGGCCGGCCGCTCGATCGGGCCCGGGTGCGGCGACACCCGTCGTCGGGTGGTCATGCCGCCCACGGTAGGTGCGCTGCGCGCAGGTGAGCAGTAATCGGTGCTGTACGCCGGATTACTGCTCACGTGCCGGAGGCACCCTTGCGGGGTGCGCGGCGACGACAGGCTCACCACCGGGCGGGGACGCTACGTCGCCGACCTGCGCGTTGCCGGCTGCCTCGAGGCGGCGTTCGTGCGCAGCCCGGTGCCGCACGCCGACCTGCGCGGCGTCGACCCGACGACGGCGGCCCGCATGCCCGGCGTCGCGCTGGTACTCCGGGCCGACGACCTCGCCGGCGTCGGGGACGTCCCCACGATGTTCGGCGCCGAGGACGCTCCCCCGTGGCCGCCGTTGGCGCGGGACCGGGTGCGCCACGAGGGCGAGCCGGTCGCGCTCGTCGTCGCCGACGACCGCTACCGCGCCGAGGACGCCGTCGCGACCGTCGCGCTCGACCTCGAGCCGCGCCCGGGCCGCGCCACCCCGAGCGCCGCCCGCCAGGCCCGCGACCGCGGCGACGAGCCGCTGTACCCCGGTCACGACGACCTCGCCCTCGCGAAGGACTTCGGCCCGCCGGTGGCCGAGGAGACCTGGCGACGCGCGCACACCGTGGTGGACGTCAAGCTGCGCCAGCAGCTCCTCGCGCCGACGTCGCTGGAGGCGCGGGCGATCCTGGTCGAGCCCGATGGCGAGCGACTCATCGTCCACTGCTCCCACCAGTTCCCCCACGGGCTCGCGACCGGGATCGCCGGCGCGTTCGGCCTCGACGTCGGGATCGTCCGCGTGGTCGTCCCCGACGCGGGCGGCGCCTTCGGCTCGAAGAGCCCGACCTACCCCGAGTACCTTGCCGTCGTCGCGGCCGCTCGACGGCTGGGCCGCCCGGTGCGCTGGATCGAGGACCGCACCGAGGCCCTCACCGCCGCCTCGCGCGGCCGCGGGCAGGACCAGCGCGTCCGGATCGCCGCCGACGCCGACGGCCGGTTCCTCGCGATCGACCTGCAGGTCGACGCCGACGTCGGGGCCCACCCGCTCGGTGCGGCGCTGCCCGGCCAGACCGGGCTCGCGGCGTCCGAGGCCTACGCCGTGCCGGAGGTCCACGCGGCGGTCCGCTCGTGGTCCACGACGACGACGCCGACCTTCGCCTACCGCGGCGCCGGGCGCCCGGAGGCGGCCTACGCGGTGGAGCGCGCGGTCGACGAGCTCGCGGCCACGCTCGGCGCCGACCCCGTCGAGCTGCGCCGCCGGAACCTGATCCGAGACTTCCCGTACGACACCCCGACCGGCCGCCGCTACGACAGCGGCGACTACGCGGCCTGCCTGGACCGCTGCGTCGAGTTGCTCGAGCCGGGGCGGTGGCGGGCCGAGCAGGCACGGCGCCGCGACGAGGGCGGGTGGCCCCTCGGCGTCGGGATCGCCTGCTACGTGGAGCGCAGCGGCGGCGAGCCGGGGATCCTCGAGGAGTACGGGTCGGTGACCGCCGACGACGGCGGTTTCACGGCCCGGGTCGGGACATCGTCCACCGGGCAGCCGCACGGGACGGTGTTCGCCGCGCTCGTCGCCGACCGGCTCGGGGTCGCCGCCGAGGACGTCGTGCTCGTGGAGGGCGATACCGGCGAGGTCCCCGAGGGTCACGGGACGTTCGCGAGCCGGTCGGCCCAGATGGGCGGGGCCGCGCTCGCGGAGGCGGCCGACGCGCTGATCGGGACCGCGCGGGAACGGGCCGCCGAGGTCTGGGCGGTCGCGGTCGACGACGTCGTCTGGGACAAGGGCACGCTGCGCTCCGGGACCTCGGCGATGCCGGCCGGGGAGCTCGCCACCGAGACGGAGCCGCTGCGCGCCGAGCACCGATTCACCTCCCCGCCGGCGTTCCCCTACGGCAGCTACGGCGCGGTCGTCGAGGTAGACCCGGAGCTCGGCAGCGTGCACCTGCTCCGCCTCGTGGCCGTCGACGACTACGGCACCGTCCTCGACCAGACCGCCGTCCACGGCCAGACGCTCGGTTCGATCGCGCAGGGGCTCGGCCAGGTGCTCACCGAGTCGGTGGTGCTCGACGACGAGGGCGCCGCTCTGCTGCGCGACGGCCTGCTCGACTACCTGCTGCCCACCGCCGCGGAGATGCCGCGGGACCTGCGCGTCGACGAGACGGCCGTCCCCGCCCCCGACAACCCGCTCGGCGCCAAGGGGGCCGGCGAGGCGGGGTGCATCGGGGTGCCGCCCGCCGTCGTGAACGCGGTGGCCGACGCGATCCGCTCGCTGCCCGGGGCCGACCCGACGAGGCTGCGGATGCCGCTCACGCCCGCCGTCGTGTGGGCCGCGCTCGGGGGTGTCGGGTGAAGCCGGCGCCGTTCGAGTACGTCGTCCCGACGACGCTCGCCGAGGCCCTCGACGCGCTCGCGACGCCGGGCGCCCGGGTGATCGCGGGTGGGCAGAGCCTGCTGCAGGACCTGGGGTGGCGCCGAACCGAAGCGTCGCTGCTGGTCGACGTGGCGGACCTCGACGAGCTGGCAGGCGTCCACGACGACGTCGGGTCGGTGCGGATCGGGGCCCGGGTGCGGCACGTCGACCTCGAGCGCGGCGCCGTGGCCGGCCCGCTCGGGGCGCTGCTCGTCGCGACCGCCGGCTGGATCGCCCACCCGCCGGTGCGCAGCCGCGGCACGCTGGTCGGGAGCCTGTGCTTCGCACACCCGGCCTCGGAGTGGTGCGCGCTCGCGGCCGGGCTGGGCGGGTCGGTGGAGCTGGCATCGACGCGGGGCCGGCGCACCGTCGCCGTCGGGGACTTCCTGTACGGGCCGCACGAGACCGCCGCCGCCCCCGACGAGCTCGCCACCGCCGTGGTGCTGCCGCGTCTGCCCGGCGGGACCCGGGTCGGCGTCGTCGAGTCCCGGCGCACCCACGCGGGCTACGCCCACGTGGCGGCGACCGCGGCCGTGCTGCCCGATGGATCCGCGCGGCTCGGGCTGGCCGGGGCGGCCCCGACGGGGATCCGGGCGCACGCGGCCGAGGCGGCGCTGGCCCGGGGCGAGGACCCGGGGGCGGCCGCCGCGACGGTCGACGCCGACCCGCGGGAGCACCCGCACGCCCCGATCGCCTACACCCGCCACGTGGCCGGGGTCCTGGTGCGCCGGGTCCTGGCCCGCACCGAGGAGGCCGCCGCATGACCGCCCTCGACGTCGACCTGCACGTCAACGGCACCGAGCACCGGGTGACCGTGGAGCCGCGGCGCGCCCTGGCCGTCGTGCTGCGCGAGGACCTCGGGCTCACCGGCACCCACCTCGGCTGCGAGCACGGCGTGTGCGGGACCTGCACCGTGCTCGTCGACGGCGAGCCGGTGCGGTCCTGCCTCGTGCTGGCGGTGCAGGTGCGGGGCCGGGCGATCCGGACCGTCGAGGGACTCGAGGCCGCCGACGGCACCCCGGACCCGTTGCAGACCGCGTTCTCCGAGCACCATGCGCTGCAGTGCGGGTTCTGCACGCCGGGGTTCCTCGTGCTGCTGCGCGGGGCGCTCGACGAGGACCCCACGGTGGTCGAGGACGACGACCGCCTCGACGCCCTGCTCGCCTCGAACCTGTGCCGCTGCACCGGCTACGAGGGGATCCGGGCCGCGGCGCGGGCGGTCGGTACGCAGCGCGCTCGTGAGCAGTGATCCGTGCCATAGGGCGGATTACTGCTCACCTGCGCGGAGCGCACCCCAGCGCCTCGTCGAGCAGGGCCCGGACCTCGGGCGCCGTCGGCACCCGCGGATGGGCGGGCGGCGGCGACACGGCCCGTTCCGCGAGGACATCGAACTGCGCCGAGTCCGCTCCCAGCTCCGCCAGCGTCGTCGGCGCCCCGAGCTCGGCGAACAGCCTGCGCAGCACCGCCACCGGATCCCCACCCAGCGCCCGTTCCAGCGCGGCGCCCGCCTTCGGGACCGCCGGGAGCGTCCACGCGAGGACGTGCGGCAGCAGCACCGTGTGCGTGCCGGCGTGGGGCAGGTCCAGCCCGCCGCCGAGCACGTGCGCCAGCCGGTGGTGCAGCCCCATCGTCGTCACCGCGAGCCCGGCACCGGCGAGCCACGCGCCGTAGAGCAGGTCCGCACGCGCCGCAGGGTCGGCCGGGGCGGCGGCCACGCGGGGCAGCGCGTCGACGATCGCACGGGCCGACTCGGTCGCCTCGAGCCGCGTCACCGGCGTCGCGTCGGGGGCCCACAGCGCCTCGACGGCGTGCGCGAGCGCGTTGCCCGCGCTCGTCACCGATACCGCGACCGGCAGCGACGTCGTCAGCTCCGGGTCGTAGACGACGGCGGCGGGACGCACCCGCTCGTCGCGACCCGTCGCCTTCACCCCGTCCTCGGTCCGGCCCCACACCGGCGTCATCTCCGAACCGGAGTAGGTGGTGGGCACCGCGGCCAGCGGCACCCCGGTGTCGCGGGCGATCGCCTTCCCGAGCCCGATCGCGGACCCGCCGCCGACCGCCACGCACCCGTCCGCGCCCAGCTCCTCCGCCCGGGCCACGGCGGCGTCCGCGACCTCGGCCGGCACGTGCTCCACCGCGTCCGCGAGCACCCCGGCCGACCGGTCCCCCAGGAACCCCGCGGCCTGTTCCCCCAGCGCCTCGCGGCCCGGGGTGGTCACGACGACGACGCGGCGCGCGCCGAGGCGCGCCACCTCCTCGCCGAGCTCGGCGAACCGCCCGGGCCCGAAGGCCACCCGCGTCGGACGCGGCAGCTCGGTGAACCTCACGAGGACGCAGGCTGCAGCACGACGTCGAACCGCGCCCGCCGGAACGGGGTGGGCAGGCCGTGGCGCGCGGCGGCGTCGGGGTCGTCGACCGGCGCGAAGTCGCGCACCAGGGACTGCTTCACGGCGAACACCGCGTCGGAGTCCAGGTAGGCGCTGCCCGCGACGAAGACGTGCGTGGTCACCGGCACGTGGCCCGGGGCCTCGACGATGAAGTGCACGTGCGCCGGGCGGTAGGGGTGGCGCTTCGTGGCGGTCAGCAGGGCACCCACCGGCCCGTCGGTGGGGATCGGGTAGTGCGCCGGGACGATCGAGCGGAACCAGAACCGGCCCTCGTCGTCGGCGGTGAACAGGCCCCGCCCGTTGCCGAGCGGCTGGGCGTCGGGGACCTGGACGTCGTAGAAGCCGTGGTCGTCGGCCTGCCACACGTCGATCCGCGCCCCCGGTACCGGGGTGCCGTCCGGGGTGCTCACCGAGCCCTCGATCAGGCACGGCTCGCCGGTGCCGACCGAGTCGATCGAGTCGCCGAGCGCGCGCTCCGGGCTGCGCACCACGTGGAACGGCCCGAGCACCGTGGATGCGGTGGCGTCGGATTCTTCCCCCGTCGCTCCGCTCGCCCCACCTGACTGCCGCGCCGCCTCCATCGTCTCCACGAGCATCGAGGCGCCGAGCACGTCGGAGAAGAGGATGAACTCCTGGCGGTGCTCGTCGCACTTCTGCCCGATCGCGGTGAGGAACTCGATCCCCCGCTCCCACTCCGCGAGGCTGGGCCGCACCTCGCGCAGGAAGCCGTGCAGGTGGCGCACGAGGCTGTCCATCACCTCGCGCAGCCGCGGGTCGGGGGTGTCCGCGAAGCTCGCGGTCACCGCGTCGACGGAGTCGTCCTCGCTGAAGTCCATCAGGGCCTCCCTGCGCCTCGCGGCGAGCGCCGCAGGAAGTCCTGCGCGATCTCGTCGAACGTCAGCCAGCGCACGCCCTCGTGGGAGTTGATGTACTCGATGAGCCGCTCGTGCATGAGCAGCACCTGCGGGCGCCCGGAGACGTCCGGGTGGATCGTCATGGTGAAGACCGCGTAGTCCAGTTCGCGGTAGGCCCAGTCGAACTGGTCGCGCCAGAGCTGCTCAATGTCGCGCGGGTTGACGAAGCCGTGGGAGTTCGGGCTGCCCTTGACGAACATCATCGGGGGGAGGTCGTCGAGGTACCAGTTCGCGGGCAGCTCGACGAGGTCGGTCTCCTCGCCCCGGCGCAGCGGCTTCATCCACTCCGCGGCGTCGGCGTCCAGGTCGATCTTGGTCCACGAGTCGCCGACGCGGACGTAGTAGGGCGTGAAGTCGTCGTGCATCAGCGAGTGGTCGTAGGTCAGCCCGCGGTCGAGGACCAGCTCGTTGGTGATCTCCGAGAACTCCCACCACGGCGCGACGTAGCCGGTGGGCCGCGCGCCGGAACGGTCCTCGATCAGCGAGATGCAGTGGTCCAGGACGTCGGACTCCTGCTGTCTCGACATCGCGATCGGATTCTCGTGGCTGTACCCGTGCACCCCGATCTCGTGGCCCGCCGCGACGCACGCGTCGAACTGCTCGGGGAAGGTCTCGACCGAGTGGCCCGGCCAGAAGAACGTCTGGCGGATGCCGGCGCGCCGGAAGAGCTCGAGCACGCGCGGCACCCCGACCTCGCCGGCGAAGAGGCCCCGCGAGATGTCGCCCGGGGAGTTCTCCCCGCCGTACGAGCCGAGCCACCCCCCGACCGCGTCGATGTCGACCCCGTAGCTGACGAGGATCTCCTTGGGCATGAGCGGCCTCCGGTCTCGTGCCTCAGCGCACGTACGTGTCCGTCTTCGCCAGCTTGGCCGACATCGGCGTCTCGGGGAACGACCGGACGTTGCGCTTCAGCTCGGCGAACCCGCCCCAGCGCGCGATCGTCTCCACCGCGTCCCACAGGCGCAGCGAGTCCTCGCCCGACGGCGGGGCGTCGATGACCGGCCCGAAGAGCGCGGGACCGTCGGGAGGCGAGAACGACAGGATCGGCGTCCCCACCCCGCCGCCGCAGCGCTCCGCGGCCTCCTGGGTCTCGGAGCGCAAGTCGTCGTCGCGGGAGGTGTCCGACGACGCGTCCGCCAGGTCCTCGGGCAGCCCCGCCTGCCGCAGCGCCGGACGAAGGTCCCGCAGGCGGGCCATCTCGTGCATGACGGCCTTGAAATCATCACCTTCGGGCGGGTCGGCGTCCCACACCAGCTCGCCGAGCGCGGTGTACAGGTCCCCGACGACGCCGGGTCCGTGCGCCTCGCGCGCGGCGTGCACCACGCGCAGCATCTCCAGCCCACGCAGGTGCGAGTCCGGGTACTCCGGCGAGGCCTTCTTCCGCTCGTCGTAGGAGATCTCCTCGTTGAGGATCGCCAGCGACAGCGGGCGCCAGACGACCTCGAGGTCGCGCTGCGCCGCCACGTCGACCACCCAGCGGGACGTCACCCAGCAGAACGGGCAGATGGGGTCGAAGAAGAACTCGAGATCAGCCACACCCGTCGGCTACCCGGCGAGGCCCGCCCAGAACGCCGTCAGCACCTCGGCGCCGCGCGCGGGGTCCTGGACCATCCACCAGTGCCCGAGGCCCTCGAGCACCGCGACCTGCGCCCCGGCCCGTTCCGCGGCCCGCCGCCGCATCGCCTCGTCGCCGGTGTAGTGGTCCTCGGTCGCCAGCAGCGCGAGGCCGGGTCGGGCGGCGAGCCGTCCGAGGTCCTCGCCGCGGCGGGCGATCGCGGGCTGCGCGGCGTCCCGGTAGAGGCGCAGCACGCAGGCCTGCATCGCCTCGTCCCACCCGCTCGCCATCCGGTCGGCCACCTCGGGGGTGATCCCGAGGCCCAGCATGCGCTCGACCTTCGCCTCGTGCGTCCCGCCGAGCATCCCGGCGACGTGCTCCTCGCCGAGGCCGGGCGTCTGCCAGGCCTGCGCCAGGTCGTGCCACACGTAGCCCGGCTCGAAGACCCCGAGGACGTCGTCCGCCCAGCTGCGCACAGTCTCCGGTCGGGCCATCAGCGCGGTCGCGACGTGCCCGCCGCCCCAGTCGTGGCCCACCAGGTCGATCGGGCCCTCGAGGCGCTCGAGCTCGCCGAGCAGCCAGTCGCGGTAGCCGTCGACCGTCGCCTCGAACCCGTCCGGCACCGACGCGCCGAAGCCGGGCGGGGAGAGCCGGACGACGTCGGTCACTCCGTGGTCGCGCAGCGCGGCGACCAGCGGGTCCCAGACGGCGGCGGTCTCGGGGTTGCCGTGGACGAGGACGACTGGCATGCGCGCATCCTCGCGCACCCGAATGTTGCGACCTTCACCCCGAGGTGTCGGAGCCCGTGCTGGTCCGCCGTGATCGCCGTGCGCGAGGTCGAGGGCATCGTGCGGGTCCCGACGCCGTTCGGACCCCCGGCCCGGCTGCTTACCCGCTACGCCGACGCGCGGCGGATGCTCGGCGACGCCGCTACATCGGCGTGACGCGCAGCACGACCCGCGTGCGCGGGGTGCTCGAGCGGCCGACGAAGCGCTCGGCCTGTTGCAGGAGTCGGATCCCGCCGAACTCCCAGCCATACTTGGTGCGCAGGAGCCGCTCGGTCAGGCCCACGCCCTCGGCGGACTCGTCGACCACCGCGGTCGCGGGCACCACCGGGGTGCCCTCGGCGACGCGGCCCCGACGGTCGCAGGCCCGCAGCTCGACGTGGGCGTCGCTGCGGATGCGCCCGACCTTGCCGCTCTCGGCCACCGTGTAGACGACGAGCGCGGCGCCGTCCCGGACGACCCACACCGGGGTCGCCACGGGCTCACCGGTGCGGCGGAACGTGGTCAACGAGACGAAGCGCTCGTCTCCGAGCGTCACGAGTGAAGCGGTCACGTCATCGCTCGTACCCGGGTCCTCGTCGTCACGCACGGCAACGATCATCACACGGCGTCGTCGATCACAGCGGCCGAACCGTGCCGCAGCAGGTCGGGGGGCGTCGACCGCTGACCGTCAGGACGCCGCCCGCGCCAGCCGCACGAGGCGGTGGTCCGGGGTGAACAGGCGGCGGGAGAGCCCGATCGCCATGACCGTCGTCGTGGTCGAGGCCGCCGCCAGGACGAGGAACATCACCACGAGCTGCACGAGCACCGCCGAGACCGGGTCCGCCCCGCCGAGGATGAGGCCGGTCATCGCCCCGGGGAGGAAGACGAGGCCGGTCGCCTTGGTGGTCTCGATCTGCGGCGAGAGCGCCGAGCGCAGCACGCCCCGGACGTAGGGCCGGGCCGCGTCCTGCGAGGGCTGGCCCAGGGCCAGCCGGGCCTCGATCTCGTCGCGCTTGTCGGTGAACTCCTCCACCATGCGGCGGCCCGCGAGCACCGTCGCGGTCATGGCGTTGCCGACGATGAGGCCCGCGATCGGCACCAGGGTGCGCGCGCTCAGCGGGAAGACCCCCAGCCCGAAGAGGACCGCCAGGGAGAGCGCCGTCGCCAGCACGAACGCGGTGAGCGCGAGCGGGACGATCCGCGGGACCCCGGGCGCCCGCTGCTTCGCGGTGACCGCGGCGTACCCGAGCATCGCCACCACCCACAGCCACGACCACCAC
Source organism: Actinomycetospora sp. (assembly GCF_036497585.1). Lineage (GTDB taxonomy): Bacteria > Actinomycetota > Actinomycetes > Mycobacteriales > Pseudonocardiaceae > Actinomycetospora. The sequence goes on along the minus strand of NZ_DASXJD010000095.1, from coordinate 4,184 downwards.
AGCGAGGTCTGCGGCCGCAGTAGCAGGAGCAGGATCCCGCCGACGAGCAGGAGCTGGACGCCGGCACGCAGCGCGGCCCAGACGATGCTGCGCTCCAGGCCCAGGCCCCAGTAGAGCGAGAGCCCCGCGGCGACCGCGACGAGGATGAGCGAGAAGGCCGTCCCGGCCCAGTTGACGGTCACGCCTCGTCCTCCAGGTCGTCCGCCTCGCGGGCCCGGACGCGTCCCCCGGCCACCTCGAGCACCCGGTCGGCGACCCGCCGGACCTGGGCCGCGTCGTGGCTGACCCACACCACGGTCAGGCCGTCCGCGGCGAGGTCGGCCACGGTGCGCTCGAAGGTGCGGGTGGGCTCGGCGTCGAGGGCGGAGGTCGGCTCGTCGAGCAGCACCACGCGGGGTTCGACGACGAGCGTGCGCGCCAGGCACATGCGCTGCAGCTCGCCGCCGGAGAGGGTGTCCGCGTCCCGGCCGAGCACGTCGGCCGGGAGGGACACCCGTTCGAGCAGCTCGCCCAACCGGCCGTCGTCGGCCTCGGGCGCGGCGACGCGCAGGTTGTCCCGGACGGTGCCGGCGAACGGCGTCGGGCGCTGGAAGACCATGCCGACCTCGCGGCGCAGCGCGAGCGGGTCGAGGTCGTCGAGCGGCGTGCCGCGGTAGCGGACGACCCCGGCGTCGGGCACGTCGAGCCGGTCGAGCAGTCGCAGCAGGGTGGTCTTGCCCGCCCCCGATGTGCCCCAGAGCACCGTCGTGCCCTGCCCCGGGATGTCGGTGTCCACGCCGTCGAGCACCGCGCGCGGTTCCCCGCCGTTCGGGTCGGGACGGCGGACCGTCACGTTCCGCAGCGCGAACACCGACTCGCTGTCGTCCACGAGCGCACGGGTTACCCCGAGCGGTCGAGGTGCACACGGCGCGGACCGGCGCGGACGGCGTTAACACCGCCGCGACAGGACCGACACGCGGACATCACGTACCGCGGTTCCGTGGGCACCGACCGTTCCGGCACCCTCTTCGGACATGGACGCACCACGGACCGACGGCCAGGGCGACGGACGGGGCGACCGGCCGCCCCGCGTGGTGATCATCGGCAGCGGGTTCGCCGGGTTCCACACCGCGAAGTCGCTGGCGCGGCGCACGCGCGGCGCCGTGGACATCGTGGTGGTCAGCCCCACCAACTACTTCCTCTACCTGCCGCTGCTGCCGGAGGTGGCGGGCGGCATCCTCGAGCCGCGCCGCATCGCCGTCGCCCTCTCCGACGCCCTCCCGGCCTGCGTGCACCACGCGCCGGGCGAGGTCGACGCGATCGACCTCGACGTCCGCGAGATCGGGTGGCTCGACCCCGAGGGTGTGCACCACCGCACCACCTACGACCGGCTCGTCCTGGCGGCGGGCAGCGTCCACAAGGTGATGCCGATCCCGGGCGTCAGCGAGTACGCGGTCGGCTTCCGCGGGGTGCCCGAGGCGATCTACCTGCGCGACCACGTCGTGCGGCAGATCGACCTCGCGGAGATGTGCGACGACCCGGCCGAGCGGGAGGCGCGCTGCACCTTCGTCGTGGTCGGCGCCGGCTACACCGGCACCGAGGTCGCCGCCCAGGGCCAGCTGTTCACGCGGGCGCTGGCGCGCAGCCGCGGGCTCGACCCGGACGCCATGCGCTGGGTGCTCGTCAGCCGGGGCGAGGTGCTCGCGGGGCTCGACGAGCACCTCGCGCGCACCGCCGACGCGGTCCTGCGGCGCCGGGGCGTCGAGGTGCACACCCACGAGACGATGGAGGAGGCCGACGAGCACGGCGTCGTGCTCAGCTCCGGGGAGCGCATCCCGACCCGGACGCTGCTGTGGTGCGTCGGCGTGCGGGCCGACCCGCTCATCGAGCGCCTCGACATCGAGCTCGACGACGGCCGGGTGGTGGTCCACGAGACGCTGCAGGTGCCGGGCCGCCCGGAGCTCTACGCGTGCGGCGACGTGGCCGCCGTGCCCGATCCGACCCGCCCCGGCGAGCACACGCCGACGACGGCGCAGCACGCGGTGCGCCAGGGCGCCCTCGCCGGCCGGAACCTGGCGGCATCGCTCGGCTACGGGTCGGTGCGGCCGTACCGGCACCGCGACCTCGGGTTCGTCGTGGACCTCGGCGGTTTCCAGGCGGCCGCCGCCCCGCTGCACCTCCCGCTCACCGGCCTGCCCGCCAAGATCGTCACCCGCGGCTACCACCTGGCCGCCATGCCGGGGAACCGGTTGCGCACCGCCGTCGACTGGGTGCTCGAGGCGGTCCAGCCCCGGCAGAGCGCCCAGCTCGGTCTCGTGCGCTCGCCCGCGATCCCGCTGGACACCGCCTCGCCGGAGGTCCCCCAGCACCACCTCGGTTTCCCGCACGCCTCGGGAGAGAGCTGATCGGATTGCGGAGAAGAACGCAGCACCATGCGTTCCGGGTATTCTGTACGACGAAGTCGTCGTAGCTCCCGGAATCTTCGACCCCCGGTCCGCACGGCCGTCCGGGCGACCTTTCCCCGGTGATCGCAGCAGGTCAGTAGGCCACTGACCGGACACACAGCAACGGAACACGATATCGACAGAGATGTCGCCTTGTTGCTCGACGCGCGGAGGAATACGCTCGTTCACGTAGCCGGGCAGCAACGTCTCCCCCCGACGAAATCCGGGTCACCCCCCCAGACCCGGAGGTGTGCTGCCCGGCTACACGCACGCCTGCCGGCGCATAATCCGAGCCATTCCGGGGAATGGCGTCCGGTCGCGTCGCGCCTGATCGATCAGTGTCCGGAGCCGAGCGCGATCGACCAGCCCCGCGCGGTGAGCGCGGACCCGATCGTGGTACCCAGGAGGGGTCCGACTCCCCGGCCGACCCCCGGGGCCGACCCGACCCCGGATGAGGTGCACCCAGATGGCCCTGATGCGTCGCGTGGCCGCCCTCGGAGCCGCCGTGGCCGCGGCCCGCCAGTACGCCCGGCAGAACCCGGAGAAGGTCAACCGGTACGCCGACCAGGCCGCGTCGTTCATCGACCAGCGCACCCGTGGTCGCTTCCGCCGGCAGCTCGACACCGCCCTGCGCCAGGTGCGCAAGGAGACGAGCGTGCCCGGCCGGTCGCGGTTCGGGCCCAGCCAGGCCGGTCAGTACGGCCCGCAGCAGTTCCGCACCGGCGGTGTGGGCGGCTCGGACAGCACCGCCAACGGAGCCGACACCGACCTGGGCACCCGGCGCTACCCCAGCGAGCGCACCGACCGCTAGCGCATCAGCTGCTCGAAGAAGGCGCCGATGCGGTGCTCGCCGTCCACGAGGTGGACCTCGAGGATCCAGTGGCAGCGGCGCCCCGCCGCATCGACGGCGCGGTGCATCGGGGTGTCGTTGCCGGGCGTGATGTAGCTGGACAGGCGCTCGGCGTCGATCAGCTCGTGCGGGAACTCCCCGACGAGGTGGCCGCTGTGCGGGCCGCCGAACTCCCAGCCGGCGTCCCGGGCGAGCCCGCACACATGGGCGTAGAGCTCCTCGCCCGTGACGTCGGGGTGGCTGTCGAAATACGACCGGCCCGCGTCCCACACCCGGGGCAGGTCGGCCGCGATGGCGTGCTTGCGCTCGTCGTCGCCGAGGACGAACGTCCGCCCGACGTCGGCCTCCCACGCCGCGAACACCGGCCCGAGGTCGACGAAGACGATGTCGTCCTCGGCGATGCGGCGATCGGGCGGGTTCTCCCGGTACGGCTGCAGGGTGTTCTCCCCGGAGCGCACCACGCGCTTGTGCCAGTGGCGCGAGGTCCCGAACATCTCGGCGCCGAGGTCGCGCACCGCGGTGCTGACCTCCGACTCGAGGCGCCCGGGCGCGATCAGCCCCCGCCGGTCGACCTCGGCGAACAGCTCCGCCGCGTGTCCCTCGGCCTCCACGAGGCACCGGGTGCGCTCGTCCTCGTCCAGCGTGCCGGTGGCGTCCACCGGCCGATCCTCGCCCCGCGCGTGGCCGTGACGGAAGGGCTCCGCCGCAACCGGGGACGATGGTCGACGCGCTGCACCTCGTCGACGTCGACGGCGAGCACGCCGGCGAGCTGCGGGCGCTGACGCCGGTCTCGCGCACATCGTTCTCGCAGCCGTCGTTCTCCCCGGACGGCACGCGGATCGCGGTGCTCGCCGAGGACACCGCGATCGTGCCCTCCTTCGGCCGCGTCGCGGTGGTCCCGACGGCGGGTG
>NZ_DASXJD010000094.1:0-17470 GCF_036497585.1 Actinomycetospora sp. | reverse complement strand
CGATCGGCGGCGTGACCGGCAGCCCGGTCCGTCCGGCCACCGTCGTCGCGACCGTCGTGTCGGTCCCCAGCGGCAGGTGCGGGCCGTGCTGCTCGAGCGCGCCGACCGGCACGAGCAGGAGCGGTGTGTCGGAGCAGTCGGCCGAGCGCGCGCGGGAGACCTCCACGCCCGCCAGCCTGTCAGCCGCGCCCGGCCACCACCTCGCCGGTCTCGAGCAGCGACTTGAGGTTCGACAGGATCCCGGGTCAGCCACCCGACACCCCGGCCAGCATCTCGCTGCCGGGCACGAAGCCGTCGTGGGTCACCGTGAGCTTGACCGCGGTGTCCGTCACCGGCTCGATCTCGAAGGTCACCCGCGAGACCGGCTCCTGCTGCAGCTCCGCCAGCTTCTCGTCCGACCAGCCGAAGATCGGCTGCATCTCCGGCCGGTAGTTGTGCCAGGTGTAGGCGAGCCGGCGGGGCGGGTCGGACTCGAGGACGTGCTGCTCCCAGTCGTGGGCAGGCTCGCCGCCCATGCTCCAGCGCACCGGGGACCCGACCGCCCAGTCCGACTCCGGGCCGCCGCCGTCGAAGTAGCGGCGGATGAACGCCGGCGTGGTCAGGGCCTCCCAGAGCTTCTCGGGGGTGGTGCGGATGTAGCTGACGTAGACGAAGGCGGTCGCACCGGGATGCGTGGTCGGGTCGGCGGTCACGGGGTCCTCCAGGGCTCGTCGCAGGTCGGTCAGGGCGGCCACCCGCCCTCGGTGGTACTTGCGGATCCAGCGGTCGGCGATGTCGCCGAGCGGCGCGGGGTTGAGGTGGTGGTGACGCTCCCGGCCCCGGCGCACCGCCGTGACCAGCCCCGCCTCCTCCAGGACGGCGAGGTGCTTCGTCACCGCCTGCCGGCTCATCGCCAGGCCCTCCGCGAGCTCCGACAACGTCCGGCCGTCGCGCGCGTAGAGCGCGTCCAGCAGGTGACGCCGGGTCGGGTCCGCGAGGGCCCGGAACACGGCGTCGTCCTCCACGATGAGCAACCTTACGGTTGCTCGTTCAGATGGGCAACCCCTGGGTTGCCTGTCAGATCCCGACGGCGGCGTCGTGCCCCTCCCGGACGGCGGCGTCGAGCAGCCGGGGAGCCACGGCGTCCCCGACGCGACGCACCGCCACCGCCGCCGTCACCGGCTCGCGCGCCGCCCGCGGCGAGCAGGCGACGACGGCGTCGACCGGGCGCGTCTCCTCCTCGCCGGTGAGGTGGTGCAGCAGACGCACCGTGCCGTTCCCGGCGCCCAGCACGACCGTCTCGACCTCCTGGCGGATCCCGAGCGCCGCCGCGCGCCGCGCCCACCGCGGCGCCTCCAGCGTGGGCCCGAGGTCCGCGGCGGCCTCCAGCGCCGGGGTCACCGTCGTCACGGTCGCGCCTGCGATCGCCAGCAGTTCGGCGACCGACGGCGCGGCGTGGCCCCCGGCCTCGTCGACGACGAGCACGCGGCCGCGGGGTCGTGCCCCGGCCCGCAGGACGTCCTCGACGTCGAGCACCCCCTCGCCCGCCCAGCCCGGTCCCGCGGGCACCGACCCGGTCGCGTCGACGACGACGTCGGGCGCGTGCGCGGCGACCAGCGCGTCGTCCACGACGACGCCGAGCCGGATCGCGACGCCGAGCTCGCGTGCCTCGGCGGCAAGGTCGTCGACGGCATGTCCGAGCTCCCCGCGGCCCGGCGCCGCGGCCGCCCACGCGACCTGCCCGCCGAGCCGGGCGCCCGCCTCCACGAGGTGCACGTCGTGGCCCCGCCGCGCCGCCGCGACCGCCGCCGACAGTCCCGCCGGCCCCCCGCCCGCCACCAGCACCCGCCGTCGGGACCGCGGGGCGGGCACCGGCACCGCCTCCCGGCCGGCCCGCGGGTTCACCACGCACCCGAGGCGCCGGTTCAGCCCGACCGCCGCGATGCACTCCTGGTTGCACCCCACGCAGCGCCGCACCCGCCCGCCGGCGAGCGCCGTCCCGGCGAATCCCGGGTCGGCGATCTGCCCGCGCACCACGCCGACGAGGTCGCAGGTCCCGGCGGCGAGCGTCGCGGCCACCTGCTCGGGGATGGTGAAGCGGCCGACCCCCACCACCGGCACGTCCACCGCGTCCCGCACCGCCGTCGGCACGGCCGCTGCGTACCCCGCGGGCACCCCCATCGGCGGCTCGATGAGCGGGAGGGTCGCGGTGGCCACCCCGACCGCGGTGTTCACGTAGTCGACGGTGCCCTCGACCCGACGGGCCAGGGCGGCCGCGTCGGCGGCGGTGAGCCCGCCGGCGAGGCCCTCGTCGCCCTGCAGCCGCACCCCCAGCACCCGCCCGGGACCGAGCGCCGGGCGGACGGCCGCGAGGATCTCGACGAGCAGGCGCCCGGGGTCCTCGCCGTACGCGTCCTCGCGGTGGTTGGTGAGCGGGGAGAGGAACTGCCGGATCACCGAGGCCTGCGACGCCTGGATCTCCAGCCCGTCGTAGCCCCCGGCGACCACGTGCTCCGCGGTGCGCGCGAACCCCGCGACGAGGTCGGCGACGTCGCGGATCGTCAGGGCCCGCGGGACCTCCCGGAACATCGGGTCGGGCAGCGGGGACGGCGCGGTGACCGGCACCCCCGAGTAGCGCGAGGAGGCCTGCCCGCCGTTGTGCCCCACCTGCGCGAGCACCACCGCCCCGTGGGCGTGGACGGCGTCGGTGATCCGGCGCAGCCCCGGGACGACCGCCGGGTCGGTGCCGCGGATCAGGCGCTCGTAGGGGCGGTCGTCGTCGCCGGCGGAGTGCTCCTCGGTGATCACCATCGCGGCGCCGCCGGCCGCGCGGGCGGCGTAGTAGGCGGCGTGCTGCGCGGTCGGCCTCCCGCCGACGGCGGCGTTGGTCAGGTGGGCGGGGAAGACGATCCGGTTCCGGAGGGTCAGCGGGCCCAGCCGGACCGGGTCCCCGGGGAGCGGCGTCGTCGTCACGGGCGCGCCGCCAGCTCCGCCACCCTCGCCGCCGCCCGGCGCCCGTCGAGCACCGCCTCGTGCACCGTCCGCGGCGCCACGACGTCGCCCGCCAGCACCTGCGGCCCGACCACCAGCAGGCCACCCTCGGCCACGGCGTCCTCGGGCACCGGCCCGGGCACCCGGGGCGAGGCGTCGACGAGGGCCGCGCACCGCAGCGTCGTCGGCTCGCCGGTGTCGACGTGGCGCAGCGTCAGCACCCCGTCCGCCGCGTCGACGAGCGCGTGCCGCACCACCCGGCGGACCCCCGCGGCGACCAGCCGGGCCTGCGCCGGGACGAGGTCGCCGCCGAGCTCGTGGCCGACCACCCCGTCACCGGTCACGATCGCCACCTCCCGCCCGGCGGCGGCGAGCAGCTCGGCGACGCCGACCCCGGTGGCGTCACCGATCCGGTCCCACACGACGACGGGGCCGTCGCCGCCGACCGAACGAGCGGCACCGTCGCTGCGTCGAGGCCCCCGACCGGGCCGGTCGCTCGGCGGGGCTCCGGCCAGGAACGTGGCCGCGGGCACCGTCTCGACCCCGGTGGCGGGCGGGTCCCGGTCGACGCCGCCGGCCGCCCAGAGCGTTGGCACGTCGCCGTCGGGGTCGGCGTCCGCGCCCAGGCACACGGTCACGCCGTACCGGGCGAGCTCCCCGCGCCACCAGGCGACCAGATCGGCGAACCGACCGCGCCCGGGCAGCCGCGCCACCCACCGCAGCAGCCCGCCGAGCTCGTCGCCCCGTTCGAGCAGGGTCACGCGGTGCCCGGAGCGGGCCAGCACCAGCGCACCCTCCAGCCCCGCGGGGCCGCCGCCCACCACACGCACCGCACGGCCGTCCCCGGGCCGCACCGTCGGGACCCCGACGGTGGGCGAGACGGTGCACGACACGAGCGGGTTGCGGACGTCGCGGACCCGGCAGCGCTGGTTGGTCAGCACGCAGGGCCGCGGCGCGCGGCCCGCCCGGACGTGGGCGACGAGGTCGGGCTCGGCGACGAGCGCGCGGGTCATCTCGACGAGGTCGGCGTCGCCGGCCGCGAGCGCCTCCCGGGCCTGGCCGGGGTCGACGACGCCGCCGGCCAACACCACCGCGGTACCGGCGGGCGCGGCCTGGCGCAGCGCGGCGGTCAGCGGCACGCCGTATCCCGGCGGGGTGTGCGCGTCGGGCCGGGTCGCCGCGACGGCGAGGCCGCTCCCCCGGACCCCGACGACGTGGTCGAGCCCGGCCGGCACCTCGACCGCGTCGGGGGTCAGGCCCGCCCACGGCGCCAGCTCGTCGACCGCCAGCCGCAGCCCGACGACGCCGTCGTCACCCACCGCCGCCCGCACCGCCGCCATGACCTGCCGCAGCAGCAGCCCGCGCTCGGCGCCGTACGCATCGCTGCGCTGGTTGGTCAGCCCGGAGAGGAACTGGCGCAGCAGCGCGTGCTGCCCGGCCTGGATCTCCACGCCGTCCGCGCCCGCCTCCACGGCGAGCGCGGCCGCGGTCGCGAACCCGTCGACGACCGCCGCGATCGCCGCCTCGTCCATCGCGACCGGGACCTCCCGGCCGACCGGGTCCGCGATCGGCGACGGCGCCCACAACGGCCGCCGGTGGTGGGCGGAGCTGCCCTGGGAGCCGGCGTGCCCGAGCCCCGCGAGCACCAGGGTGCCGTGGGGCCGGCACGCCCGCGCCACCGCCGACCAGCCGGGTGCGCAGTCGGCGGCTCGCGGGGCCCGGTCGTAGGGCCGGTCGGAGTCGTGCACCGAGGCGACCTCGGTGACGACCACCCCGGCGCCGCCGGCCGCCCGTCGCGCGTAGTACGCCACGTGCGCGTCGCCGATCGCCCGCGGCCGGTGGGGATCGGCGAGGTTGGTGACGTGCGGCCCGAACAGCACCCGCGACGGCGCCGAGCGCGGGCCGAGCGCGACCGGGTCGGTCAGCTCGGCGCCGCCCCCTCCCCCGACCACGACACGCCCTTCCCCGTCCGCTCGCGGCTGCACGGACCCGCCGGCCCTCCCGGGTGCCGGCGCCGGGCGACGCTAGCCGCGCTCCGGTCGACGAGCGCGCCGAGCTCGGCCGCGGCCAGCGGCGCGGGGCGGTCGAACTCCTCGCGCAGCAGTGCGGCGCCGGCGAAGTCCTGCTCGCGGGTGTAGCCGTTCGTGACGACGACCGTGGCGAGTCCGGCCGCGCGGGCCGCCGCGAGCCCGGGCGCGGAGTCCTCGACGGCGACGACCTCCCCGGGTGCGAGGCCGAGCCGGGCGAGGACGAGGTCGTAGGCCTGCGGGTCGGGCTTGAGGCGGGTGACGTCGTCACCGTAGACGGCCACCTCCGCCGTCCCCACCCCGAGCACGTGCTCCACCAGCGGCTCCGCCCACGCCCGGGTGCCGGTGGTCGCGACCGCGATCCGGGTGCCGTGCGCGACCAGGTCGGCCACCAGCCCGCGCACCCCGGGCCGCGCCCCGATCGCGCCGCGGCGGACCTCGTCGGCGAAGAGCCGGGTCTTGGTGCGGTGCACCCGCGCGGCGATCTCCTCGAGGGCGGCCTCGTCGGCCGCCTCGCCGGAGCACTCCTCGCGCGCGGCCAGGTCCGCGACGATGCGGCGCCGCCCACCGGTCACGGCGAGCAGGTGCCCGTAGTGCTCGATGTCCCAGAAGACCTCGACGCCGTGCGCGGCGAAGGCGCGGTTGAACGCGACGCGGTGGCCGTCGCGCTCGGTGTCGGCGAGGGTGCCGTCGACGTCGAACACCACGGCGGCCGGGGCGCTCACGGCGCGACCCCCCGGCCGAGGTCGCGCAGGTGGTAGAGCAGCAGGAGCTGGGCGATCGCGAGCGGCTCGGACCGGGCGTCGCCGATGCGCCCCAGGCAGTCCGGCGTCTCGCCGTCCGGGTCGCCCAGCGCGGTCCAGATGGCCTTCTCGACGGCGAGGCTCTCCTCGCGCGGCACGTACCCGTGCACGTGCAGCGACTCGACCGGCCGGCCGTCGGGGTCGCGCTCGAGCTTGAGGTGCATCGCCCGCGTCAGTCCCGGCTGGAGGACCCCGGTGAGGTCGGGGTGGTCGATGGTCGGGCGCATCATCACGGTCGCCGAGAGCGGGGTGTCCGCCGGGTCGTCGCGGCTCTCGATCGGCGCGAAGCGCACGACGAGATCGGCGTGGGAGCGCTGGGGACGGACGTACGCGGCGGACTCCTCCTCGCGGCGCGCGAGCTCCGCGAGCACCTGCTCCGTGGTGTACCCGCGCTTGCCGGTGTCGCGGGCGACCTTCCAGCCGTGGCGGATCTCCTCGGGCGGGTCGAGGAAGACGGTGACGTCGAAGCAGGCCCGGGCGAGCCGGGAGTGCAGCGGGAAGAGGCCCTCGACGATGACGACGGGGGCCGGCTCGACCAGCTCGGGGCGCACCAGCTCACCGGTGGCGTGGTCGTAGACCGGCTTGAGGATCGGTGCGCCCGTCGCGAGCAGCTGCAGGTGCTGCTCCATGATCTCGAGGTGGTTGCAGTCGGGGTGGAGCGCGGTGAAGGGCAGCTCCCTGCGCTCGGCGCGGTCGTAGCGGTGGTAGTCGTCGGTGCAGAGCGACACGCACCGCCGGGGACCGAGCGCCTCGACGAGGCCGCGGGTGAGGGTGGTCTTCCCGGCGGCGCTGTCACCGGCGATCGCCAGCATCACGGGACGTCGCCGCGGCTCGTCGGGGCCGGCACGGCGGATGCGCAGGGTCTTGTCGGGCACGGGTCGCACCCCTCTCCTCGTCCGGGATCGGGCACCTCCGGAGGACGACGACGCTAGGCACGACCGCGACCGTGCACGCCCCCCGCAGCGGGGGGAGGCGGGGGGAGACGGGCCGTGCAACGGGTCCGCGACGGCCGTTCCGGCGCCTACGGTGGACCGATGGCCTCCGTCACACCCTCCGCGACGGGCCCGCTGCGGGTGGTCGTGGTGGACGACCACGAGATGGTGGTGGCCGGTCTCAAGGCCATGCTCTCCCCGTTCGCCGGCCGGATCCGGGTCGTCGGCACGGCGCACGGGGTCCCCGAGGCGCTCGAGGTCGTCGCCTCGCTGCGCCCGGACCTCGTGCTCGCCGACGTGCGGATGCAGGGCGAGAGCGGGCTCGACCTGTGCCGGCGCCTGGCGCAGCGGTGGCCCGGGGCGAGGGTCGTGCTGCTCTCGGTCTACGACGACGAGCAGTACCTCTTCCAGGCACTGCGGGCCGGCGCCGCGGGTTACCTGCTCAAGCGCATCCGCGGCGAGGAGCTCGTCGGCCAGCTCGAGCTCGCCGCCACGGGCACCACCGTCATCGACGCAACGATGGCCGGGCGGGTCGTCGAGTCGGCCGCCCGGCTGGAGCGCGACGAGTTCTGGCCGGGTGCGCACCTGGGGCTCACCCACCGCGAGAGCGAGGTGCTGGCCCTGCTCGTCGCGGGGTGCAGCAACCGCGCGATCGCCTCCCGACTGGTCATCGGGGACGAGACGGTGAAGAGCCACGTGCGCTCGGTCCTACGCAAGATGCAGGTCCCCGACCGCACCGCCGCGGTCGCGGCGGCGCTGCGGGAGGGGGTGTTCCGGTGAGCGGGGGAGCTGGGCCGCTGAGGGCGCCCCGGGGGCTGGGGCTCGACGATCCGGAACGGGAGAACGCGGTCCTGCTGGACATCGTCGAGGCGACCGCGAGCGGCCCCGACGTGGAGACGCGGGCCGCCGCGGTGGCGCGCGTCATCACCGAGGCCACCGCCACCGACGTGTGCTTCGTGCACGTGCTCGACGACTCCGAGCGGGGACTCACCCTGCTCGGGGCGACTCCGCCGTTCGACGCGCAGGTCGGCGCGGTGCACCTCCCGCTCGGGCAGGGGGTGAGCGGCTGGGTCGCCGGACACCGCGAGCCCGTCGTGATCGTCGAGGACAAGGAGTCCGACCCGCGCTACCTCCCGATCCCGGCGCTGCGCGGCCAGGACTACACGTCGATGGTGTCCGTGCCGATGATCAGCGAACCGAGCGGCCTCGCCGGCGTCCTCAACGTGCACACCGTGACCCGGCGCCACTTCGACGAGCGCGACGTGCGCCTGCTGCTCGCGATCGGCCGACTGCTCGCGGGCGCGCTGCACCAGGCCCGCATGCACCGCAGGCTCGCCGCCCGGGAGCGTGCGCACGAGCGGTTCGCCGAGCAGACGGTGGCCGCGCAGGAGGCCGAGCGTCGCCGGCTCGCCCGGGACATCCACGACGGGATCTCCCAGCGGTTGGTGTCGCTCTGGTACCACCTCGACGCCGCGCTGACCCACCTCGACCGCGGCGACCCGGGCCCGGCCCGCGTCGACATCGAGCTCGCGGGCGGGCTCGTCGACACCACCCTCGAGGAGGCCCGCGTGGCCATCGGCGCGCTGCGGCCCCCGGTGCTCGACGACCTCGGGCTCGCCGGAGCGCTCGCCGCGCTCGCCCGGGGGGTCCCCGGCGTCGACATCTCGCTCGACCTCGACGAGCGCCGCCTGCCCGACCACCTCGAGATCGCGCTGTACCGCATCGCCCAGGAGGCGCTGCAGAACGTGCTCAAGCACTCCGGGGCTCGACGGGTGACGCTGCGGCTGGAGATCGGCACGGCCGACGTGCGGCTCGCGATCGGCGACGACGGTGCCGGTTTCGAACCGGCCACCCTCGGCCCGCCCGACGACACCGGCGGCTTCGGGCTGGCCTCGGTCCGCGAACGGGCCGAGCTCATCGGCGGCACGGTGCGGGTGACCGCGCGGCCGGGGGAGGGCACGACGGTCGCCGTCGCGGCGCCGGTGCCCGCCCGGGACGATCACGAGGTTTCGTCGAATGACGAAGCGTCGGCCGGGAACACTTGATTGTCCTTGACAGCCCGCAGCTCGCAGGCTGCGTGTCATGGCCGATCGATGGAGCGCGGGCGTCATCCCCTACGCGGAGATGGGGTACTGGCAGCCCGACTACGAACCGAAGGACACCGACCTGCTGTGCGCGTTCCGCGTGACGCCGCAGGAGGGGGTGCCGCCGGAGGAGGCGGGCGCCGCCGTCGCGGGCGAATCCAGCACCGCGACCTGGACGGTGGTCTGGACCGACCGCCTCACGACCCACGAGCACTACCAGGCCAAGTGCTACCGGGTGGACGCCGTCCCCGGGGTCGAGGGCCAGTGGATCGCCTACATCGCCTACGACCTCGACCTGTTCGAGGAGGGGTCGATCGCGAACCTGACGAGCTCGATCATCGGCAACGTCTTCGGCTTCAAGCCGCTCAAGGCGCTGCGCCTGGAGGACATGCGGATCCCGGCGCACTACGTGAAGACGTTCCCGGGGCCGCCGCACGGGATCGTCACCGAGCGGGAGTACCTCGACAAGTTCGGGCGTCCGCTGCTCGGCGCGACCACCAAACCGAAGCTGGGTCTCTCGTCGCGCAACTACGGCCGCGTCGTCTACGAGGCCCTGCGCGGTGGCCTCGACTTCACCAAGGACGACGAGAACATCAACTCGCAACCCTTCATGCGCTGGCGGGACCGCTACCTGTCCTGCATGGAGGCCGTGAACAAGGCCCAGGCCGAGACCGGCGAGGTCAAGGGCCACTACCTCAACATCACCGCCGCCGACATGGAGGACATGTACGAGCGGGCCGAGTTCGCCCGGGACCTCGGCAGCGTGATCGTGATGCTCGACCTGACCGTCGGCTACACGGCCATCCAGTCGATGTCGAAGTGGGCGCGCCGCAACGGCGTCATCCTGCACCTGCACCGCGCCGGGCACGCCACCTACACCCGGCAGAAGAACCACGGCGTGAGCTTCCGCGTGATCTCGAAGTGGATGCGCCTCGCCGGGGTCGACCACATCCACGCGGGCACCGTCGTCGGCAAGCTCGAGGGCGACCCGGCGTCGGTCCACGGCTTCTACGACGTGCTGCGCAAGAACTCCTACGCCGCCGACCCGTCGAAGGGGCTCTACTTCGGCCAGGAGTGGGCCTCGATGCCCGCGACGATGCCGGTGGCCTCCGGCGGCATCCACGCCGGGCAGATGCACCAGCTGCTGCACCACCTCGGCGAGGACACGGTCCTGCAGTTCGGCGGCGGCACCATCGGCCACCCGATGGGGATCGCGCAGGGCGCCGAGGCCAACCGCGTGGCCGTCGAGGCGATGATCAAGGCGCGCAACGAGGGCGCGGACTACCTGGCGCAGGGTCCGGAGATCCTCCGCCGGGCCGCGAAGCACTCGAAGCCGCTCGAGATGGCCCTCTCGACCTGGGGCGACGTCACCTTCGACTACGCCTCGACCGACACCGTCGACGCCACCCCCACCCCCGCCTGAGGAGTACCGATGCGCGTCACCCAGGGCACCTTCTCCTTCCTGCCCGACCTCACCGACGACGAGATCCGTCTCCAGATCGACTACGCCCTGTCCCACTCCTGGCCGCTCTCGGTCGAGTTCACCGACGACCCGCACCCCCGCAACACCTACTGGGAGATGTGGGGGCTGCCGATGTTCGACCTCGCCGACCCGGCGGCGGTGATGGACGAGGTCCGTGCCTGCCGCGAGGAGCACCCGGAGCACTACGTGCGGGTCATCGCCTACGACGCGGGCCTCGGCCGCCAGACCGTGGCGCTGTCGTTCCTCGTGAACCGGCCGTCGACCGAGCCCGGCTTCCGGCTGGACCGCGCCGAGGGCGTCGACCGCCGGATCGGCTACACGATCCATCCCTACGCCACGGAGGCCCCGGCGGGCTCGCGCTACGCGGCGGATCCGCGGAGGAACGGTCATGACCGACACTGAGACCCGCGGCCGCGTGGGGTTCGCGACGTCGGGCCGCTCCGCCGGTGTGCGCGAGACGCCGGCGGGGGATCATCCGACGCCGGACGAGAACGCGCCGGCACTCGCGCCCGACGCCGTCGTCGACCTCGACGAGGTCCGCCGGGAGGCCGGTGTCGACGACGTGCTCGACGCCCTCGACCGCGACCTCGTCGGGCTCGCCCCCGTCAAGGAGCGCCTGCGCGAGCTCGCCTCGCTCCTCGTCGTCGACCGGGTGCGCGCCCGGTTCGGGGTCGCGGTAGACCCGCCGACGCTGCACATGTGCTTCACGGGCAACCCCGGCACCGGCAAGACGACCGTGGCGCTGCGCCTGGGCGACCTGCTGCGCGGCCTGGGCTTCCTGCGCCGCGGCCACCTCGTGACCGCGACCCGCGACGACCTCGTCGGACAGTATGTGGGGCACACCGCGCCGAAGACCAAGGAGATCGTCGGGAAGGCGATGGGTGGCGTGCTGTTCATCGACGAGGCCTACTACCTGCACCGGCCCGGCAACGAGCGCGACTACGGCGGCGAGGCCATCGAGATCCTGCTGCAGGCGATGGAGTCCCACCGCGACGACCTCGTCGTCGTGCTCGCCGGCTACGCCGACCGCATGGAGTCGTTCTTCACCGCGAACCCGGGCATGCAGAGCCGCATCGCCCACCACGTCGACTTCCCCGACTTCGGCGTGGACGAGCTCACGACCATCGCGACGTCGATGGCCGGCGAACGGGGCCTGCGGCTCGACGACGGGGCGCGCGAGGCGTTGCGCGAGTACCTGGCGCTGCGGGTCGAGCAGCCCTGGTTCGCGGGCGCGCGGAGCGTGCGCAACGGGCTGGACCGCGCGAGGATGCGCCAGGCGCGTCGACTCGCCGAGGACGGTGGCTCCCGGGTCGTCGGACTCGAGGACCTGGTCACCCTGCGCGCGGCGGACCTGCGGGCGAGCCGGGTGTTCTCCGGCGGCCTGGCGGGCTCCGGCGACTGAGCCCGGGGGCGGGCCCGGCGACGGAGACGAGGTGGCCGGTGACGACGACCTCCCGGATGCGTGCCTTCGTCGCGCTCGCCGAGGCCGGGTCGGTGCGCGCCGCGGCCGCCCGGCTCGTCGTCACCGAGTCCACCGTCTCCGCCGCGGTCCGCGCGCTGTCCGAGGAGATCGGCGTCGCGCTGCTCGAGCGCGACGGCCGCGGTGTGCGGCTCACCCCCGCCGGCCGGCGCTACGCCGACTACGCGCGCCGGGTGCTGGGCCTGCTCGATGAGGCCACGGTCGCGGCGCGCGGCGAGGCCGACCCCGAGCGCGGTCACGTGCGCCTCGGAGCGGTGACGACGGCGGGCGAGCACCTGCTGCCCGGGCTGCTCGCCGCGTTCCGCGACCGGCACCCCGCCGTCGAGCTCGGCGTCGACGTCGCCCCGAGCACGCGGGTGTGGGCGATGCTGCACCACCACGAGCTCGACGTCGTCGTCGCCGGACGTCCGCCGGCCGGCTCCCCCGCCCTGGTCCGGGCCACCCGGGAGAACACGCTCGCCGTCGTCGGGGCCCCGGGGCTGGCCGACGGGTTCGATCCGGCCACGACGACCTGGCTGCTCCGGGAACCGGGCTCGGGGGTGCGCGCCACCCTCGCGGGGCTGCTCGACGACCTCGGCGTCGCGCCCCGCAGCCTCACCATGGGCTCGCACGGCGCGACGATCGCCGCCGCCCGAACCGGGCTGGGCGCCACACTGGTGTCCCGGGAGGCCGTCCGCGACCTGCTCGCCCAGGGCACCCTCGTCGAGCTCGCCCTGCCGGGCACGCCGCTCGCCCGCCCGTGGCACCTGGTCACCCACCCCGACGCCACCGCGAGCACGGAGCTCCTGGTCGGCGACGTGCTCGCCGGGCACGTTCCGGGCTGGGACCCGGCCGCGTCGGGATGAGCTCGGGGCTCACCCCGGTGCCGCGAGGATCGCCCGTCGCACCGGGGGAGGTCTCGGGTGGCCCGGCTCAGCTCACCCGGACGGCAGCCGGGAGCCGGCGGCCCTCGCCGGCCAGGGGGTCGGAGTCGCAGGCCTTGTCCGGACGGCGCACCGAGAGGGTGAGCGGCACCGGCCCGCCGTTCTTGCGCGGACCGCGGGTCGTCTTGTGGGAGTGGTCCAGCGACGGCTTCGGGATCACCCCAGGTTCGAGAGCACCAGCCATCTGCAGCTTCGCCAGCTCGGCCTCGCCGTTGCCGAGCACGCACTCCGGGTCCGGGCCGTCGAGCGGCAGCCCGGTGAAGAACTTCGCGGCCATGCAGCCGCCCTGGCACGCGTCGTAATGGGAGCACTTCGTGCACGCGCCCCCGGACTGCGGGCCCCGCAGTTCGGCGAAGAGCTCGGAGTCCTGCCAGACACCCTGGAAACCGCCCTCGGAGCGGACGTTGCCGGCGAGGAACTGGTCGTGGATCGCGAACGGGCAGGCGTACACGTCGCCGACCGGGTCGATGAGGCAGACCACGCGCCCGGCGCCGCACAGGTTGAGCCCGGGCAGTTCCTGGCCGTAGGCGGAGAGGTGGAAGAACGAGTCGCCCGTGAGGACGTCCTCGCCGCGGGCGACGAGCCAGTCGTACAGCTGCTTCTGCTGGGCCTGCGTCGGGTGCAGCTCGTCCCAGGTGTCGGCGCCGCGGCCGCTCGGGCGCAGCCGGGTGATGCGCAGCTGGGCGCCGTAGCGGTCGGCGATCGCCTTGAAGTCGTCGAGCTGGTCGACGTTCTGGCGGGTCACCACCACGCTGATCTTGAACTGACCGAACCCGGCCTCGTGGAGGTTCTCCATGGCCCGGATCGCGGTGTCGAACGAGCCGGGGCCGCGGACGTGGTCGTTGACCTCCGCCGTCGCGCCGTCGAGGGAGATCTGGACGTCGACGTAGTCGGTCTTCGCGAGCTGCTCCGCGCGGGCCTTGTCGAGCTTGACGCCGTTGGTGGAGAACTTGACCCCGACGTCGTGGGCGATCGCGTAGTCCAGCAGCTCCCAGAAGTCGCTGCGCACGGTCGGCTCGCCGCCGCCGATGTTGACGTAGAAGACCTGCATCCGCTGCAGCTCGTCGATGACGGCCTTGGCCTCGTCCGTCGACAGCTCGTTGGGGTCGCGCCGCCCGGAGCTGGACAGGCAGTGCACGCAGCTCAGGTTGCAGGCGTAGGTGAGCTCCCAGGTCAGGCAGATCGGGGAGGTCAGGCCGTGGGTGAAGTGCTCGACGAGCTTCATGGTGGTGGTGGCTCCCTTACCGGGGCGTGATCGTGCCCGCCTGCGCGAGGCCGGCGAGGGCGCGCATGTACTGGTCGCGGTCGGACTCGGTCACGCCGGCTTCCGCGAGCGCACCGTGGACGTCGTCGTGGTGCTCGAGGGCCTGCACCACGTGCACGAGCGGCTTCGTCTTGAGGAAGGACAGCCGCCGGGTGTGGAAGTCGTAGACGAGGGCGCCGAATGACTCCGGCCGCACCGACACCGACGACGAGAGCCGGTGGGGACGGTCCGGGTCGAAGGCGCCGGCGGAGACCCCTGTGGTCGAGGCCCCCGCCGGTGCCGCGGTCATCAGTAGACGCCGCACATGCCGTCGATCGAGACCTCCTCGACGAGGGTCTCCTCGACGAGCGGGGTCTCCTGGTCGGGGTTCTGTTCCGCCATGGCTACCTCCTGGGGTGGACCTCTCGGGCGATCGAGACGCTAAACGGCACTCGGTGCCATTCACCACGGGCAGCGTGGGCAGGACACCCCGCCCGAACGGGCGGGGCGTGAGCAGGACCGCGTTTGGTACACGCGAGATGGTGCGTGCCCCCGGGGGCGGCGATCGGGGGACACTGGAGGGCGTGACCTCGGCCACCACCCGCACCGGCCGGGCCCGCCACCTCGAGGCGGTCGCCCTGGAGCTGTTCGCGGCGCGCGGGTTCGACGCGGTCACCGTCGACGACCTCGCGGCCGCCGGCGGTGTCGGGCGCCGGACGTTCTTCCGGTACTTCCCGACGAAGCTCGACGTCGTCCTCGGCGAGCTCGACGACGCCTTGGCCGCTCTCGTGGTCACGCTGCACGCGGTACCGGCCGAGGTCGACCCGGTGGCCGCCGCCCGCGAGGCGTTCCTGCAGGTCAACGCCTACGCCGACCGCGACGTCCCGGCGCTGCGCCGCCGGCTGCGGTTGATCGAGACGGTGCCGGAGGTGGCCGCCCGCGCCGCCGTCCGGTACGCGGCGTGGGAGCGGGCCGTGGCGGTCGACGCGGCGGCCCGGTGGGGCTGCTCGACGACGGAGCTGCGCCCCCAGGTGTTCGCGCGCGTCGTCGTGGCCGCGATGCGCGGGGTGTTCACGACGTGGCTCGACTCGTCCGCCGACGACGGCGCCTCGCTGCGGGCGCTCGTCGGGGAGGCGTTCGACGACGTCGGGCGCGGGTTCGCCGCTCGGAGCTGAGCTTGCTGGGACGATGTCGCCCGTGACCGACCCGGTGACGTTGATCGACGTGGACCCCTCGTCGTCGGTGGCTCCCTACGAGCAGGTGCGCGCGTCGGTGACGTCGCTGGTGCGGGACGGCCGGCTGGCGCCGCACACCCGGCTGCCCGCGGTGCGCCGCCTCGCGGTGGATCTCGGGCTCGCGGCGAACACCGTCGCGCGGGCGTACCGGGAGCTCGAGGCGGCGGGCGTGGTGGAGACCCGCGGGCGCCTCGGGACGTTCGTGGTGGACCCGTCGTCAGAGGGTGGGCGGGACGAGGCCCGGGAGGCGGCGCGGGAGTACGCAGCGCGGATGCGGGCGCTGGGCGTCTCGGCCGAGCGCGCGGTGGACCTCGCGCGGGCGGCGTTGGCGGACGGCTGAGCCGCCCGCCACCCGTCCCCCGGCAGGCCCACTCCTCCCATGATCAACGGGCCGTCATCGCTGTCCGACGAGGTCCACGACGACCATGACGTCCCGGTGATCATCTCAGCCGCGGCCGACCTTCCGGCCGATGCGCGCCGCGAGACGGTCGGCGGCACGCGGGTCGAGCACCATCGCCGACGTCACGTGCACGACGTCCCAGCCGAGCTCGTCGAGGCCCTCGTTCCGGAACGCGTCGCGGTTCTGCCCGGTGATCGTCCGGTGCTCCGGCCCGTCGTACTCGACGGCGACCTTCGCGTGGGGCCAGGCCAGGTCGAGGCGTGCCCGCTTCCCCGAGGGGAGGACGACCTCGAACTGCGAGACCGGTGCCGGCACGCCGCGCAGCACCAACGCGAGACGGGTCCGGGTCTCCATGCACGACTCGGCGAGGGGGTCCATCAGCTCGAGCACGCGGCGGACCTGCACGATCCCTCGCGCGCCGGTGTGGCGGTCGACCAGTACCCGGAGATCGTCTACGGACAGTCGACAGACGAAGGCGAGGGCGTCCACGGCCGCGACGGCATCGACGAGGGGCGGCCGGCGAGCCAGATCGAACGCGGTACGGACCGGCGTCGTGACCCAGGCGTCGAAGAGCAGGGCGACCTCGTCGAGGGGCAGTTCGCCCACCCGCGGCCGGACGTCCGGTGCCGGGGCCCGCGCGTGCTCCGGAACGATCAGCTCCGAGTCCTCCCACGGGCATTCGGCGTCCCACGCCGCGGCGGCCAGCGGGCCGGCCACGATCCCGTCGCCCCGGCTCCAGACGCGCAGCGCCCGCACCCTGACGTACGCATCGACGTCGACGGCCGACCCGACGTAGACGTCCGGGTGCAACGGCGTGAAGTCCGGTCCTCGCAGCCGCCCCCACGTGATCAGCCCGCGCCCGACCGCTGCGGAGCCTCGGAACGGTTCACGTCTCGTCCGCGTCAGGGAGTCCACACCGACTCGGAGGACGACCGCGGGCATCCGGTTCCCGGCGTGACGAATTCGTGACGCCCGCAGTGATCATCGGGACGTCATCGTCGTCCCGCCGACCTCCCCGAAGCGATGACGTCCCGATGATCAAGGACGCCTGACGAACTGACGCCCGCCCCTACCAGGGCACCTCGACACGGTCCTCCCAGAGCCGGCCGGTGGGTGGCGGGTCGGAGAGCGACCCGCCGCGGCACGCCAGCCAGATCGCCGTGTCCGCACCCTTCTCGACCGACCGGGGCGCGTCCGGCCCGCCCATGTCGGTGCGGCAGTGGCCGGGGCATGTGGCGTCGACGAGCACCCCGCGCCGCCCCATCCCGAGCTCGTGGGCCAGGTTGCGGGTGAACGCGTTCAGCCCCGCCTTCGCCACGCGGTACGGCGCGAACCCGCCCGCCGTCCCGGGACCGCTCATCCGGCCCAGGCACGCGCTCACGTTCACCACGCGGCCCCACCGGCGCTCGACCATCCCTGGCACGAACGCCGAGATCAGCGCGAACGGCGCGTCCAGGTCCACGTCCCGGATCGCGCGCCAGTCGGCCAACGAGCTCTCGAGCGTCTTCGACCCCGGTGCGCTGATGACGGCCGCGGCGTTGACGAGCACGTCCACCTCGCCGAGCCCCGCCACCGCGGCGGCGATCCCGTCGACGTCGGCGAGGTCCACCGGGAACGCCGTCACGTCGCCGGACACCGACCGCACCGCCGCGTCCAGGCCCGCCGGGTCCCGGGCGATCGCCACCACCCGCGCCCCGGCCCCGGCCAGCCTCGTCGTGATCTCCCGACCGAGCCCCCGGCTCGCCCCCGTGACGACGGCGGTGCGCCCGGCGAGTTGGTCCACCCGAGCGAGTTCCCCCGTCGCCGTCGGCAAATCCTGCCGATCTTGAGCTTTCTGGTATCGCCACTCAGAGGCAACAACCAAGGCGCAGCCGGGCCGCACGAAGGGCA
>NZ_DASXJD010000093.1:0-29687 GCF_036497585.1 Actinomycetospora sp. | reverse complement strand
GCAGATCGCGCACAACGCCGGCCTCGAGCCCGGCGTCGTGGCCGAGAAGGTCCGCGGTCTCCCGCTCGGTGAGGGCCTCGACGCCGCCACCGGCGAGTACAAGGACCTGGTCAAGGCCGGCATCATCGACCCGGCCAAGGTCACCCGCTCGGCGCTGCAGAACGCCGCGTCGATCGCCGCGCTGTTCCTCACCACCGAGGCCGTCGTGGCCGACAAGCCCGAGAAGGCGGGCGCCGGTGCCGGCGCCGACCCCACGGGCGGCATGGGCGGCATGGACTTCTGAGTCCGCGCACTCCCTGAGGCAGTACTGACGAGGGCCGCATCCCGCTCCGGCGGGGTGCGGCCCTCGTCGTGTCCGCGGTCGTCTCCCCACCGGGCGCGAGGGGAACCCTCGTGCGGGTAGAGCGGTCGAATCCTCCCCTCGTGGTCGCCGATCCTGGCCCGAGCCGGACATATCACCTACGGTGCGTGACCGGGGAACCACGGTGAGGGAGCGCTCATGAGCCAGGCGACGGACGCGACCTCGACCGAACGTCACCAGCTCCCGGTCCGGACCCTCGTCGCGGCGAGCATCGGCAACGCCGTCGAGTGGTTCGACTGGACGATCTACGCGACGTTCACCGTCTACTTCTCCTCGCAGTTCTTCGACAAGGCCAACCCGACCCTGGCGCTCATCGGTACGACGAGCACCTACGCGCTGGCGTTCTTCTTCCGTCCCCTGGGCGGGGTGCTCCTCGGGCGGTTCGCCGACCTGCGGGGCCGCCGGTTCGCGATGCTCATGATCGTGCTCATGGCGGGCGGGTCCCTGGTCATCGCGATCCTGCCGACCTACGCCATGGTCGGGTGGCTCGCGCCGCTCCTGCTGCTGCTCGCCCGGATCGCGCAGGGGCTCGCGCTCGGCGGCGAGGTGTCCAACGCGTCGGTGTACCTGGCCGAGATCGCCCCGCCCGAGCGGCGCGGGCGATACTCCAGCTTCTTCTACATCTCGACGGGGGTCGCGCTGCTCGCCGCGAGCCTGCTCGGGCTGCTGCTGACGACGACGCTGACCCGTCCCCAGCTCGATTCCTGGGGCTGGCGGGTCGCGTTCGTGGCCGGCGGCGTCCTCGGGCTCGTCGGGCTGTGGCTGCGCCGCACGCTGACCGAGACCGAGCAGTTCGAGCAGAACGTCGAGCGAGCCCGGCAGACGCGCAACCCGCTGCTGCGCACCCTGGCCGACCACCCGCGCTCGGTGCTCCAGCTCTTCGGGTTCACGCTGCTCTCGACGCTGTGCTTCTACGTCTTCTTCACCGCGATCACACCGTTCGCCGTGCAGTTCCGCGACGCGTCCGGTGGGGACGTTTTCCTCGCGCTCTCGATCGGCACGGCCGTGTTCATCGCGCTGCAGTACCCGATGGGCGCGGCCGCCGACCGATTCGGGCGCAAGCCCCAGCTGCTGATCTGGTCCGGCCTGATGGTGGTGCTCACCGTGCCGCTGTCGTTGCTGATCACCGAGCGGACCCCCCTGGTCAACCTGATCGTGGTGTTCGCCGTCGGCCTCGGGCTCTACACGTTCATGTCCTCGATCGCGCTCTTCGGCGGCACCGCGCCGCTGCTGATCTCGGCGCTGTCCGGGTCGGGTCGCCCGCAGCTGTTCTTCTGGTACGTCTCCGGCGCGGCCCTGGGTGGCCTTCCTGATCATCCTGACGCTGCCCGAGACGAAGGGCCGCGTCCTGTCCTGACGCCCGGTTCCTTGATCACCGGGACGCCCAGCGCGTCGGTCGTCGCGGCGAGCATGGACCGCCACCCCGCCCTTCTGGGAATTAGTTCCCGCTCCGTGCCCCCGGTACCACCCGCAGAGCAGGCATCCTGGAGCCATGCAGGGCATCCGGATCGTGCTGAACCTCGTCTGGCTGGTGCTGGCCGGGGTGTGGATGGCGCTCGGCTACCTGATCGCCGGCGTTATCTGCTGCTGCCTGATCGTGACCATCCCCTGGGGGATCGCCTCGTTCCGCATCGCGCTGTTCACGCTGTGGCCGTTCGGGCAGCGGCTGGAGCGCCGCCCCGAGGCCGGGATCGGGTCGATGCTCGGCAACGTCGTGTGGTTCGTCGTCGCAGGCTGGTGGCTCGCGATCGGGCACGTCGTCACTGCGATCGCGCTGGCCGTCACGATCATCGGCATCCCGTTCGCGTGGGCCAACCTCAAGCTCGTCCCGGTCTCGCTGACCCCGCTCGGGCGCCGGATCGTCGACGTCGACGACCCGCGCTCGTTCGGTGTGGCCCCCCGGTCCGCCCCCGCCCCGGCCGCGCCGCCCGCCCCGCCGGCGCGCGGCGGGCAGCCGGAGATCCCCTGGTACGGCCGCTGACCGATCAGTCCGCGTCGACCTCGGGCACCGGCGGACCGAGGAGGTCGTCGGCGTCGACGATGCGGTACGCGTAGCCCTGCTCGGCGAGGAAGCGCTGCCGGTGCGCGGCGTACTCGGCGTCGACGGAGTCCCGCGAGACCACCGAGTAGAAGTGCGCCTGACGGCCGTCGCCCTTGGGCCGCAGCAGCCGGCCCAGCCGCTGGGCCTCCTCCTGGCGGGACCCGAACGTGCCCGAGATCTGGATCGCGACGGAGGCCTCGGGGAGGTCGATCGAGAAGTTCGCGACCTTGGAGACGACGAGCCGGGGCAGCTCGCCGCGGCGGAAGGCGCCGAAGAGCCGCTCGCGCTCCTTGTTCGTCGTCGAGCCCTGGATGATCGGGCAGTCCAGGGCCGCGGCCATCTCCTCGAGCTGGTCGATGTAGGCGCCGATGACGAGCGCCGGCTCGTCCGGGTGCCGGGCCAGGATCGACTGCACCACCGGGATCTTCGTCCGGGCGCAGGCGCACATCCGGTACCGCTCGTCGGCCTCCGAGGTGGCGTAGACGATCCGCTCGTTCTCGGTCATCGTCACGCGGACCTCGACGCAGTCGGCCGGCGCGACCCAGCCCTGCGCCTCGATGTCCTTCCACGGCGCGTCGTAGCGCTTGGGGCCGATCAGCGAGAAGACGTCGCCCTCGCGGTTGTCCTCGCGCACCAGCGTCGCGGTCAGCCCGAGCCGCCGACGCGACTGCAGGTCCGAGGTCATGCGGAACACCGGCGCGGGCAGCAGGTGGACCTCGTCGTAGATGATCAGGCCCCAGTCGCGGGAGTCGAAGAGCTCCAGCGCCCGGTACTCGCCCTTCGTCTTGCGCGTCATCACCTGGTAGGTCGCGATGGTGACCGGCCGGATCTCCTTGCGCTCGCCGGAGTACTCGCCGATCTCGTCCTCGGTCAGCGAGGTCCGCGCGACGAGCTCGCGCTTCCACTGCCGCCCGGCGACGGTGTTGGTGACCAGGATCAGCGTCGTCGCCGACGCCCTCGCCATCGCCGCGGCGCCGACGAGCGTCTTCCCCGCCCCGCAGGGCAGCACGACGACGCCGGAGCCGCCCGCCCAGAAGCCCTCGACGGCGTCGGCCTGGTAGTCGCGCAGCTCCCAGTCGGACTGGTCGAGCGCGATCTCGTGCGCCTCGCCGTCGACGTAGCCCGCGAGGTCCTCGGCGGGCCAGCCGACCTTGAGCAGCATCTGCTTGAGCCGGCCGCGCTCCGAGGGGTGGACCGCGACCGTGTCGTCGTCGATGCGGGTCCCGAGCATCGGGGCGATCTTCTTGTTGCGCAGCACCTCCTCGAGGACCGCGCGGTCGAAGGAGACGAGGACCAGGCCGTGCGCCGGGTCGTTGGTCAGCTGCAGGCGCCCGTAGCGGCCCATCGTCTCGACGACGTCCATGAGCAGCGCCTGCGGGACGGCGAAGCGCGAGTACGTCACGAGGGCGTCGACGACCTGCTCGGCGTCGTGTCCCGCGGCGCGGGCGTTCCAGAGGGCCAGCGGGGTGACCCGGTAGGTGTGGACGTGCTCCGGGGCGCGCTCGAGCTCGGCGAAGGGCGCGATGGCGGTGCGCGCGGCCGGAGCGTCGGCGTGGTCGACCTCGAGGAGCAGCGTCTTGTCGGACTGGACGATCAGCGGTCCGGTCCCGGGGGTGCTCACAGGCTCCGGTCCTCCCTCGACGGTGCTCGGTGGGCGGGTGCGTGACGACGGGCGATGACCCGACGCCGCGTTCCATTGTCCTCGCGCGTGCGCCTGATCACCGGGGTGCGCCCCCCGAGGGCCTGACCAGCCACGTCCCGTGATCACCGGCGCGCGGACGAGCGGTCTCGTCGACGGGGCGATGATCTCGTCAGGGGGTGCGGATACACTTCCCGGCCACCGACACCTGCTCCGAGGAGTGACACACCACCCGACGGGGCCGTCGCGGGCCACTGATCGTGTCCCGCGTCCGGCCGACCTGCCCCCGACCGAGCTGCCCCCGACCCCTGGACCAACGGTCCGGGACCGGAGCCGCGGACCTCGTCCGCCCGATCCGTCCCGGCAACGCCCGACCACGGACCCACGATGCGACTCAGTGCCCTGCCTTGCGCACGCTCCGCGTACGCAAATCCCACCGCCGGAGGAGCGCCGTCACCCCGGTGGCCCCACCGAGGATGGCTGGCGGGAAGTGTAGCCCATGGACAACTACACAGGGTGCGGCAGGCGTCCGATCAGGGGCCGTGTCCCACGGCAGGCGACCGACCGACCGCTGCAAAGGGAAGGATGAGCGCGTGACCGCTCCCGTCCGCCGACCCGACGCGCGTGGCGACACCCGCCGCGGCGCCGCAGATCCGGGGGCGACCGACCGTGCGCCCCTGGGTGAGCGGCTGGCGCTGCGCAACTGGAGCCTGCCGGTCAAGCTCGCCGCCGTCCTGCTCGTGCCCACGCTGTTCGTCATCACGCTCGGCGTGCTGCGCATCGTCGAGCAGACCGAGAAGGCCCGTTCCTACGACGGCGTGCAGCAGGCGGTCGCGCTCGAGGGGGACAGCGCCCGGTTGCTCGGGTCCCTCGACGGCGAGCGCCGCGCGGCCGCGGTGTTCCTCGCGACCAACCGGGCCGGCGGCTTCGGGCCGGTCCAGGACGCGGTCGACGACACGAACGACAAGTTCGGCCGACTGCGCAGCACCTACGAGTCGGCGAACTCGGTCGACGACCAGACGCGGTCCTCCTACCGGGACGCCTCGAGCGCGATCGCCCAGCTCGACCGGCTGCGCGACGACGTCAAGGGCGGCGGCGTCGACCCCGCGGGGGCGATCTCGCGCTACACCAACGCGACGTCGGCCGTGCTGACCTTCGACGAGTCGCTCACCCGCGAGGCCGCGGACCCGTCGATCGCGGGCCTGTCCAACGGCCTGTTCGCGCTCTCGGAGGTCCGCGAGCAGGACGCCTACGTCCAAGCCGTGGTCGCCTCGGCGATCGCGGGCGGGCGGATCGACGCCCCGTCGATCGACCAGGCCCGCAACGCCACGCTGCGCCGCAGCATCGCCGTCGACGAGTTCCGCAACGCGGTCGGCACGGACAACGCCGCGCTCGCGGACGCCGTCGTCGGGCCCGACGTCGACGCCCGGGACCGGCTGGCCCAGGTGGTCCTCGGGCGCGGCAGCGCCGGGCTGCCGCTGCAGGTCTCGGCGCAGGACTGGGACAACGCCTCGAGCGCGGTGCAGCGCAAGGTCACCGACGTCTCCGACCAGCTGCGCGCGCGGCTGCAGTCGAACGCCGCCGCGCTGCAGAACGGCGCCCGCAACGCCGCGGGCGTCGCCTCGGTGGTGCTGCTGCTGGCGCTGATGGCGGGCGCCGCGGTCGTCTTCTTCGTGACCCGCTCGCTGCTGCGGCCCCTGCGGCTGCTGCGGCGCACGGCCCTCGACGTGGCCGAGCGCCGGCTGCCAGCGGCGGTGCGGAGCCTGCGCGAGGGCGAGGCCCCGGACACCGAGGTCAGCCGCACCCCGATCGAGACGCGCGAGGAGATCGGCGAGGTCGCCCGCGCGTTCGACCAGGTCCACGAGCAGGCGGTCCGGCTCGCGGCGGAGCAGGCGGGCCTGCGCACCGCGTTCAACAGCATCTTCGTCAACCTCTCCCGCCGGTCGCAGGCCCTCGTCGAGCGCCAGTTGCGGCTGATCGAGCAGCTGGAGAACAAGGAGGAGGACCCGGAGGCCCTGGCCGAGCTCTTCCAGCTCGACCACCTCGCGACGCGCATGCGCCGTAACTCCGAGAACCTCCTGGTGCTCTCCGGTACCGACCTCGCGCGCCGCGGCGGCCGGCCGGTCCCGCTGGTCGACGTGCTGCGCGCCGCGGCCTCCGAGGTCGAGCAGTACCAGCGGGTCGAGCTCGCGCCGCCGCCGTCGGTCCAGCTCCTCGGTCGTACGGCGGGCGACGTCGTCCACCTGGTCGCCGAGCTGCTGGAGAACGCGGCGGCGTTCTCGGCCCCGGAGACCCGGGTCGACGTCTTGGCGCGTCCCGAACAGGACGGCACGGTCGTCCTCGAGATCTCCGACCGGGGCGTCGGCATGACCGACCAGGACCTCGCCGAGGCCAACCAGCGGCTCGCGTCGCCGCCGACCGTCGACGTCTCCGCCTCGCGGCGCATGGGGCTCTTCGTGGTCGGCCGCCTCGCCTCCCGGCACGCGATCGGCGTGGCGCTGCGGACCCGCGACGGCGGCGGCGTGGTGGCC
Source organism: Actinomycetospora sp. (assembly GCF_036497585.1). Taxonomy (GTDB): domain Bacteria; phylum Actinomycetota; class Actinomycetes; order Mycobacteriales; family Pseudonocardiaceae; genus Actinomycetospora. Next base: position 23,115 of record NZ_DASXJD010000093.1, on the reverse strand, counting down.
GCGGTGCGGATCCCGTCCTCGGCGGTGCTCTCCGGTGGCCCCGGCGGCCGGGTCGGCGGCACCCAGACCACCCGCGCGCTCGGCGGCACGGGCCTGCCGGTCCGCGCGCCCGGCCAGGCCCCGTTCGGCCCGGCCCCCACCAACGGCTCCGCGCGGCCCGAGACCGCCGGCACCCCCATCCCCCGACAGGAGCCCCGCGAGGGCGCCGGGCCGCGGGAGGGCGCGGGCGGACTGCCGCGCCGGTCGGCGGCGCGGGGCGCCGCCGGCGGAGCCGCCGCGGCCGGAGCGGCCGCCGGTGCGGCGGCGTTCTTCGCGCCCTCGGTCGACCCGGAGGGCGAGCCCGGCCCGCAGGACCCGGCCGAGGTCGCGTCTCCCCCGGAGCGGGGCGACGAGCAGCCGCGCCGCAACGGGCTGGGCGGGTCGCTCGCGTCCGCGCTGCCGCGACGGCCCCTGCGTCCCGGGCCGGCGCCGGCCTTCGAGGAGACCCCCGCGAGTGGGCCCGAGGCCGGAGCGGCCGGGCCGCCTCCGGGTCCGCCCGGGCACGCCGCGGCGTCCGCGGGCGCCGACGACGCCGAGCCCGACGACGAGGACGACGAGGACGACGACCGCGTGGCCTCGGTGGTCGGCCACGACCCCGGCGGCGAGAGCGTGACCGTCTGGAGCCAGTCGGGTAGCGACGACGAGGCCGACGAGGCCGCGGCCGGCGCTCCCGACACGGCGCAGCCGGCCGGACCTGTGCCCACGCGGGCCGTGGCGGCGCACGCGTGGCGGGGCCCCGACGGCGAGCCGGACGCCGAGGAGGACCAGGCCGACGGCTCCGCCGCGGCCGAGGAAGCCGGTCCCGGCGGTCGGCACGGGCTGGTGGCGCCTGATGCCCCGTCCGGGCCCGACGGCCGCCCGGCGCCCCGGCCGCGCCCGGGCCCGGGTCCGCCCCAGCCCGGCGGCTGGTGGCGCCAGGGTCCGCCGCCGCCCGGCAACCGTCCCGGCCCGCCGAGCCACCCCGGCATGCCCGCGCGGCCCGGCGGCTTCCCCGCGCCGTACCAGGGACCGCCTCCGGGACCCTGGGCGCGCCCCGGGGACGAGGGCGTCGAGCAGCCGGCCGCCGCCGAGCCGGGTCCGCCTCCGACGGGCGCCCCGCCGGCCCCGGCACCCACGATGTGGAACGGCGCCGAGGTCGTCCCGCCACCCGGGCCGACCAACGGCGAGGCGCCCGCGGTCCCGCCGGAGGCCCAGGACGGTGACGTCCCGGCGGAGACGGGCCACCCCGGGACGGCCCAGGGCCACACCGGCGAGTTCCCGGCCGAGCAGATCGCCGCCGAGCAGGTCCCGGCCGAGCAGGTCCCGGCCGAGCAGGTCCCGTCCGACGAGGACGTCACGTCGGGCACGGCGGCCGCGGCGGCCACGGGCCTGGACGCCTCGCACGGTCCGGAGGCCCCGGACGCCCCGGCGGCGGCGACCGGCGAGCCGGAGGAGCAGGCCGTCCAGCGGCCGGCCTCCCGGCTGTCGCTGCGACCGCTCTCGCAGCGCCGCCAGGCGCCCGGGGGCGGGCCGCTGCTGCGCCCGGGCTCGGCGCCCCGGCTGCGCCCGCGGCCGCCGCAGGAGTCCGAAGCGGTCCCCGTCGCGGAGGGCGACGCGGGTACGGAGCAGCCCGTCACGGGCGAGGAGCTGTTCGCGGAGGCCGACGAGACCAACAGCCCGGCCGCCGCCACGGCGGCCCCGGGGCCCGTCGACGGCCCGGACGCCGGGCCCGTCGCGCCCGGTCAGAACGGCGCCGGGCACGCCGGGGTCGGCCAGAACGGCCGCAACGGCGCCACCAACGGCCACGGCGCCGGGTTCCCCGGCCGGTCCGCGCCGGAGGCCCTGCCGCGCCGTCCCGCGGCCGTCCTTCCGAACCGGGAGCGCACGCCGATCTTCGACGAGGTCGCCTCGGTCTGGTTCCGCGAGGCGGAGCCGAGCGACGCGGGCGGCGTCGACCCGGAGTGGGAGAGCGCGGGCCGCGGCGGCTTCGACGCGGGCGCGCCGTCGCTCGCCGCGGTCGACGCCGGCACCACCGAGTCCGGCCTGCCACGACGCCGTCCCCGGGCCCATCTGGTCCCCGGGAGCGCGCGGCCGAGCCCGACGCCGGCCGCCGCTGCGGAGTCCGCTGAGCCCGGGACGCCCGGCGCCCCCGGCCCGGCGGGTACGCAGCGCAGGAATCCCGAGGCCGTGCGCGGCCGGTTGGCCAGCTACCAGCGCGGTGTCGCCGACGGCCGGTCGACGCGCCCGCCCCCACGACCCGACGGCGCCCCCGCCGGCGAGGTCCCCACGAGCGGTCCGGCACACCACCGCGCCGCGCCGCACACCGAGGAGGAGGAGCAGTGACGGCACCCCAGTCGCAGCCCAGCAGGTTCGGCTGGCTGGTCTCGAACTTCGCCGAGCGCGTCCCGGGCGTCGCGCACGCCGTCGTCGTGTCCGCGGACGGCCTGCTGCTCACCGCGTCCAACCGGCTCCCGCGCGACCGCGCCGACCAGCTCGCGGCCGTCGCGTCCGGGCTGATCAGCCTCACCCAGGGCGCCGCGCGGTGCTTCGAGGCGGGCGAGGTCGTGCAGACCGTCGTGGAGATGGAGCGCGGCATCGTGCTCCTCATGTCCATCAGCGACGGCTCGTGCCTGGCGACGCTGGCGGCGCCGAACTGCGACATCGGCCTGGTCGGCTACGAGATGACCCTCCTCGTCGACCGCGTGGGCCAGCTGCTCACCCCTGAGCTGCGCGCGGAGCTGCAGGGAACGGGATTCCGATGAGCCGTCGGGAGAGGTGATCGAGGGTGAGCCAAGGACCGGAGGACGACTCCTTCGCCGACGTCCTCAACGGGATCACCGGCGGCGGTGGGCGCCGCAACGAGCGTCGGAGCCTGTTCGGGCGGCGGCGCAAGGGCGCTGACGGCGACGGCACCCCGGAGACCGACCACGACGCCGCGCAGGCGCTCGACGGCGCTCCGGGGACCGACGCGGGCGGGGCGCACCGCAGCCCGTCGGAGGGCGTCCCGGTCGGGCCGCAGCCCGGCGGCTGGCGCCCCGACGTCGCGGGCCCCTCGGACGCGAACCACCCCGACCCCGCGTACCCGGATCCCGCCTACCCGTCGGCCGCCGAGCCGGCCGCCCCGACCACGCCGGGCGGCATCCCCGTCGGCCGTCACGAGGTCGGGGCGCCGGACTACCCCGACGGCCCTCGCAACGGCGACGAGCCGCCGGAGTCGTCGTTCGTGCGCCCGTACGCCTGGACCCGAGGCCGGACCCGCCCGGCCTACGACCTTGCCGTCGAGACCCTGCTCTCGACGACGACCCGGGGCCGCGACCCCCAGCAGGTCACCCAGTACGAGCACCGCATGATCGCCGACCTGTGCAGTGAACCGAAGTCGGTGGCCGAGGTGGGAGCGCTGCTCTCGCTGCCCCTCGGCGTCGCCCGCGTGCTGCTGGGCGACATGGCAGCGCACGGATCGATCGTGGTGCACGAGACCGCCTCGTCGACGGGCGACGCCCCGGACATGGCGTTGATGGAAAGGGTGTTGAGTGGACTACGACGGCTCTGAGGCGCCGGCTCCGACGACCACGTCGGCCAAGATCGTCGTCGCCGGGGGTTTCGGGGTCGGCAAGACGACCTTCGTCGGCTCGGTCTCCGAGATCGATCCCCTGACCACCGAGGCCGTGATGACCGACGCGAGCTCGGGCGTCGACGACCTCACGGCGGTGCCGAACAAGCGCACGACGACGGTCGCGATGGACTTCGGGCGCGTGACGCTCGACGCCGACCTGATCCTCTACCTGTTCGGCACGCCCGGGCAGGACCGCTTCTGGTTCATGTGGGACGACCTGGTGCGCGGCGCGATCGGCGCGGTCGTGCTGGTCGACACCCGCCGGCTCGCGGACTGCTTCGCCGCGGTCGACTTCTTCGAGGACCGCAACCTGCCCTACGTGCTCGGCGTGAACTGCTTCGACGGCATGCTCGCCCACTCCCTGCAGGACGTGGTGGAGGCGCTCGCTGTCGACCCGTCGGTGCCGGTGGTCACTGTGGACGCCCGGGACCGCGAGTCGACCAAGGAGACGCTGATCGCGCTGGTCGAGCACGCGATGCAGGTCTGGGCGGTCGGCGCCCGCGCCTGACCCTTCCTCGTGGAGCGAGCGGCACTCTCGCCGCTTCTGTGTACGCGAGGGTGCCGCTCGCTCGAAGGGGGCGTCCCTAGTTGAGCACGCTGACCGACGTGATCCGGTGCAGCGCGAAGCTCACCGACGGGCCCGGCCCGGCGTCGTCCTCCACCGCCGCGTCGGTGCCCTCGAGCAGTCCGCCGCCCACCCGCAGCGGCCGGACCACCCGCTGCGAGGCGGTGCCCTGCGCGTCGACGTAGCCGATCCACACGGTGCGCCCGGTGCGTGCGGCGTCGGCGAGCACGGCCACCGTCGCCGAGGCGGTCTGGCGCGTCGAGCCCGGGACCGACCCCGACACGGCCGGGCCCCGGGACGCGGTGGCCGCCTTGTCCCCGGCCCGCAGCTGGGCGACGAGCGCGGCCACCTGGTCGTCGGAGAGCCGCGGCGAGCTGCCGTTCCCGCCCCGGTCGGGCCGGCGCGGGGCGGTGCGCCGACCTTTCGGCCGCAGGTCGAGCACCCCGCCCTCGGCGTCCTCGGCGACGGGGGCGAGCCCTGCCGCGCGCAGCGCCTCGAGCACCTCGGCCAGGGGGTGCGTCGACACCACCACGGTCGGCGCGATGCGACGCAGCTCCAGCGCCTCCGCCTCCGGGCGCGACACCACCTCGGCGAGCAGCGCCTCGTCCTCGGAGCGCAGGAACGACGCCGCCGACCCGCCGCGCAGCCGCCCGTGGCGCCGGGCGACGTCGTCGACGAGGTAGGTCAGGCCCTGGGGCACCGGGGTGGCCGACCGCGTGGCGAACAGCTCGTGGACGTCCGCGGCCGTCCAGCCCAGGTCGAGCGCGCGGCGGATCGAGCCCTCGCTGATCCGGTAGACCGTCGCGCCGCCGGCCGACTCGACGTCCGCGACCCGGTCCATCGCCGCCGCGAGCCCCGCCTCGAGGCGCCCGGGCGCGACGGCGGTGAGGTCGGCCTGCAGCAGTACGTGGTCGACCGGGGCGGGGAGGGCCGGCCGCAGCGCGGCGGCAGCCGCCGCGTCGGGGTCGTCGTCGGGACGCCGGGGCACCCGCAGCAGCTCCCGCCCGGCCGAGGTCAGGGTGTCGAGGGCGACGACGCCGACCGCGGTCGCCTCGCGGACGACGTCGCGGACGAGCGCGTCGCGCACCCGCCCGCCACGTCGGGGGGCGCGCCACGCGAGCGAGGCGACGAGGTCGTCGAGCGAGGGCGGCCCGGCACCCTCGTCGAACTCGGCCAGCCGTTCGAGCACCCGCCGCCGGACCTGGGGCGCCCAGGGGCGTCGCACCTCGTCGGAGAGCGGGCCGACGAGCTTGTCCCCGGCGTCGCGTGACCCGATCGCCGAGGGCTGCCGCGGCATGTCCAGCCACGCCCGCGCCAGCGCGACCCACTGCGTCTCGGGCGGGGCGGCGAGCCAGCGGTCGGCGGTCGTCGTCGGGCACCACACGGCCTCGGTCTCCTCGCTGACCGCCACGAGCGAGGCCGCGGAGAGGGTCTCGACGAGCAGCCCGGCGGCGGTCTCGTCGGCCTCGAGGTCCTTGGCGAGGCGGCGCAGGTCCCGGACGCCGAGGCCGCCGGAGCGGAGCACCGCGGGCGGGGCGGCCGACCAGGCGGCGATCACCGCCTCGGCACGGCGAATCGTCTCCAGGGCCTCGCCGGCGGCGGTGGCGTCCACGGTGTCCGGGTCGTGCCGGCGGGGGGCGGGCATGGGGTCGGCGGCGGTGATCTCCCCGAGCGGGTGGTCGCCCCGCAGGGCCAGACCCGCCTCGCGGGTGAGCTCCACGGTCTCGTCGTCGACCCGGCGCAGGATGCCCGCGGCGAGCAGCCGGGCGACGGGGTTGTCGTCGCCGTCGCGGGCCCGGCTGCGTCCGACGGGGCCGTCGCGGTCGAGGGCGTCCACCACCGCCCGCTGGTCGGCGGGAAGGTCGGCGACGACGGCTGCCGGGTCCCCGGTGCGCAGCACGGACGACTCGGGGGCCGGGCGTCCCAGGCCGGCGGGATGGCGGCGGGCGGCATCGCGCAGGGCGGGCACCGCGCGGATCCCGGGGTCCTGGCCCTCGTCGAGGGTGCCGGTGCCGACGTCCCACGCGAGGGCCAGGGCGCGCAGCCGGTCCAGCGCCGCGCGGGCCGCGTCGCGGGGCACGGCCGTCCCGAGCAGGTCGAGGACCGACTCCGGCGGCACCGGGTCCTGGTCGGCCCCGGCGACGAGCAGGGCGTCGACGACGGCGAGGTGCAGCGCGTCGAGCTCCTCGAGTGCGCGGCCGACCGAGGTGCGCACCCCGGCCCGGGTGGCGACGACGCCGGTGTCGGCGGGCGCGGGCAGGGCCAGGTCCGGGCGGGCGCGCAGCAGCGCACCCAGGGTCGCGTCATCCTGGGCGCGGAGGTGGTCGAGGAGGGTCCCGGGTCGGCCGGACATCCCCACGAGCGTAGTCGGCGCCCGCGGGGCGGACGCCGGGGAACGAGTGAGCGGCGCCGTTCTGGCGTCGGACGCCAGGATCGTGCCGTTGCTGGCCTCCCGGGGAACGAGTGAGCGGCGCCGTTGTGGCGTCGGACGCCAGGATCGTGCCGTTGCTGGTATCCGAGGCGGACCCCCGGGCGCCCCGCGGTTCGCCCGACCGGGGCCGGGTGCGGCAGACTGGCCCACCCGAGGCAGCACGCCCGACCAGGGAGGAACCGGTGGCAGCGCACAGCGAGGGCGAGAAGGCGGTCACGCCGCGGCAGGACCCGGAGTGGCCGCAGGACGGTCACCCCGTCACCGAGCTGCTGGCCCCGACGCAGGGCGCCTCCTCCCCGTTCGGTGAGACCGAGTTCCCGTTGCCGGCCGACCAGCTCGGCTACCAGCACCCCGTCACCGAGATCAACCGCTAGTGCGCGTCGCCGGCCTCCTGCTCGCCGCGGGGGCCGGCCGGCGGATGGGCGCGCCGAAGGCCCTCGTCGAGCTGGACGGGGAGCCGTTGATGGCGCGCGCCCTGCACGGGCTGCGCGACGCCGGGCTCGTCCCGCGCGTCGTCGTGCTGGGCGCGGAGGCCGAGCGTGCCCGCGAGGTCGCCGCGGCCGCGGACCCAGCCGCCACGGTCGTCGTCGCCCCCGACTGGGCCGACGGCATGGGGGCCTCGCTGCGGGCCGGTCTCGCGGCTCTGCCCGACGTCGACGCCGTCCTCGTCCTGCTCGTCGACACCCCGGGCATCGGTCGCGAGGCGCTCGCCCGGGTGGCCGCCGCCGCGACCCGCGACGGCCTCGCACGGGGGAGCTACGACGGCCGTCCGGGGCACCCGGTGGTCCTCGGTACGGAGCACCTGGCGGGGGTGGCGGCGGCCGCGCACGACGATGTCGGGGCGCGGGGATACCTTGCTGGTCGCGAGGACATCCGGTCCGTCGAGGTCGGTGACGTGGCTACCCGCTCCGACGTCGACACCCCGGCCGACCTCGCGCGGATCACCGATCCGGCCCGGTCCATCGATGGAGGGGAGTGAGCAGCGTGGCGGTCCCCGGCCCGGGCTACGCCATCACCGCACGCGTGGAGGCGCCCGCGAGCGCCACCGCGGCGGGCGACCTCGCGGTCGCCGTCGGGCGCGTGGGCGGTGTCATGACGGCGTTCGACGTCGTGGAGTCCCGGGCGGACTCGATCATCGTCGACATCTCCTGCAACGCGCTGTCCGAGCGGCACTCCGAGGAGATCACCGAGGCCCTGGACACCCTCGACGGCGTGCGGGTGCGCAACGTCTCGGACCGCACCTTCCTCGTCCACCTCGGCGGGAAGATCGAGGTCACCCCCAAGGTCGGGCTGCGCACCCGGGAGGACCTCTCCCGGGCCTACACCCCCGGCGTGGCGCGGGTGTGCCAGGCGATCGCGGCGCGCCCGGAGGACGCCCGCAGCCTGACGATCAAGCGGAACACCGTCGCCGTCGTCACCGACGGCTCGGCGGTGCTGGGGCTGGGTAACCTCGGGGCGGTCGCGGCGATGCCGGTGATGGAGGGCAAGGCAGCGCTGTTCAAGCGCTTCGCCGGGGTCGACGCCTGGCCGGTGTGCCTGGACACCCAGGACACCGAGGAGATCATCCGCACCGTCGAGGTGCTCGCGCCCGCGTACGGCGGGATCAACCTCGAGGACATCGCCGCGCCCCGCTGCTTCGAGATCGAGGCCCGGCTGCGGGACTCCCTCGACGTGCCGGTGTTCCACGACGACCAGCACGGCACCGCCGTCGTCGTGCTCGGGGCCCTGCGCAACGCGCTGCGGGTGGTCGGGAAGCGCTCGCAGGACTGCCGGATCGTGGTCTGCGGCGTCGGCGCGGCCGGCTCGGCGATCATCCGGCTGCTGCTGCCGCTGCAGCCCGCCGACATCGTCGCGGTGGACGTCGAAGGCATCATCCACCGGGACCGTCCCGGCCTGCACGGCTCGCTGACCTGGGTGGCCGAGCAGACCAACCGCGAGGGGCTCACCGGCGACGTGCACGACGCGCTGCCCGGGGCCGACGTCTTCATCGGGGTCTCGGCGCCGAACCAGCTGTACGCCGAGGACATCAAGGCCATGTCCGACGACGCGATCGTCTTCGCGCTCGCCAACCCCGACCCGGAGATCGACCCGGGGGTCGCCCAGCACCACGCGGCGATCGTCGCCACCGGCCGGTCCGACTACCCCAACCAGATCAACAACGTGCTGGCGTTCCCGGGCATCTTCCGCGGCCTGCTCGACGCGCAGGCCCACGGCATCTCCGACGCCATGCTGCTGGCCGCCTCGGCCGCGATCGCCGACGTGGTCGCCGAGCCGAACCCGCTGTTCATCGTGCCCAGCGTGTTCGACTCCACGGTGGCCCCGGCCGTCGCCTCGGCGGTGCGGCGGGTCAGCGAGGCCGAGCGCGAGGCGGGGGACACCGCGTCGGTGCAGGACGCGCTCGACACCGGGTCGGAGTCGGCCGACGGCGCGTTGCGCACGGAGGAGGAGTGAGCACCCCCGACGGCGGGCGCGGGCTCACCCACGTCGATGCCTCGGGCGCGGCGCGGATGGTCGACGTCGGGGACAAGGAGGTCACCCGCCGCGTGGCCACCGCCAGTGGCGTCCTGCGCACCACCGCCGAGGTGTGCGCCGCGCTGCGCGACGGGACGGTGCCCAAGGGGGACGCCCTGGCCACCGCGCGCATCGCGGGCATCATGGGTGCCAAACGCACGCCCGACCTGGTGCCGCTCTGCCATCCCATCCCGCTCGCGGGCGTGACGGTGGACCTCGAGGTCGGCGAGGACGAGGTGCGCGTCGAGGCCACCGCCCGCAGCGCCGACCGCACCGGGGTGGAGATGGAGGCGCTCACGGCGGTGGCGGTGGCCGGCCTGGCGCTGCACGACATGGTGAAGGCGCTCGACCCGGCGGCGACGATGGACGCGGTGCGGCTCGAGCGCAAGGAGGGCGGACGCTCCGGCGTCTGGACGAGGCCGGAGGGTCGATGAACGAGCCGAGCGAGCCCCTGCGCCGGGCGCGGGTGGTGACGGCCTCGAACCGGGCCGCGGCCGGGGTGTACGAGGACCGCGGAGGTCCGATCATCGTGGACTGGCTGCGGGCGCACGGGTACCGCGCCGACGACGCCGTCGTCGTGCCGGACGGGGAGCCGGTCGCCGAGGCGTTGCGGGCGGCGGTGGCCGACCGGGTCCAGGTCGTCCTCACCACGGGAGGCACGGGGATCGCGCCGACCGACGGCACCCCGGAGGCCACCCGGGCGGTGCTCGACTACGAGGTGCCCGGGCTCGCGGACGCGGTGCGGGCGGCGGGGGCCGACAAGGTCCCGACCAGCGTGCTGTCCCGTGGCGTGGCGGGCGTCGCCGGGCGCACTCTGGTGGTGAACCTGCCCGGGTCGCCGGGCGGGGTCCGTGACGGGCTGGCCGTGCTCGAGCCGGTGCTCGACCACGCCGTGGACCAGATCCAGGGAGGGGACCACCAGTGAGCACCGCACCGGCCGGGACGGCCGCCGTCGTGCTGCGCGCGGCCGTGGGGGAGGAGCCGCTCGACGTGTCCGAGCACGCGGCCCTCGTCGACGGTCCCCGCAGCGGCGCCGTCGTCACGTTCTCCGGCGTCGTGCGCGACCACGACGACGGCCGGGCCGTGCGCACGCTCGACTACGAAGGCCACCCGAGCGCGGGCGCGGTCGTCGAGAAGGTCGCCGCCGAGGTCGCGGCCGGCCACGCCGGCGTGACCGCCGTGGCCGTCTCGCACCGCGTCGGGGCCCTGGCGATCGGGGACGTGGCGCTGGCCTGCGCAGTCGCGGCCGAGCACCGGCGCGAGGCGTTCGAGGCCTGCAGCGAGCTGGTCGACGAGGTCAAGCGGCAGCTCCCGGTCTGGAAGCGCCAGGAGTTCGCCGACGGCTCGGAGGAGTGGGTCAACTGCCCGTAGGACCTGTGAACGGATTTGGCCGTCGGGACGACCAAATCCGTTTCACAGGGGCGCTAGCCCTTCTGGCCGCAGACCGGCCAGGCGCCCATGCCCTGCCCGTCCTTGACCTTCTCGGCGACCTGGATCTGCTGCTCGCGGCTCGCGGTCTGAGGGCTGCCCTGGCCGCCGTAGGCGTGCCAGGTCGAGTCGGTGAACTGCAGGCCACCGCTGAAGCCGTTGCCGGTGTCGGTGTTCCAGTTGCCGCTGCTCTCGCACTGGGCGACGGCGTCCCAATCGGTGGCGGAGGCGGTTCCGGCCGTCAGGGCCAGCGGGGTGGCCGCGAGCGCGCCGACGAGCGTGAACTGGGCCGCCCGACGGGTGAGGGCGCGCGCCAGCGACACATCTGTACTACGAAGCATGACCTCTCACTCGCACTGCGCCCCAGCCAGGTGCGGACCGGGAAGCACTCCCCAGCGGGTCATCGACCGGTTCCACGCGGTCTCTCCACCGGGCACGCCCGGAGGGCGTGCCGAATCCGTCCTGCTCGCGCCTGTCCGGTCCGCACCTCTCGTGTGGGGTCACCCGGGGCCGCTGGACAGGCGTCGGGCGCGGCGACCACGGGGCGGTTTCGGGCCGCGGGTTCCACGACCGCCGCCGAACGGTACGGAGGACACGCGAGGTTTCAAGCCGGTCTCAGGTCGGGGACGATCACCCGGAACGGATGGCTGACAGCGTGTCCGCCCGCGTTCGTCCTACTCAGTGCGTCGACGACAGATCGTCTCCCGTTCGTCACATGGTTGTGACTCCGTCCGGGAATGTCACGGGCGTCACCGTCCACGACGTGTTTCCTGGGGCGTGCACCACAGGAACGTGAGGTAGGGAAGCCGCCTGGTGGCCGGGTGATCCCGGCTGGGGGACGATGGACTCGTGACCGCCGCCACCGAACTCGCCGGGCCCGACGACGTCGCGGCCGCCCTCGAGCGCACCGGGTACCTCGCCGACGCGGGCCTCGCTTCGGCCGCGTTCCTCGCCCTGCGCATGGGGCGCCCGCTGTTCTGCGAGGGCGAGCCCGGGACGGGCAAGACGGCGCTTGCCCAGGCGCTGGCCGAGGTCCTCGGGGCGCCGCTGATCCGGCTGCAGTGCCACGAGGGCATCGACGCCGCGCAGGCGCTCTACGACTGGGACTTCCCGCGCCAGCTGCTGCACCTGCGCACCATGGAGGCGGCGGCCACCGCGTCGGGGTCGGAGCTGGACGCCGACGCCGTCGAGGCCTCGCTGTACGACCGCCGCTTCCTCCTCGCCCGTCCGGTGCTCGAGGCGCTGCAGACGACGCCGAGCGTGCTGCTGGTCGACGAGGTCGACCGCGCCGACGACGAGTTCGAGGCGTTCCTGCTCGAGGTGCTGGCGGAGAACTCGGTGACGATCCCCGAGATCGGGGTGGTGCGCGCCGAGACCCCGCCGCTGGTCGTCCTCACCTCCAACCGCACCCGCGAGGTGCACGACGCGCTCAAGCGCCGCTGCCTCTACCTGTGGCTCGATCACCCCGACCTCGCGCGCGAGGTCGCGATCCTCAAGGCGCGGATGCCGGAGCTGTCGACCGAGCTGGCCGAGCAGGTGGCCCGGGCGGTGCAGCGGCTGCGCGGGCTCGACCTGCTCAAGCCGCCGGGTGTCGCCGAGACGCTGGACTGGGCCGCGGCCCTCGAGCTCATCGGGGCACGCCACCTCGACCTGGACTCGGCCACCGCGACACTCGGGGCGGTCCTCAAGTACCGCGAGGACGCCGACCGGGCCCGCAACGCGCTGGACGCCCTGCTCGCGTCATGAGCACCCCTGACCGCGGAGGGAGCACCGACGGACCGGCTCCCCGCCCGCACGCCGGCGCGCTGCTGGCCTCCGGTGTCGTCGAGGCGCTCGACGGTGGCGCGGCTCCCGACGACGACGCCGTGCTGCGTGACTTCGTCGCGTTCACCCGCCTGCTGCGCAACGCCGGCGTGCCGGTGACCCCCGACCGGACGTCCACCTACCTGCGGGCGCTGCGCGAGGTCGACGTGGCCAGCGAGGTCGCGACCTACTGGGCGGGGCGGGTGACGCTCTGCGCCGACCCCGACGACGTCGCCCGCTACGACCACGCCTTCCACGCCTGGTTCTCCTCCGACCCCCGCCGGCAGCGGACGGGGCGCCCCGCCCCGCCGAAGCCACGGACCGCGACGATCGCCGCGCTCTCCGGCCCGGAGGGCGCGGGCGGCGAGGAGCAGGACCAGGACGACGTGCCCGAACTGCGCGTCGCCGCCTCCGGAGAGGAGGTCCTGCGCGACCGCGACATCGCCGAGCTGACGATCGGCGAGCGTGAGCACCTGCGCCAGATGCTGGCTCTGCTGCGCCCGCGCCCGCCGCGACGCCGCGCCCGCCGTCGTCGTCCCGCCCGCCGGGGCGAGGCCGACGCCCGCCGGACGCTGCGCGCGACCCTGCGCCACGCCGGGGAGATCCCGGGCCTGTCGCGCCGCGACCGCCACGAGCGCCCCCGGCGCGTCGTCCTGCTCCTGGACGTCTCGGGGTCGATGGCGCCCTACGCCGACGCGCTGCTGCGCTTCGCCCACGTCCTCACCCGGCGCACCCCGCAGGCCGTCGAGACCTTCACCCTCGGGACCCGGCTCACCCGTGTGACCCGCGAACTGCGCCAGCGCGACCCCGAGCGGGCGCTGCGCGACGCGGCGGGCGCCATCCCCGACTGGTCCGGCGGGACCCGGCTGGGCGAGGTGATCGGCGCCTTCCTCGACCGGTGGGGCCAGCGGGGCGTGGCCCGCCGGGCGGTCGTCGTGATCTTCTCCGACGGCTGGGAGCGCGGCGGCACCGAGCTGCTGGGTGAGCAGATGGCACGCCTCGCGCGGCTCGCGTACTCGGTGGTGTGGGTGAACCCGCACGCCGGCAAGCGCGGCTACGAGCCGGTGCAGGGGGGAATCGCCGCGGCCCTCCCGCACGTTGACCGATTGTTGGCGGGGCACTCGCTCGCCACCCTGCAGGAGCTGACGGAGGTGCTCGCCGATGCGTGACGTGCTCACGAGCCTCGAGAACTGGTGGGCCGAGGGCCGCTCGATCGCGCTCGCCACCGTCGTCGGGACGTTCCGCTCCGCACCGCGCCAGCCCGGCGCCTCGATGCTCGTCGGCCCCGACGGGCAGGCCGTGGGCAGCGTCTCCGGCGGCTGTGTCGAGGGCGCGGTCTACGAGCTCGGCAACGAGGTCCTCGAGGGCGCCGAGCCGACGCTGCAGCGCTACGGCGTGTCCGACGACGACGCCTTCGCGGTCGGCCTGACCTGCGGCGGCATCCTCGACGTGTTCGTCGAGGAGGTCGACCGCGAGAGCTTCCCGCAGCTCGGCGAGATCGCCGAGGCGGTGCGAGAGCACCGGCCGGTGGCCACCGCGACGATCGTGTCGGGACCGGGGGTGGGCCGGCGCCTCGTCGTGTGGCCCGACCGGGTCGAGGGCTCGCTGGGCAGCGAGCGTCTCGACGACGCCGTGCGCGACGACGCCCGCGGCCTGCTCGCCGCCGGGCGCACCACCCTGGTGACCTACGGGCCCGGTGGGGAGCGCCGCGGCGAGGGCCTCGGGGTGTTCGTCGAGTCGTTCGCGCCCGCGCCCCGTCTCATCGTCTTCGGCGCCATCGACTTCGCGGCCGCGGTCGCCCGCATCGGGACCTTCCTGGGGATGCGCGTGACCGTCTGCGACGCGCGACCGGTGTTCGCCACCTCGAGCCGCTTCCCGGAGGCCCACGAGGTCGTCGTCGAGTGGCCGCACCGCTACCTGGCGGCCGAGTCGGCGGCCGGGCGCATCGACGGCCGCACCGCGCTGGCCGTCCTCACCCACGACCCCAAGTTCGACGTGCCGCTGCTCGAGGTGGCGCTGCGCCTGCCCGAGATCGGCTACATCGGCGCCATGGGGTCGCGGCGCACCCACTCCGACCGTCTCGAGCGACTGCGCGAGGCCGGGGTCACCGAGGCCGAGCTGGCGCGGATGTCGAGCCCGATCGGGCTCGACCTCGGGGCCCGCACCCCCGAGGAGACCGCCGTGTCGATCGCCGCCGAGATGATCGCCCGCCAGTGGGGCGGCGACGGGACGCCGCTCTCGGACCGGCAGGGACCCATCCACGGTGACTCCAACGTCGAGCCCGGCCTGCGCGCCGAGGATCTGGAGCACGAGCTCGCAACTGGCGCACGCTGATCGGTCGGGGTCCCCCTACCGATGGGTAGGTGACACGATTGACGGCGGAGGGGTCGCCCACGGGGTGCAGCGGTCGTCGCGAGGCTGCCCAAGTCCGCGATGTCTCTGTAACGTGGGCTACACCGAGCACCCGACGGTGGGGAAGGGGGCAGCGTGGTCCTCGTCGACACCGTGACGCGTGCGGGTCAGTCCATGGTGACCTGCGGCAGGCAGAGCCGGGAGGACGACGAGGTCACGGCCGGGTCGGTTCCGCGGTCGCCGTCCGAGCACGCGCGCCCCCACGGCACCGGGCACGTCGCCTCCGTGCCCGAGAGCCCCCGCCTGGCGAAGTTCCACGTCCCCGAGATCGTCTTCGGACCCGGATCGCTCCCCGAGGCCGCCCACGCCGCGGTGCGGCTCGGCGCCCGGCGGCCGATGCTCGTCACCGACGACGGCCTGCTCGCCGCGGGCTGGCCCCAGCAGCTGCTGCGCCACCTCGCCGACGGCGGCATGGAGGCCACGGTCTGGAGCGGGGTCACCCCCAACCCCAAGGACCACGAGATCGCGGCCGGGCACGAGGCCTACCGAGCCGCGGGGTGCGACGTGCTCGTCGCGGTCGGCGGAGGGTCGGTGATCGACGCCGCGAAGGGCATCGCCCTGCTCGCCGGCAACGGCGGGTTGATCACCGACTTCGAGGGCGTCGACCGGATGGTCGCCCCCATCCCGCCGATGGTCATGGTGCCCGCGACGTCGGGGACCGGTGCGGACGTCTCCCAGTTCTGCATCGTCACCGACACGCTGCGGAACACCAAGATCACGATCCTGGGTCGCGCGCTCGTCCCGGACGTCTCCGTGGTCGACCCGCACCTGCTCACGACGATGCCGGACTGGCTCAACGCCGCGACCGGCCTGGATGCGCTCACGCACGGCATCGAGGCCTACGTCTCCCGGGCCCACAACCCGCTGACCGACCACCACGCCCTGCAGGCGATCTCCCTGGTCGGTGGGCACCTCGAGCGCACCATGGACCACCCGCTCGACCAGGAGTCGCGGCTGCACATGGCCCAGGCGGCCCTCGAGGCCGGGCTCGCGTTCACCAACGCGATCCTCGGCGCCGCGCACGCGATGAGCCACCAGGTCGGCGGGCTGCTCGACCTGCCCCACGGCGTGATCAACGGGATCCTCCTGCCGCACGTGGTGCGGTTCAACGCCGAGTCCGACCCGGCGCGCTTCGTTCCGATCGCCCAGGCCCTCGGGTTCCCCGGCGAGGTCGGCCGGTCCTGCTCGCAGGCGCTGGCCGAGGACGCCGCGGAGTGGGCCGCCTGCGAGGTCCGCCGCCTCGCCGACGAGCTGGGCGTGCCCAAGGGCCTCGGCGAGATCGGGGTGACCGCGGAGGACCTGCCCACCCTGTCGACGATGACGATGGCCGACGCCTGCCTGTCGACCAACCCGCGCGAGGCCGACCGTGCCGACATCGAGGCGCTGTTCCGGCAGGCGCTGTAGCGGCACCTCGTGGAACGCCGCATCGATCCCCCACCCGCCGAGCACCGCGTCGAGGGCCCGGACCTCGACGTGCTCACCGGCATCCGCTCGGGGAAGCCGTCGTTCTACGTCGAGTACCTCGCCTCGGCCGAGCGCCTGCGCCGGGTGATCCACGCGCTCGACCGGATCAGCCGCGCCCTCGTGCGCACTACGGAGGGGCCCGGGACGCTCGTGCGGTCGGTCGCCGAGGCCGCGGCCGAGCACCTGACCGCCCACTGGGTCGTCTTCGCCCTCGCGGACGGCGCCCTGCCCGAGGCCGCGCCACGCGCCCTGGTGCTCGGACCCGACCTCGTCGAGGCATCGGCCGATGCGCCCGACGCCCTCCCCCCGTTCGTCCTGCGCCACCTGCAGGCGGTGCGCCGGGGCGAGCACGAGCCGTCGGGCCCCGGGGACTCCCGGGGGCCCGCCGACGGCGACCCGGGCCCGGAGGCCCGCCCGCACGACCCGCACCACCTGCACGTCCCCGTCCGTCTGGACGGCGCGGTGGTCGGCGAGATCGTGGCGTGGACCGGGGTCGAGCGGCGCATCGACGCCACCGACGCCTCTGTGCTGCGGGTGCTCGCCAGCCAGACCGCGGCGGCGCTGCAGAACTCCGCGCTGCACCAGCGGACGCTGCAGCTCTACGACGAGGCGAGCCGCCACGCCAACGACCTCGCCGCCCGCAACGAGCAGCTCCAGCGCACCCGCGACGCCCTGACCGTCGCCCGGCAGCGCGAGGTCCTCGACTCCGAGCGCCACCGCATCGCCCGCGAGCTGCACGACTCCGTCACCCAGTACGCCCTCTCGGCCGGGATGCAGATCGAGGTGGTGCGCTCGGAGATCCGCGACGAGGGCCAGCGGCAGCGGCTGGAGACCGCCAAGCAGCTCACCCGCCGCGCCGTCGAGCAGCTGCGCTCGGCGATCTACGCGCTCAACCATTCCGGCGAGCACGGCCACCGCAGCCTGCCGGCCATGCTCGAGGAGCTCTCCGCGGTCCACATGCCCTCCGACCTGCGGGTCGAGGTGCGCATCGAGGGCCGGCCGGTGTCGCTGCCCGCCACGGCCGAGCGCTCGCTCTTCCGTGTCGCGGGCGAGGCGCTGTTCAACGCCGCCGTGCACGCCGAGGCGACGGTGGCCGTGGTGCGCCTCGCGTTCCGGAAGGACCGGCTGGTGCTCTCGGTGGCCGACGACGGCACCGGCGACCCCGAGCAGGTCCGCCGCACGCTGCGGGTGGCCGCCGCGCGGGACCTCGACGGGTCGCACCGGGGCCTCGCGAACATGGCCGAGCGGGCGCGGGAGATCGGCGGCACGCTGGCGGTCCAGCGGGCCCGTCAGGGCGGCATCCGCATCCAGGTGGGGGTCCCGCTCCCGATCGGCGGCGACACCGACCGGGCGACCCGCCCCGCCGTCAGCACCCCGGCGCCGTCAGAACCCTCCGAACCGGGAGGGACCGGGGCGGGCCCCGACGGTGAGACTGGGAGCAGGGCCGCCGCCCTCCCCGCCCGCGGGCCGCTCGCGCCCCGCCCCGCCGCACCCGCCACGGACGACCTCGCCGCGCACGATCTTGGGAGCACGACATGACCGACATCCGCATCCCTGCCCGCGCGGCGGTCCGCCGCGGCGAGGTGCGCATCGTGCTCGTCGACGACCACGCGATCGTCCGCCAGGGCCTGCGCTCGGTCCTCGAACGGGAGCCGCAGCTCTCGATCGTCGGGGAGGCGTCGTCGGCGGCCGAGGCGCTCGCCGTCGTCGCCCACGAGCGGCCCTCGATCGTCCTGCTCGACCTCAAGCTCTCCACGAGCTCGGACTCCGAGGGCCTGCAGCTGTGCCGCCAGCTCACCCAGGCGCATCCCGGCGTCGGGGTGCTGGTCCTGACGACGTTCCTCGACGACCGCCTCGTCGTCGAGGCCGTGCACGCGGGGGCGCGGGGCTACGTCGTGAAGGACGTCGACACCACCGAGCTCATCGCGGCGATCCGGGCGGTGTCGCGAGGGGAGTCGGCGTTCGACTCCCGGTCCGCGGCTGCCGTGGTGCGCTCGCTCAACGGGCAGCAGCCCCACGGGGAGACGTTGACGGGGCGTGAACTGGACGTGCTGCGGCTGCTCGCGCGCGGGATGAGCAACCGCACGATCGGCCGGGAGCTCTTCATCTCGGAGACGACGGTGAAGTTCCACGTCGGCAACCTCATGCGCAAGCTCGACGTCTCCCGTCGCGCCGAGGCGGTGTACGCGGCCTCCAAGATGGGGCTGATCTGATCGTCGCAAGGTGCCCGCGACGTGCTGTGGTCGGCCGCAGAAGGCCGCAGAAGGCCGCAGAAGGCCGCGACCAGGCGATCCCGGCGGCCCGGCCCTCGGGTCCCCGCCGGTCGAGGAGGTCCTGTGCTCGGGGTGTGCGCCACACCCGACGAGGTGGCCGCCCGACTGCCGGGTGACGACCTCGTCCCCGACGCCCAGGTGACGATGGACCGCGCCTTCGACCTGCCCGCCGTCCCCGAGATCCTCTGGCCCTGGTTGGCCCAGCTCGGGAAGCAGCGGGCGGGCTGGTACCTCCCGGCCGGCGTCGAACGACCGACCGGGGGCCACCTCCGCCATGATCACCGGGACACAGTGGTGGTCCGTGCTCCGGCCAGGCAACCATGACGTCCCGCTGATCATGCTGCCGCGAGCCGCCCCTCACTCCACCGATCCGGAAGAACTCCGGCGGGCCCGCCGGGGTCAACCGTCGGTCCAGGATGGTCAAGGCCGAGCTCGGGCATCCGCCCGGGCAGGTCAGGTGAGGACGACGTCGATGGTGGCCACCGTCTCCGGGTCCGCCACCAGGTCGACCGCGGTGACCTTCCCGTCCACCACCGTAATCCGGAACAGCGACACGACCCGGCCGCCGACGGCGAACGCCAGGCCGGGCTCGCCGTCGAGCAGCGCCGGGGCGGCGGCGCGGGCCCGCCCGGCGAAGACCCGGGCGACAGCGTCCGCGCCGGCCACCTCCGCGACCAGCTCCGGCGCCCCGCGCCCGGCGTTCGCCGCCGCGAGGGTCACGGCGACCGGGTCGGCGCGCAGCACCACCTCGGGATCGAGCACGGCGAGCAGCGCCCCGAAGTCGCCCTCGCGCGCGGCGGCCAGGAACGCCCCGACGACCGCCCGCCGCCGCGCGGGGTCGTCCTCGGTGACGCCGCCCCCGCGCACCCGACGCCGGGCGCGGCTCGCGAGCTGACGGGTCGCGGGCACCGAGCGGTCGACGATCGGGGCGATCTCGTCGAAGGGCAGCCCGAACACGTCGTGGAGCACGAACGCGAGCCGCTCCGCCGGGCCGAGGGTGTCGAGGACGAGCAGCAGGGCCGGCCCCATCGCGTCCGCCGCGACCGCCTGCTCCTCGGGCCCGGCGCCCCCGGCGGCCCCGCCGACCCCGGCGACCTCGGGCTCGTCATCGACGATCGGGTCCTCGGGGTGGTTCCGCCGGGCCCGCAGCATGTTCAGCGCGATCCGGGCGACCACGGTGGTGAGCCAGGCCCCCAGATCCTCGATCCCGACGGCGTCCGCCCGCTGCAGCCGCAGCCACGCCTCCTGGACCGCGTCGTCGGCCTCGCCGGTCGGGCCGAGCAGCCGCCGGGCCACGGCCAGCAGCTGCGGACGGTGCTCGGTGAAGCGGGCGGCGAGGGCCCCGGTCGAATTCATCGGTCACGTTCCTCCGCGCGTCGGTGTCACCACCATGACCGACCGGGCGCCGGGAACGTGACCGGTCCGGCGGTCCGACCACCGAGGAGCAGTCATGACGACGACGACCATCACCCCGCTCGAGGCGCGCATGCCCAACCCGGCCGCGCTGGTGCCCGGCGTCGGCGAGGCCATCGGCACGCTGGTCGCCGGGGTCCGCGCGGGCGGGCTCCCCGAGCGGCTCCCCGACCTCGTCCACCTGCGCGTGAGCCTCATCAACGGTTGCTCGTCGTGCGTGCACGGCGGCACGCAGAGCGCCCGGGCCGCGGGGGAGACCGACGCGCGCCTGGCCACCGTCGGCGCCTGGCGCGAGGCCCCGTGGTTCACCGACGCCGAGCGGGTCGCGCTGGAGCTCGCCGAGCACGTCACGCGGCTGGCCGACCGCGGCGAGGCCGTCCCGGACGCGCTGTGGGCCGAGGTCACCCGGCACTTCGACGAGCAGGCCCGGGCGACGCTGCTGCTCTGGATCGCGGTGTGCAACCTGTTCAACCGGCTGAACGCGCCGGTCCGCCACCCCGCGGGGGCGGGCTGGTGATCAGGGCAGCGGGGTCAGCATCCGGTGCGGCTCGCGCAGCGCCCGGCTGACCGGGTCGTCGCGGCGCGGCAGGTCCGGCCCGCCCTCCGGGCGCACCACCAGGTCGGTCGGGCCGGGCACGGCGCCGCAGGCGGGGCAGCGACCGTCGGCGGTGGTGTCCGGCTCGCCGCCGGCGGGGCATCCGGCGTGCGCGAAGCGCCGCACCGTCCCGCCGGTCGCCCGCTGGTCCGACTCGCCCCAGGCCGCGAGCGACCGCAACGCCGGCCACAGCGCCGTCGCCGTCTCCGTCACCCGGTAGCCGCTCGCGTCGCGCTCGAGGATGCCCGCCTCGACGAGGCGGGCGAGCCGGTCGGACAGCACGGCGCGGGGCACGTCGAGGTGGGCGACGAGGTCGGCGAAGCGGTGGACGCCGAGGAAGCAGTCCCGCAGGACGAGCAGCGTCCACCGGTCGCCCACCACCTCGAGGGCGCGGGCGATCGAGCAGTCCTGGAGGGGATAGCCCTGGCCGAGTGGCATGCGTCCCATCCTACGCGGAGGTTCAATGACCGAACCGGATCGTGCTAGCGTTCCGGACCGTGCGGTCCACATCCGGCGCCACGGTCGCCGTCGCCTCCGCGGCCACGTTCCTCGTCCTCGTCGCCTTCACCACCCCGCTCGCCACGCTCCCCGCCACGGCGGCCGCGCTCGGCTCGGGGCCCGAGGGCCAGGCGTGGATCCTCAGCTCGATGAGCATCGGCCTCGGGGTCGCGCTCCTGTCCAGCGGCGCGGTCGCCGACGACCTGGGGCGGCGCCGCGCGCTCGTCCTGGGCAGTGCGGTGCTCGTGGCCGCCTCGGTGGTGTGCGCAGTGTCGCCGACGACGGCGGTGCTGGTCGCCGGGCGCATCGGCGCGGGGGTCGGTGGGGCGGCGCTCATCGCGGCCGGCCTCGGGCTCATCGGCCACGCCTTCCCGGCGGGGACGCCGGAGGCGCGGCGGGCCGGCGGGATCTGGGGTGCCGCGCTCGGCGGCGGCATCGCGGTCGGGCCGCTGCTCGCGACCGGCGCGCAGCAGCTGGCGGGCTGGTCCGCGGCCTACTGGCTCGAGGCACTGCTCGCCGTGGTCCTCGGCGTCGTCGCCCGGGTCCTGCTCGACGAGTCCCGGGCCGAGCGCCCGCGCCCGGTCGACGTGCCCGGCGTCGTGCTGCTCGCGGCCGGGGTCGGGGTCCTGCTCACCGGGCTGGTCGAGGCGCGCGGCGGACCGACCCGCCCGCTCGTGATCGCCCTCGTCGTCGGGGGCCTGGCGCTGCTCGCGCTCTGGCTGTGGATCGAGCACCGCCGGCCGGCCCCGATGATCGACCCGGAGCTCTTCCGCTCCCCGCCGTTCCTCGCCGCCACCCTCGGCGCGCTGGCCACCGGCGCGGGGATCATCGCGACGACGTCGTTCCTGCTCACCGTCATGGAGCGCGGGCTCGGCACGGGGGCGGTGATCGCGGCGGTGGTGCTGCTCGCGTGGTCGGCCACCGGCGTCGTCACCTCGCTGCTCGCGCGCCGCCTCCCGGCGCACTGGAGCGGGCGGACGCAGCTGGCGGTCGGGCTCGTCGTCGTCGCGGTCGGTCAGGTCCTGCTGCTCGGCGCCACGCCGGGGGACTCGCCGTGGCGCTACGTCCCCGGTCTGCTGGTCGCCGGGGTCACCAGCGGGGTGGTGAACGCCGCGCTCGGGCGCGAGGCGGTGGCCAGCGTGCCGCCCGGCCGGGCGGCGATGGGGAGCGGCGCGAACAACACCGCCCGCTACGTCGGGTCGGCGATCGGCACGACCGTCGTCGCGATCGTCGCCACGCGGCCCGGCCTGCCCGCGGGCCCGGCGGGCCTGCTGCAGGGGTTCGACGCCGCCGTCGTCGTCGCCACCGTGTTCTCGCTGCTCGGCGCGGTCGCCGTGTTCGCGTGCCGCCCACGTCGAGGGGGCGTCCCGACGCCCGAGCAGGCAGACTCGGGGGATGGACTCCGCAGCGCTCGCCGAGACCCAGGGCCCCCTCAAGCAGCAGTACCGTGACGATCCCGGGTCGGCCACCGTCGTCCTGAAGGCGGACGGCGACCTCGAGGGATCCGGCATCTCGTGCCGCGTGTCGACGGCGCAGGCCATGGTCGAGGCCGGTCTGCACCCCGCGACCGGTGGCACCGGCGAGCTGCTGTGCTCCGGCGACATGCTGCTCGAGGCGCTCGTCGCCTGCTCCGGCGTGACGCTGCGCGCGGTCGCCACCTCGATGGGCGTCGAGGTGCGCGGCGGCACCATCCACGCCGAGGGCGACCTCGACTTCCGCGGCACCCTCGGTGTCGCGAAGGACGCGCCGGTCGGGTTCAAGGACATCCGGCTGTCGTTCGACCTCGACACCGACGCCGACGACGCCACCCTCGCGACGCTGCACAAGCTCACCGAGCGGTACTGCGTCGTCTACCAGACGCTCGTGAGCTCGCCGTCGGTGTCGCTCGAGCTCGGCAAGCAGGAGGCATCCGCGCAGGCCTGAGGACCGCACACGACGACGGCCCCCGCGCTCGGGAGTGAGCGCGGGGGCCGTCGTGTGGCCGGGACCCGTCAGTCGGTGTGGTACGGGTCGTAGTGGATCTGCATGAACGGGGTCCCGGCGTCGAGCATCGAGGACACCGTCGAGCGGACCATGCCGGGCGAGCCCGCG
>NZ_DASXJD010000092.1:0-69026 GCF_036497585.1 Actinomycetospora sp. | reverse complement strand
GCCGAGGCGTTCTTCGGTTCCGGGGACGCGAAGACCCCCGCGGCCCACACGATCCTGCGCCGGCTCGTCGACGTCGGGCTCGGTTACCTGCGCCTCGGCCAGCCGCTGACGACGCTCTCGGGCGGGGAGCGCCAGCGGATCAAGCTCGCCACGCACCTGTCGGACAAGGCCGGCGTCTACGTCCTCGACGAGCCGACGACGGGGCTGCACCTCGCCGACGTCGAGCAGCTGCTCGGCCTGCTCGGCCGGCTCGTCGACGCCGGGAAGTCGTTGATCGTCATCGAGCACCACCAGGCGGTGATGGCGCACGCCGACCGGATCGTCGACCTCGGGCCCGGTGCGGGTCACGACGGCGGGCGGGTCGTCTTCGAGGGCACCCCGGCCGAGCTCGTCGCGGCCCGGTCCACGCTCACCGGCGAGCACCTGGCGGACTACGTCGGGGCGTGATCGCGGAGCCACGCGGCCGCGAGAGGCCCCAGGTCGTCCAGCTCCTTGTAGCCCGAGGTCTCCGGCGTCAGGGTCTCCAGCACCGACGCCAACCTGTTCGCCCACGCCGGGACCAGCGCCACCCGCTCCAGCGGGAGCAGCCGAACCCCGATGAGGAAGAGCACGCTCCCGGTCAGCGGCAGCTTCACCAGGTGCTGCACCTCGGTGCGCAGGTGCACCTCACGGCCCGGGTCAACGACGTCGAGCGCGGCGCGGCGCGCGCCCCACGACCCGAAGGTGTCCAGCGAGAGGTCCGGGCGGTCGTCGAGCTGCAGCCCCCAGTTGAGCCGCCGGTACGCCTCGCCCGGGTGCAGGCGCAGCAGGAACCGCTCCGCCGTCGTGAAGACCCGCCGCGCGTCCTCGCCGGGCACCGGGCGGTGCAGCTCGGCGAAGCTCATCCCGGCGTCGAACCCGATCGACCACACCGAGGCGTGCACGACGAGGCCCGCGTCCAGCCACAGCCGCCCGTCGCGGGCGCCGAGCACGACGACGTCCTCCTCGACCTGGCTGCCCGCGAAGGTCAGTGGGTGCTCGGGCAACGAGGCGTCGTCGCCCAGGACGAACTCCTGCTCGACGCCGATGCGGGCATCGGTCCAGCGGTGGTGGGCCCCGTCCCGCTCGAGGTTCACCGTGCCCGGCTGCTCGCGGGCCTTCCGGTCGAGCAGCCACAGCAGGGCCTCCCACGACGCTTCGCGGGCGTGTTCGGCGGCGACGAAGCGGCGCGGCTCGGCGTCGAGGATCGCGCGGCGCTTCCGGACGACGGCGTCGTGATCGTCCCCGGCGTGCAGCATCCTCGCGCCCCACGAGCCGGCCTCGGTGGCGCGCTCGACGCCGGCCTCCTCGACGTTCGCGCTGACCCGGTAGGTGTCGTGGGGGAGCGGGAACGGATAGGTCGCGACGTCGTCCGGTGCGGCGGTCACAGGTCCAGCTCCACCGACTCGCCGGCGGCGCGCGAGACGCACAGCGCCATTTGGTCCTCCCGCTCGTCGTCGTCGAGCACGGTGTCCCGGTGCTCGACCCGCCCGGCGGCCACCGTCGTCACGCACTCCCCGCACACCCCGCGCCGGCACAACCGCGGGGCCGGCACCCCGACGCGCTCGAGCGCGTCGAGCAGCGACTCACCGGCACCGACCGCGACCTGCCGCCCGGTGCGGCGCAGCACGGCGGTGAACGGCTCGCCGGGCGGTGCGGCGGCGACGAACGGCTCGGCGTGGACCCGGGCGTCCACCCAGTGCGCTTCCCGCGCCCGGACCGCGACCTCGGCGATCAGCCCCGGCGGACCGCAGGTGTAGGCGTGGCTGTTCCACGGCGCCGTCCGCAACGCCCGCTCGAGCAGCGCCCGCATCGCCGTCCGGTCCGGCGCCGTCGCGAGCCGGTCCCCGGCGAGCCGGCACAGATCCTCCGCGTGCGGCGCCACCGCGGGCCTCGCAACCAGCAGCACCTCGAACGAGTTCCCCCAGAACGCATGCCACGCGACGTGGGCGAGCACCGGCGTCACCCCGATGCCCCCGGCGACGAGCACGTGGTGCGCGGCGGTCTGCACCGGTGGGAACGACGAGCGCGGCGTCGTTGCACGGAGCCGGTCGCCCGGTGCGAGGGCGTGCAGGGCCCGCGACCCGCCCGCGCCGTCGGGACGCAGGGCGACGCTCACCCGGTACACCTCGGGGTCGAGCCCCGGCACCAGGTCCCGACGGTCCGGCGACGGGGTCAGCGAGTAGGTGTTCATCCGCCCCGGCGCCCACTCCAGGCCGATGTTCGCGCCGGGCGGGTACGAGGGGAGCGGCCCGTCGCCCGTCAGGGTCAGCGACCGCACGCCCGGGCAGGGGGTGGCGACGGCGGCCACGCGCAGCTCGAGCATCCCGGGGCGGCTCACCGCACGCCGGGCGCGCCGAGGACGGCGCCGTGGACGCGCGACTCGTGGTCGGTGACGACGAGCGCTGTGCCGCAGCCGGGGCACTCCAGGACGTCGCCCGCCCGGGCCTGGGCCCCGTGGTGGCACACCCCGCAGTGGACCCGCACCTGCGCCCCGTCGTCGAGCACCCGCACCGAGACCTCCTCGGCGAGCGCACCGCGGGCGAGCGCCGCGGCCCGGACCGCGCGGACGTCCGGCCCGGTCCCGACGGCGAGGACGCGCCACCCGGTGCCCAGCCGGGGGAGCTCGGCGTCGAGGAGAGCGCCGGCGTCGGCCGCGTCGCGCAGCACGCACAGGCGGTCGCCGTCCCGGTACCGATCCGCGTCGGCGACGTGGCCGACCACGACGACCAGCCTCCGCGCGTGTCCGGAATCGTCGGATCCCGCCATCCCACGCCCTCCTCCTCGACCGAGGGTGGTCCCGGTCACCGCGCGCTCGACCTGCACAGACCTAGCCCCGAGCGGTCATCACCGGCCCGAGCGCCCCGGAGCGACAGTAGGCTCGCGGTGTGAAGGTCCTACTCC
The DNA here is from genome assembly GCF_036497585.1 of Actinomycetospora sp. GTDB lineage: Bacteria > Actinomycetota > Actinomycetes > Mycobacteriales > Pseudonocardiaceae > Actinomycetospora. The sequence goes on along the minus strand of NZ_DASXJD010000092.1, from coordinate 66,104 downwards.
TGGAGAGCATCCACCCGACCGCCGCCGACGCGTTCCGCCGTGCCGGGCTCGAGGTCGAGGAGCGGCCCGGGTCGCTCTCCGGCGCCGAGCTCGCCGACGCGCTCCCGGGCGTGTCCCTGCTCGGCATCCGCTCGAACACCAAGATCACACCCGAGGTGCTCGACGCGGGCAAGGACCTCCTGGCGATCGGGTGCTTCTGCATCGGGACCAACCAGGTCGATCTCGTCGACGCCGCCGAGCGCGGCATCGCGGTGTTCAACGCGCCGTTCTCCAACACCCGCAGCGTCGTCGAACTGGTGCTCGGCGAGATCATCGCGCTGACCCGGCGGCTGGTCGAGAAGACCCAGCGGATGCACGAGGGCATCTGGGACAAGTCCGCGCGCGGCAGCCACGAGTTCCGCGGCCGCACCCTCGGCATCGTCGGCTACGGCAACATCGGGACGCAGTTGTCGAACATGGCCGAGGCGGTCGGGCTGCGGGTGATCTTCTACGACACCGCGGACCGGCTGGCCCACGGCAACGCCCGCAAGGTGGGCTCGCTCGACGAGCTGCTGGCCGAGGCCGACGTCGTGACCCTCCACGTGGACGGCCGGCCCGGCAACGCCGGACTGTTCGGCGCCGAACAGTTCGCGAAGATGAAGCCGCGGTCGATCTTCATCAACGCCTCCCGAGGCATGGTGATCGACGACCACGCGCTGCGGGAGAACATCCTCTCCGGCCACATCACGGGCGCCGCGATCGACGTCTTCCCGATCGAGCCGAAGGCCCAGGGCGACACCTTCGAGTCGCCGCTGCGGGGCCTCGACAACGTCATCCTCACCCCGCACGTCGGCGGGTCGACCCAGGAGGCGCAGGAGGAGATCGGCGGCTTCGTCTCCACGAAGCTCCTCGCCTTCGTCGCCAACGGCAGCACCGCGCTCTCGGTGAACCTGCCCGAGGTCGCGCCGCCGCTCGCGGCCGACACGTACCGGCTGGGCTACCTGCACACCAACAAGCCGGGCGTGCTCGCGGGGATCAACCAGCTGCTGCACCAGGTCGGGGTCAACATCGTCGGGCAGGCGCTGTCCACCCGCGGCGAGCGCGGCTACGTCGTCGTCGACACCGAGACCCCGATCCCGGACGAGGCCCTCTCCGACCTGCGGCGCGCCCCGCAGACCCTGTGGCTGCGCACCTGGACGCCGGACGCCCCCGTCGGCTGATCACTTGATCAGCTTCTGCACCTCGCGGAAGGCCGGGTTCGCGCTCGAGCCGAGCCACTCGAACACGACCATCTCGGTGGTCACCACGTCGACGCCGTGCGCCCGCATCCGGGCCACGGCGGCGTCGCGGTTCGCCGGCGCCCGGCTCCCGACGGCGTCGGCGACCACCGCGACGTCGTGACCCGAGGCGCGCAGCGCGAGCACCGTCGACTGCACGCAGACGTGGGCCTCGCAGCCGCAGACGACCACCGTCGTCGGGAAGGACAGGTCCGCGGCGAACGTCGACTTCGCGACGGCGGGGGTCGGCAGCAGCGAGGCGACCGGCTCGACGGTGGGTCCGAGCTTGTCCGGGTCCTGCTCGGTGGTGGTCACGGGGACCTCGAGGCGCGTGGCGGCCTGGATCAGCCGGGCGGCGTTCTCGACGACGTCGGGCGCGCCGGCGATCGCCGGCATGAGGCGCTCCTGCAGGTCGACCACGAGCAGGACCGAGGACCCGGCGGACAGCAGCGGCACGGGTCGACCATAGGTGCGGCGCGAGCCACCTGGTAAGCCAAGGGCCATGACCACCGAAGCGGGGCTCACCGCCCGCGTCGAGCACTACCGGGAGCGGTTCGCGACGTTCCTGACCGTCGAGGTCGGGCCCGCCGAGCAGGAGATGGCGGCCCTCGACGTCGGGACCCCGTACAACCCGCACCTCGACGAGCAGGGCCGGATGCACCCCGCCGTGTGGGAGGCCCGCCGCGAGGTCCAGCGACGCTCGGCCAAGGCGGGGCTGTACGCCCCGCACGTGGGCGAGGCGCACGGCGGTGGCGGCTTCACCCGCGCCGAGATGCAACACGTCGAGGAGTTCGTCTACCACCGCAGCGGCCTCGGGCTCGGCCTCGCCGCGCTCGGGTGGACCGAGGGCCCGAACGCGGCGCTCGAGCACTGCTCGGCGGCGGCGCGCGAGCACTGGCTCGAGCCGTTGATGGCCGGCGAGATCACCGCGGCGTTCGCGAACACCGAGATCCCGGTGGGCACCGATGTGCTCGCGATGGAGACCCACGCCCGCCGCGAGGGCTCCGACTGGGTGCTGAACGGGCACAAGGCGTGGATCACCAACGCCGCGTTCGCCGACGTCCTGCAGGTCACCGCCGTCACCGAACCCGGCGCCGGCACCCGCTCCCTGACGATGTTCCTCGTCGACGCGTCCGCACCCGGCGTCACCCGCGGCCGCGACATCCCGACGATGCTCGACGACGGCCTCACCGGGGAGCTGCACCTCGACGACGTGCGCATCCCCGCCGAGGACGTCGTCGGCGACCACGGCGACGGGTTCGCGCTGGCCATGGCGTGGATCAACTGGCGGCGGATGTGCCGCGGCGGGATGTGCGCCGGGTGGGGCGCGTGGCTGCTGGAACGGGCCGTCGACCGGGCGGCCACGCGGACCTCCGGCGGCAAGCCGATCGCCGAGCTGCAGGCGGTGCAGCACATGCTCGCCGACATGGACGCCGACCTGTACGCCGCCCGGGCCGCCTCGCTGCGCGCCCAGGACGAGCTCGACGCGCTGCCCGGCGGGCCCTACGGCATGCCGCTGCACCCCGACGCGCCCCGCCTGATGAGCCTGGTCAAGGTGATCAACGACGAGGCCTTCTTCCGGGTCGCCGACCGCGCGGTCCAGGTCCACGGCGGCACCGGGCTGCGGCTGGGCTCGCCCGAGGAGAAGCTCTTCCGGTTGGCCCGCAACCTCAAGATCCCCGCCGGCACCGTCGAGATCCAGCGCAACGCGATCGCCCGGGGCCTGCTGCGGCGCGATCACCACGGCCACCCGTGAGCCTGGCGGCGGTGACCGGACGGTTCCAGCCCGTCCACGCCCAGCACCTCGACCTCTTCGCGCACGCGCTGCGTCACCACGAGGAGCTCGTCGTCGCCGTCACCAACCCCGACAGCGGCGCCCGCCGGGAGGAGGCGACCTCGGCGCACCGGCACACCGACGCCGCCAACCCCTTCACCTACTACGAGCGCCTCCGGCTGCTCACCGCCGCGCTCGCGGGCGCCGGGATGGCCGACCGGGCCCTCGTCGTCCCCTTCGACCTCACCCGCCCGCCGCAGTGGCCGGAGTACGTCCCGCGCCACGCCCACCACTACGTCCGCGCCTACTCGGCGTGGGAGCAGGACAAGGCCGCCCAGCTCGAGGCCGGGGGCTACGCGGTGACCGTCCTCCCCGGCGACCCCGCCGCCAAGCTCGACGCCGCCGCGATCCGGGAGGGTTTCGACGACGGGTCCTGGGTCGCGATGGTCCCGACGACGACGGTGCCGGTCCTGCGGGCGCTGCTGGCGGTCCGGTGACGACGCCTCCGGGCGCGGCTCCTCCGGGGTGGGGCGAGACCCAGCCGCGGCTCGTCGACGACCGGGTGCCCGTCGTGCTCGTCGTCCTCGACGGTCTGGGGGACCGGCCGGTGCCCGAGCTCGGCGGCCGCACGCCGGCGGAGGCGGCCCGGACCCCGGTCCTCGACGCGCTGGCCGCCCGCGGGTGCTCCGGCTGGCACCTGCCGTTCGGCTGGGGCCGCGCGCCCGCCTCGGAGCTGGCGCACTGGGCGATGTTCGGGTTCGCCGACGTGCCCTTCCCCGGCCGCGCGGTGCTCGAGGCGCTGGGGGCCGGGGTCGAGGTGCCGGTGGGCACAGCGGTGACGCACGCGGCGCTGCGGAGCTCGACGGTCGGCGACGACGGCCGGGTGTGGATCACCGGGCGGGTGGCGCCGGACGACGCCGCCGACGCGTCCGCGCTGCTGGAGGTGATCGCGCCCGTCGTCGCGCGCCGCGGCGCCGAGCTGCGTTCGCTCGGCGGGCGCGGCGAGGCGCTGCTCGTCCTGCACGGCCACGCCGACGGCGCCGTCACCGACTCCGACCCGTTCTTCGAGGACCGCCACCCCTGGCTGCGGGTGCTGCCCTGCGAGCCGGAGGGCACCGGGGCCGGCCCGACCGCCGAGACCCTGAACGCCCTGCTCCTCGACGCCCGCGCCGCCCTGCACGACCATCCGGTCAACCGCGCCCGCTGGGCCCGCCCACCCCTCGACGTCCTGACGACGAAGTGGTCGGGCGCGCGGGCGGAGCTCCCGGGCTTCGTCGGGCAGACCGGCGTCGCGGGCGCGGCCGTCACCAGCACCCGGCTCTACCGGGGCCTCGCCCGCCTGCTCGGGATGGGGTTCCGCCACCTCGCGCCGGCCGCGGACGTGGGGGAGGACCTGGCGGCGCGGCTCGTGGCCGCCGAGGAGCTGGTCGCCGACGGCGCGCGCTTCGTCCACGTGCACACCAAGGCGACCGACGACGCGGGCCACACCAAGGAGCCCCGCGCGAAGCTGGAGGTCCTCGAGGCGGCCGATCCCGGGCTCGCCGGCCTGCTCGACCTCGCCGACCGGGCCGTCGTCGCCGTCACCGGCGACCACGCGACGCCGTCCACCGGCGGCGTGCTGCACACCGGCGACCCGACCCCGCTCGTCGTCGCCGGACCGACCGTGCGCCCGGACCCGGTGACGGCGTTCGGCGAGGCGCCCGCCGCGTCGGGCTGGTACGGCGCGGTGCGCGCGGCCGAGTTGGCGCCACTGCTCTTCGGGCACGCGAACCGGCCGGTCTTCCTCGGGCACCGCGCCACCCCGCGCCGGACTCTCGCCCTGCCGGACGATCCGGTCCCGATGACCGAGGACTCATAGCGCTTTCGTGCTCGTCTGTCCAGATTACGGACATGATCACGGCGCGAAATCGGCCGCGTGAGGTGCCACACTACGAAGATGAGCACCGAGGGCACCACGGCGCTGCTCGAACCGGACCAGCCCGACCGGCCCGGGACGACCGCGACGGCGGCGCCACCGGCGCAGGCCCCGGCCCCCGCACCGGAGACGCCGTCGGGCTCGCCGTTCCGGTCGCGTGCCGCCTCGACGCCGTGGCTGCTCTCGCTGCTGGTGCTCGTCACCGGGATGTTCATGTCGGTGCTCGACGTCAGCATCGTCAACGTCGCGATCCCGTCGATGCAGAAGGACTTCGGGGTCACCACCGACCAGATCCAGTGGGTCTCGACGGCGTACTCGCTCGCCCTGGGCGTGATCGTCCCGGCGAGCGCGTGGCTGGGGGAGCGGCTGGGGCTGGGCCGGGCCTACGTCGTGTCCCTGGTGTTCTTCGGGCTCGGATCCGCGCTGTGCGGGATCGCCTGGGACATCAACTCGATGATCGTCTTCCGCATCATCCAGGCGATCCCCGGCGGGATCATCCCCGTGGTCGCCCTGTCGATGGTCTACCAGCTCGTGCCGCGGGAGCGGATCGGCGCGGCGATGGGGCTCTACGGGCTGGGCATCGTGTTCGCCCCGGCGGTCGGCCCGACGCTGGGCGGCTACCTCGTCGAGTACGTCGACTGGCGGCTGATCTTCTTCATCAACGTCCCGATCGGCATCATCGGCGCCGTCGCGGCGCTGGTGTGGCTGCCGCTCCCGAAGGGGTCGAAGGGGAAGAAGTTCGACGTCCTGGGCTTCGTCACGATCGCCACCGGGCTGTTCTCGCTGCTGCTGGCGCTCTCCGAGGGCGAGTCGTGGGGCTGGACGTCCTACCCCGTGCTGATCCTGTTCACGGTCGGCGCCCTGTGCCTCGCACTGTTCGTCGTGATCGAGCTCGAGGTCGACCAGCCGATGCTCAACGTGCGGGTGTTCAAGTACTGGCCGTTCACGAACTCGCTCATCCTCATCGCGGTGCTCTCGGTCGGCCTGTTCGGGGTGCTGTTCTTCATCCCGCTCTTCCTGCAGCAGACCCAGGGCCTGGGTGCCTTCGACACCGGGCTCCTGCTGCTGCCGCAGGCCCTCGTCATGGGCGTGCTGATGCCGATCGCGGGACGGATCTACGACCGCTTCGGGCCGCGGTACCCCGCGGTGATCGGCCTGACGATCCTCGCCGCCGGTACCTGGATGCTGCGCGACCTCGGGGTGGACTCCTCGTGGAGCACCTTGCGCTGGGTCCTGATGTTCCGGGCGATCGGCATGGGGCTCGCGATGATGCCGATCATGACCGGAGGTCTGTCCGCCGTCCCCCCGGACCAGGTCAGCGGCGCGAGCGCGTTCAACAACGTCACCCAGCGGACCTCGGCGGCGATGGGGCTCGCCGCGCTCACCGCCCTGCTGGGCAGCGGCCAGGCCCAACAGCTCGCCGACACCGGCGGGCTCATGGGGATGATGTCCGGTGGGGGCGCGGGCGCCGCGTCGGGGGCGAGTGCCGCCGCGGCGGGAGCCTCCGGCGCGAGCGGGGGCATGACGCCCATGATGCACAACTACATGATGTACACGCAGGCGCAGGCGAGCGCCTTCACCACCTCGCTGGACAACCTCATGATCGTCACCACCGTGCTCACGGCGGTCGGGGTCGTCCTCGCGTGCTTCCTGCGCAGCGGGCCCTTGCCGTCGTCCGGGGGACCCGCCGTCGTCGAGGTCTGACCCGCGTCAGGCGGCCCGCGGCGGCCGGAGGTGCCGCAGCTCGTCGACGGCGGCTGTGCGCGCCTCGCGCAGTAGTCGCCGGCGGTGACCGGGCCGGCGCAGGAGCGCCCCACCGAGGGCGGCGAGGGCGAGCGGCGCGGTGATCAGCCCGTTCGGCGGCAGGTCGTGGTTGAGCACCTTCAGCAGCATCTCCCGACGACGCGGGTCGGCGGCCACCCGGAGCATGACCTCCTGGGTCAGCAGCGGGACCGGGCCGTCGGCACCGAGGTCGCGGGCGAACCAGTACATGGCCCAGGCGTCGCGGTCGCGCCACGACCACCAGCGGCGGAGGCCCTCGTCGAGGTCCGCCCCGGGGCCCAGGCCGTCGACGACGACGGGTGCCAGCGCGGTCGTCTGGCGCAGCGCGTCGGAGATGCCCTGGCCCGGCGTCGGGTCCTTGACGTGCCCGGCGTCGCCGACGAGCACCCATCCCGGTCCGGCTGAGGGGCGGAAGAACCCGTCCCGGTCCGGCACGGTGTGCAGCGGCCCGGCCCGGCGGCCCGACGCGACGACCGCCTCGAGCTCCGGCCATCCGCGCAGCCCCTCGGCGAACGCCCGCGGCCGGTCGGCGAGGACCTCGTCGCGGCGGCTGCGCGACGCGGCGACCACGGCCAGGAACGCGCCGCCGTCGGTGGGGCTCGCCAGGTACCCGTGGTCGCCGATCCGGCCCAGCCACACGTGGCCGGGTGGGTGCTCGGTGCCCTCGAAGTAGCTCCACAGGAACACCCGCTCGGCCGGCGTGCGGCAGTACTTCGCGGCGTCCACGAGGCGCGCCACGGTGGACCCGGCGCCGTCGGCACCGACGACGAGGCGGGCCCGGACGGCGCCGTCCGGCGTCACCACCCCGGTGACCCGTCCCCCGTCCCGGCACAGCCCCGTGACCACGGCCCGGGTGCGGACCTCCGCCCCGGCCGTCTCCGCCGCCTCGAGGAGCACGGCGTCGAGGACCCCGCGGCGCAGGTTGAGCATCGGGGCGCCGAGGAGCTCGGTGGCCCCCTCGAACTCGATGCGGGCGTCGTCGACGACGAGGGTGGCGCGCTCGATCGGGTCGGTGCGGGCGGCGAGGCGCTCGAAGCAGCCGAGGTCGCGCAGGATCGCCACCCCCGCGGGCTGGATGCCGTGGGTGGACGGGACGTCGCTGGGGAAACGGGCGCGGTCGAGCAGGCAGACCCGGACGCCGGCTCGGGCCAGCCTGATGGCCAGCGAGGCCCCGGCGCACCGGGCGCCGACGATCACCACGTCGTACTCGTCGTCGCCCACTCGGGCCTCCTGAGCGCCGAGAACATTGTTATGACGGCATGATGGCGTGGGTGTCGTGGTGGCGCAAGGTCGGTGGGGACGCTGCTATAACCGGGTGGTGACCAGGAGCGCCGCCCAGGCCGAGCTGCGCAGTCGGCTCGTCGCGGCCGCGCTGCGGGCGCTCGAGGAGCGGGGTCCGGAGGCGCTGCGCGCCCGGGAGGTCTGCGCGGAGGTCGGGACGTCGACCCAGGCGCTCTACACGCTCTTCGGGGGGATGCCGGGCCTGATCGAGGTCGCGGTGGGGGAGGGCTTCGCCCGCCTCGCCGGTCACGTCGACGCGGCCCCCGAGAGCGACGACCCCGTCGCCGACCACCTCCTCCGCGGCTGGACCTACACCGATTGGGCCCTCGCCCGCCCGGCCCTCTACCGCGCGATGTTCGGCGTCACCGACCCCTCGCTGCGCCAGCGGACGCCGGTGGAGGCCACGCTGGCGGCGACGCACCTCGCGACCGGGGACGGGCGGACCGCGCTCGACGTCCTGGTCCGCTCGGTGGCCCGGATGATCGAGGGCGGGCGGCTGCGGCCGGCGGAGCCGCTGCCGGTCGCACGGCAGTTCCTCGCCTCGACCCACGGGTACGTGCTGCTCGAGATCGCCGGCGCGTTCGGCGAACCCGGCGGCGGGCTCGCGACGGCGGCCGAGCTGGCCCTCAACCTCCTGGTCGGGCTGGGGGACTCGCGGGAGGAGGCGGAGCGGTCCTTGGTCGCGGCCATGGCCGCGCACCAGCGGCTCGCGGTGTCGTGACCAGTCAGGGCGTGTGCCGGTCGGTGGCGAGGCCGGCGTCGGTGAGGCGGGTGCGGGTGCGGTCGACGGCGGCGCGCATCGCCTGCTCGGCCTCGTCGAGGGCGCGGCTCACCAGGTGGGTCGGCCCGTAGCGGCGCCGGACCTCCGCCCAGCGCTCGTCCGGCGTCGTCGGCTCCCCGGTCGGCCCGCACACCGCGTCGCACCACCAGAGCGCGTCGCGGGTCGGTGTGGCCTCGTCGTCGAACCCCTCCAGGCCCGGTATCTCCCGCAGCCGGGCCTCGACGGCGGCCGCGCTGTGGTGGGCGACGAGCGCCGTCACGCGCCGGTCGTAGCCGCGGGACCTCAGGAAGCGGGCGCCGTCGAGCGGGTGGAACCCGGTGCGGGCGATGACGGGGGAGTAGCCGACGTCGTGCAGCACGGCGGCGACGAGGAACGGCTCCCGCTCCACGTCCGGGAGGGCGGCGAGCCGGACCGCCTCGCGCGCCACGGCCTGCGTGTGGAGCCAGCGCTGCGGGAGGTGCTCGGCGAGGGTCAGCTCGGCCAGCGCCCTGGCGTCGGCGAACGACGGCACCATCATGACGCTACCGAGGGGAGGGTCTCCGGTCATGCGTCAGGTGACGGGGCCTGCCGTCGCCGACGTCGCTCGGCGGCGGCCGTCTCGAGGGCGCTTGCACCGAAGAAGCGCGCCATCGTGAGGACCACACCGCCGATCCACGCGCCCCAGCCGGCGGCGCCGAGTCCGAGATCTCGCCACAACCGACCCTGGCAGCTCGCCGATCAGGTCATGGCCTGATGTGTGCCGCAGCGAGAGACTCGGCGCGTGGACACGGAGGATCCGGTGCAGCAGCTCCGGGGGCGATCTACACGGGAGACGCGGCGGCCATCGTCGCCGTGCTGTCGCGCGTCGAGCCCGCCGACTGCCTCCAGTTCGCCGGCGACGGACTGGTGATCGCGCTCGGCCGGCAGGCGCCCGGCGCACGAGAACAGGCTCAGGACTGGGTCGGGAGACTGCGCGAGCGCGGATGGGACGGCGACGACGAGCTGGCCGACCAGATCGAGGCGCGGCTCGGGAGCGGCGCGGCACCGATGCTGCGCCCGCTTCCGGTCGACCTCGAGGAGCTCTCGTCCGTCCTCGAGGGCGACCCCGCGAACGGTGGCGGCCGCATCGACCTGCGCACCGGCGAGGTCTGGCCGGACTTCGTCTTCGAGAACCTCGAGATCGACATCGACGAGAAGGACGACGACCATTGGCTCGCGGTCCGCTGCGAGGGATCGCGGGCGGGCTACCGCGACATGCAGCGCTTCGTCGACACGCTCCCCGACCCGGAGCAGCGCGACCGACTGGACCGAGCGCTCCGGGGCCGCGGAGCGTTCCGCCGCTTCAAGGACGTCCTCGCGGGGTGGCCCGACGACGTCACGCGCTGGCACTCCTTCTCCGATGAGCGCCAGCGCGGGCGCGCTCGGGCGTGGTTGGCCGATCACGGGTACGCCGTGGCTCCCCGGAGCGCCCGGCCGACGCCCTGAGATCTCCGAGCCCCGAGACCTACTCCTCCGGGTGAAGGTGGTGGATGTCGAAGGGCTTGTTGGTGATGAAGAGGAAGGTGCAGTCGCCGTCCTCGGTGGCGCCGTGCTCCATCGACCCGCCCTCGGGGAACCACACGAAGCTCCCCGGGCCGTAGGTGCCCTGGTGGGTGTTGAGCGTCCCCGAGAGCACGTAGATGCCGTGGCCGCACGGGTGGGTGTGCCAGGGATTGGTGAACCCGGCCCGGTACACCATCTTGAGCACTGACATCCCGGTCTCCGGGTCGTCGTACAGCGGCACGTGCTCGAGCACCGCCCCGATGGCCGGGACAGGGAAGTCCTGCCACTCGGCGGTGGTCGTATCGGTGACGGTCAGCTCGACGGGCTCCGGCACGGTGCTGGTCATGGGCGGAAGCCTCGGCCATCCGCGTTGCCCGTCGGTGTCGTCCGGACGACGACGAGGTCACCGGGGTCAGCGGCCGGTCCAGACGGGCGAACGCTTCTCCGCGAACGCCCGAGGACCCTCCTTCGCGTCGTCGCTGGAGAAGATTCGACCCATGACGGCGGCGTTGTCCTCCCAGATGGCGTCGTCGTGCTCGTCGGCGTGCACCGCCCGCAGCATCAGCCCGCGCGACTCGCGCGCCGCCAGGGGCGCGTTCGCGGCGATCGTCGCGGCCATCGCCCGGCGGCCTCCAGGGCGGTCCCCGCGGGCGCGACCCGGTTCACCAGAACGCGTTGAGCGCCTTCGGGCGGTCGACGGTGATGACGGTGATCCCGTCGCTCGTCTCGACGTGCACCGGCTCCTCGTCAGACACCTGCGGTCTCCCCTCCGTCGATGGTCGAGCTCAGCTCCGCTGCGTCTCCTCGGATCCGGGCGCGGGCAGCGCCGTCGTCGGCACCCTGGACCACCGCGGCCAGCGATCGCAGGGTCTCGCGATCGGCCTCGTGGAGGGCCGGGTCGGGGCTCACCGCGATCGAGAACTCGACATCGGTCACCACCTGCGAGTACCGCTCCAGCAGCCGCTCGCCGATCTGGTCGTAGGTGCCGATGACGGCGAACCGGTCGAGCGTCTCGTCGTCGATCATCCGCGGCAGCTCCTCCCAGCGCTGGGCCTTGGAGTGCTCCTTGGCCTCGGTCGCGAGGTCGCCCAGGCCGAGGTGGTCGAAGGCGGCGCGGTAGCCCGGGGTGGAGGCGTAGAAGGCGATCCGGGCGCGGGCGTCGCGGATCTTGGTCTGCAGTTCCTCCTCGGTCCGGGCCGACGCGACGAGCGGCTTCATCGCGACGCGGAACCCGTCGAGCGACCGGCCGGAGCGGGCGGCGCCCCGCCGCACCGCAGGCAGCATGACCTCGGCGATGTAGCTCGGGGTGCACACAGGGTGCGGGCGGATACCGTCGGCGACCTCCCCGGCGACGGCGCACATGTTCGTGTTCACCGCCGCGAGGTGCACCGCGATGTCCGGGTGCTCGATGGGTCCGGCGTCGAAGAGCGGCACCATGAGGTCGAGGTCGTAGTGCTCACCGTGGTGGTCGAGCGGCTCGCCGGTCTGCCAGGTGTGCCACACCGCGCGCATCGCCCGGACGTAGTCGCGCATCCACGGGGCGGGCGGGTGCCACTCGAGGCCGTACCGGCGCCGGATGTGGCCGCGGACCTGGGTGCCGAGCCCCAGGGTGAACCGCCCGGCGGAGAGCTTCTGCTGGGTCCAGGCGTGCAGCGCCGTCGTCGTCGGGCTGCGGGGGAAGGCGATGGCGACGGCGGTGGTGAGCCGCAGCCGCTGCGTCGCGGCGGCGGCGAGGGCCAGGACGACGAACGGGTCGTCCTTGGTCTCCTCGACGGCGAGGCCGCCGTAGCCGATCTCCTCGAGGAAGGCCGCGTTCGCCGCGACGGTCCCGAGATCCAGCGGGTTCTCCGGGGCGCGGAGCCCCGGGTCGACCTTGCCCAGCGGCAGCAGGGTCTCCAGACGCACGGTCCGACCGCCTCCTCGTCGAGTGGAGCGAATCGAGTCTGGCAGTCACGGTGTCCGGACGCGCAGGATCGTCGTCGTGACCGTCGACCACCCTGCCCGCGAGCCCGAGGGCGGCGACCCGGTGTGCTGGATGCACCTGCTCTGCCCGTCGTGCGGGGCGATGCCCGAGGCTCCCGACGACGGCGAGGCGGCGTCGCCGACCTGCCCGCGGTGCGGCGAGGAGCTCCCGCGGTGAGCACCGAGCGGAACACGCGGCCGCTGGAGAGCGGGATCGTCCGGGACTTCACCGGAAACCTCTCGTACGGCCGCTACCTGCACCTCGACGAGCTGCTCACGGCCCAGCACCCGCTCTCACGTCCGGAGCACCACGACGAACTGCTGTTCGTCATCCAGCACCAGACCTCGGAGCTCTGGCTCAAGCTCGCGCTCCACGAGCTCACCACCGCCTGCGAGGACCTCGCCCGGGACGACCTCGCCCTCGCGCTCAAGCGGCTGGCGCGCGTGAAGCACGTCCAGCGCCAGCTCATCGAGCAGTGGTCGGTCCTCGCGACGCTCACCCCGAGCGAGTACGGCCAGTTCCGTGGGTTCCTCGGGACGTCGTCGGGCTTCCAGAGCTACCAGTACCGCGCGGTCGAGTTCCTGCTCGGGAACAAGAACGAGGCGATGCTCGAGCTGTTCGCCGACGACGAGCAGGCGACGGCGATCCTCACCGCGGCGCTCGACCGCCCGAGCCTCTACGACGAGTTCCTCCGCCTGCTCGCCCGCCGCGGCCACCCGGTGCCCGCGGAGACCCTCCACCGCGAGGTGCGGGCGGCCCACGTCGAGGACCCCGCGCTCGTCGAGGTGTTCCGGCAGATCTACGCCGACCCCGAGCGGTACTGGGACGTCTACGAGACCTGCGAGGAGCTCGTGGACATCGAGGAGAACGTCCAGCTCTGGCGGTTCCGGCATCTCAAGACCGTCGAGCGCACGATCGGGTTCCGCACCGGGACCGGCGGCTCGAGCGGTGCGGCGTTCCTGCGCCACGCCCTCGAGCTGACCTTCTTCCCGGAGCTCTATGCGGTGCGCACGGCGCTCTGACGCCGGCCCTCCTCGCGGTCCGACGCGCCCGGTGCGGGGAGTTCCTGACGGCGCCCGGCGGCGCTAGCGTCCGTTCTGACCAGCACGTTGACCCACACAGCGGGGAGGCAGGCACATGTCTGGCAAGTTCGAGGTCTACGAGGACCGCTCCGGGAAGTACCGGTTCCGGCTCAAGGCCAGCAACGGGCAGATCGTGGCCTCGGGGGAGGCCTACGAGACGAAGGCCGCGGCCAAGAAGGGCTGCGAGTCGGTCCAGAAGGCCGCCGAGGGCGCGCCGGTCGTCGACGCCTGAGTCGCGGGCCGACCCGGCGGGCCGGAGCGCCCGCCGGGTCGAGGCCCTTCCCGACGGGCGCCGATCGGAATCCCCGGCAGCCGTCCCGGGTTGTGCCCGGCAGCACACCCGACACCCGGGAGGACGCCCGATGACCGTCACCGAGGACCGCACCCTGCAGGCGGACTGGCAGCGCTGGCACGACGAGCGCGAGGCGACGCTGCGCGAGCCCCACGGCTGGCTCTCGCTGACCGCGCTCGAGTGGCTCGACGCCGGCGGGCGCACCATCGCCGACCTGCCGGGCACCTGGCGCGCCCCGGGCGACGGCACCGTCCAGATCACCGCGACCGTCGACGACGACGTCTCGGTCGACGGCGAGCCCGTCGACGGGACCCGCACGGTGACCCCGGTCGACGGCGCGCCCGGCGTCTTCGTCGCGGTGGGGGAGCGGAGGGTCGAGCTCGCCCGCCGCACCGATTCCTACGCGCTGCGCATCCGCGACCCGCACGCGGCGACCCGGGCCGCGTTCGACGGCGTGCCCCACTTCCCCGTCGATCCGCGCTGGGTGGTCACCGGCCGGTTCCAGGCCTACGACGCGCCGCGACGGATCACCGTCGGGGCCGTCGTCGACGGGTTGGCGCACTTCCCGACGGCGGTCGGCACCGTGACGTTCGAGCTCGACGGCCGCGAGCACCGCCTGGTCGCCCTCGCCGGGAAGGCCGGCGGGCTCTCGCTGCACTTCCGCGACGCCACCAGCGGCGGCACGACCTACGGCGGCGGCCGCATCCTGCGCACCGACGACCCCGCGCGCGACGGGTCGCTCGTCGTCGACCTCAACCGGACCGTCAACCTGCCGTGCGCCCTCACCGCGTACGCGACCTGCCCGCTCCCGCCGGCCGAGAACGTCCTCGACGTCGCGGTCGAGGCGGGCGAGCAGGTCCCCGGCGAACGCTGAGGGTCGGATGAGAGAACTCGGCGCGTGGTTGCGGCCCGGCGGCGCGCGTGCTGCGTGAGATCTCCCGTATCGGGTAAGAACTCCGGGACTCGTGATCGGAACGAGATTCGGAACGAGATACGGGGAGGACACATGACGCGAGGGACCGTGACCCGCACCGGGATGGTGATCGCCGCGGCGGCCCTGTCGGTCGGCGCGCTGTCGGCGTGTTCCAGCGCTGCGCAGGCGCCACCGCCGCCGCCGCCCTACGCGAGCACCGCCGGCACCAGCACGGCGGGCGCCAGTACCGCCGGCGCCAGCACCGCGGGCGCCAGCACCGCAGGGGCCAGCACCGCGGGGGCCAGCACTGCCGACACCAGCACGGCGGGCGCCAGCACCGCCGGCGGCGCGACGGCCGGCGGCAGCACCGCCGGTGGCAGCACGGCCGGTGGCAGCACGGCCGGTGGCAGCACGGCCGGCGGCGCGACGGCCGGCGGGAGCACCGCCGGTGGCAGCACCTCCGGCACGGGCAGCACGTCCGGCTCCACCGGCACCGGCGGCGCGCCCAGCCAGACCCCCTCGGGCGGCGTGCAGACCGGTGCGGGCAGCACGGCGGGTGTCGAGCACGGCGAGCTCCTCGGCCTCGGCGGCGCTGCGCTCGTGGCGGCCGGCGGCGTCGCGTTCGCCGCGACCCGTCGTCGTCGCACCCAGGACTGAGGACTGGGAACGCCCCCGGACGGCGCCGAGGCCCCGGCCCCGGCGCCGTCCGATCCTCCCCCCTCCGAGCATCCCCCCACCCTCCGACGGCGCCTGCTGCTCCTGGTCGCGGGCGTGCTGGCGCTCGCCGGCGTCGTCGCGATCGTGGTCGCCCTGCTCGGTCAGCAGCAGGCCCCCGACGAGCACGATGCCGGGGCCCTCCCCGCGCCACCGCCCGTCGCGAGCAGCGCGCGCCCGACGACCCCGCCCGGCCCGCCGCCCTCGCCCCCGGCGCGCATCGTCATCCCGAAGATCGGCGTGGACTCGCGGGTGGGTTCGGTCGGCCTGAACCCCGACCGCACCATGGAGGTCCCGGCGAAGGGCCCGCTCTACGACCTCGCCGCCTGGTACCGCTACTCGGTCACCCCCGGGCAGCAGGGCCCGTCGGTGATCATCGGGCACATCGACTCGGTCGAGCACGGGCCGTCCGTCTTCTTCCGGCTCGGCGCGCTCGCCCCCGGCGACACCGTCACCGTCACCCGCGACGACGGGCGCACGCTGCCTTTCACCGTCTACGCCACGCGCTCGTTCTCCAAGGACGCGTTCCCGACGGACGAGGTCTACACCGGCACCGCCGGCCCGGAGCTGCGCCTGATCACCTGCAGCGGATCGTTCGACGCGAGCGCGCGCTCCTACCGCGACAACACCGTCGTCTTCCTCCACGAGAGCGGCCCGCCCACGTGACGCCGGTTCACCGGTCGAGCGCGGCCAGCGCCCCGAGCGCGTCGCCGTCGACGCGGTGCGTGGTCCAGCCGTCCTGCGGACGCGAGGACAGCGTGGCGTAGAAGTCCAGCGCGGGGGTGTTCCAGTCGAGCACCGCCCACTCGAGGCGCGCCCAGCCGCGCTCGACGCACGTCGTGGCGAGCCGGGCCAGCAGCGCCCGGGCGAGCCCGAGCCTGCGGTGCGACGGCGAGACGTAGAGGTCCTCGAGGTGCATCCCGTGCACCCCGGTCCACGTGGAGAACGTGACGAACCACAGGGCGGTGCCCGCGACGGTTCCGTCGACCTCGGCGACGTGTCCGAACACCGCCGGGTGCTCGCCGAACAGCGCGGTGTGCAGCTGCTCCCCGGTGAGCAGGCAGGACTCGGGTTCGCGCTCGTAGTCGGCGAGCTCGTGGACGAAGCGGACGACGGTGGGGACGTCCTCGGGCCGGATGTCCCGGAGGGTCACGGTCTGGGTCGCGGCGGGTCGGGCAGGCACGGGACCATCATCGTCGTCGGGTCGACGACGGCGCGGAGGACCTCATGACGGCGCTGGTGACGGGCGGCGGGACGGGCATCGGGCGGGCGATCGCGGAGGCGCTCGCGGGGCTGGGTCACCCGGTGGCCCTCGTGTACAGCCGGTCGGCCGATGACGCGGACGCCACCGTCGAGGCCATCCGCGCCGCGGGCGGGACCGCGGAGGCGTTCCGGGCCGACGTCACCGACGACGACGCCGTCCGCGGCCTGGTCGGCGCCGTCCGCGCCGCCCTCGGACCGGTGTCGGTGCTGGTCAACAACGCCGGCGGCACCGAGCACATCGCGCTGGACGACCTCGAGGGCGCGACCGACGAGGTCTTCGAGCGGCTGTTCCGTCTCAACACGCTCTCGGCCTGGCACTGCGCCCGGGCGGCCGCGGCCGACCTGCGCGCCGCCGACGACGGGTGCGTGGTCAACGTGGGCAGCGCCTCGGTGGCGTCCGGGCGGGGCTCGTCGGTGCCCTACGTGGTCTCGAAGGCGGCGCTGTCCGGGCTCACCCGGGCGCTCGCGAACGCCCTCGCGCCCGCGCGGGTCAACGAGGTCTGGCCGGGCCTCGTCCTGACCCGCTGGTGGGCCGGCAAGGAGGAGCAGGGGCGCACGCTCGCCGCGCAGGCGATCGTGGGGCGGGAGACGACCGTCGAGGACGTGGCCGCGGCCGTCGTCGGGCTGGTGACCTCCCGGGCGATCACCGGGCAGACGATCACGATCGACGGTGGTCAGACGCTGTAGCGGCGGGGTCGAACGCGGGAGCGGGAAGATCACGCCTTCGGGTGGGGTCGACCGGGCGAGGGCTCGTCGCGCAGCGCGGTGGCCACGCGGCAGCGCTCGACCGTTCGGGGATGCAACGGCGGGCGCGACGGCGCGGCGGTGCGCAGCACCGGATCTGTCCGACCTGCGCGTCCTGACCGAGTCCCTCAGATCCAGGTCCTTCGGGAACGCGTGCTCCTCGATCGCGATGATCCGCACCCGATCACCCTGGACCCGTGTCAGACGAGCGGCATCCCGAGGAGGCGCCGGGCGCGGACGTCGGCGAGGAAAGCGTTGTAGGGGAAGCGGCGGACCGCGCCGGGCGTGCGGTTCAGCACCGCGCCGAGCCGGCGCATCGTCCTCTCGAAGCGCTCCTGGTCGGCGTCGGACCAGGCGAAGCCCATGAGCGAGCGGAACGGCTCGCGCAGGAACCCGGCGGTGAGGAACCGGCTCGACGGGGCGAGCAGGGGCCGTAGCGGGGCCGGGAGGAACTCCTGCTCGACGAGGCCCCACAGGTAGCCGCGCACGGTGTCGTCGAGGTGCACGTGCTCGAGCTGGGCGTCCCACCAGCGCTCGAACGCCGCGCGGTCGGCCGGCCACTGATGCGGTCGGACCTGCAGTCCGGTGCCCAGCGCGGCGCACTCGTGGTACACCTCGTCGGGCAGCCACGCGCCGGGTCGGCCGGCCAGCAGCGCCCAGGTGTCCTCGAAGGCGCGCACGAGGCAGCCGGCGACCCACATCTGCAGCTCGCGGTCGAACGCGTCGTAGGCGACCGGGCTGTCGTCGGTCGAGTGCACCTGCGCGTGCGAGCGGCCGACGGCGCGGCGGTAGCTCCGGACGTCGCGCTCGTCGCCGAGCATCGTCACCGACAGGTAGGTGCTCGTGGTCCGGAGCCGGTGCAGCGGGTGGAGCATCAGATTGCCGCGGTCGACGCGGCTCTCGACCACGCCGTACCCGACCGCCGGCCGGGCCAGCTGCATGATCACGTTCGCCGTGGCGCCGAGCACGACGGCCGCGCTGACGGTGTCGGCGGCCCGGCGGGGCCTCGCATCGGTCGACGGTTCGCTGAGCACGCACCGATCCTATATTCGATAGGATACGGTGGCGCCATGGTTGCCGGGACGGAACACGGAGCGCCGCCGCTCGGTGGAGGCCCGGCGCTCCCGGACCGGGTCGCCCTCCTGCTGCGCGACCGGATCCTCTCCGGCGAGCTCGCGCCGGGGACCTTCCTGCGGGTCGACCGGCTGGGCGAGGAGTTCGGCGTCAGCCAGACCCCGGTGCGCGAGGCGCTGCAGTCGCTGCGCGCCGACGACATGGTGCGCGCGCTGCCGCGCCGCGGCTACGTCGTCGCCGAGATGACCCGGGGCGACGTCGCGGACCTCTTCGCCGCGCAGGCGCACCTCACCGGCGAGCTCGCGGCGCGGGCCGCGGTCGCGGCGGGACCGGAGCAGCTGGACGCGCTGCGCGACCACGACGCCGAGGTCGCCCGGCTCGTCGCCGCGTGCGACGAGGGCCGCGACGGCGCGCCCGGGGCGGGCGGTCTCGAGGTGGGTCTCGCCCTCGCGCACGCCGAGCACGACTTCCACGTCGCGGTGAACCGCGCGGCCGGCTCCCGCAAGCTCGCCTGGCTCGCCGGGTGCGCCGAGCGCTACCTGCCGCCGCGCTTCTACACCGCCAGCGCCGCGTGGCGCTCGGCCACCCGGCGCTCCCACGCCGCCCTGCTCGTCGCCGTAGCGGCCGGGGACGGCGACGCCGCGCGCGAGGCCATGTCCCGCCACGTCCTCGACGGCCGGGACCTGCTGCTCGCCCACCTCGACAGCATCGGTTTCTTCGTCCCCACCAAGGAGTCCTGACATGCCCGTCACGCTCACCGAGGAGCAGGACGCCCTCGCCCTCGCCATCGCCGAGTTCGCCCGCCGCGAGATCCCGGACAAGGCCGCGCGCGACCGCCTCACCGCGAACGGCCCGCACAGTAACGAGATCTACCGCAAGATGGCCGGCCTCGGCTGGCTGGGCATCGCGCTGCCCGAGGCCTACGGCGGCGCCGACGGGTCCATGACCGACCTGCTGGTCTTCCTCGAGGAGACCGCCTACCAGCAGGCGCCGATCGGCGGCTCAGGCACGACGATCATCACGGCCGAGGCGATCAAGAAGTTCGGCTCCGAGGAGCAGAAGCAGGAGCTGCTCGGCGGGGTGGTCCGCGGCGACGTGCTGTCGATCTCGATGTCCGAGCCGGGCGCCGGCTCCGACGTCGGGGGTCTGACCTGCAAGGCGAGCAAGACCGAGGACGGCTGGGTGGTCGACGGCCAGAAGACGTGGTGCTCCAACGCCCACATCGCCTCCCACATCCTGCTGGTGGCGCGCACCTCCACCGCGGGTGGCAAGCACGACGGGCTGACGATGTTCGTCGTCCCCACCGACGTCGAGGGCCTCGCGATCCGCGGCATCGAGACGATGGGCGGCAAGGAGGTCAACGACCTCTACTTCACGAACTGCCATCTGCCCGCGGACGCCGTCGTCGGCACCGACGGCCAGGGCTGGCGCCAGCTCATGGCCGGGCTGAACCTGGAGCGGATGATCCTCGCCGGGCTGATGCTCGGCCTCGGGCGGCGCGCGTTCGACGACACGCTCGCCTACGTCAAGGAGCGCGAGCAGTTCGGGCGCCCGGTCGGGAGCTTCCAGGCGATGCGCCACCGGCTCGCCGACAACGCCACCGAGCTCGCGGCCACGAAGCTCCTCGTGCACGACACCGCGCACACCATCGACGCGAACCCGACGGCGCTGTTCCCGAAGGAGGCGTCGATGGCGAAGCTCAAGGCCACCGAGCTCGCCAAGCACCTCTCGCTGGAGGGCATGCAGATGCTCGGCGGCTACGGCTACGCCACCGAGTACGGGATGGAGCGGCTGCTGCGCCAGTCGGTCGTCTCGACGGTGTACGGCGGCACGAGCGAGATCCAGCGCGACATCATCGGGAAGACGTTGGGCCTGTAGGCCCTGTGCGTGTCCTATCGGCGTGCTGTGTCTCTGTCGTGCCCAGGCACGGAAACACACGCACAAGGGCGTCAGCCCGACGTCACGCCGTGGCGCCAGGCCCACGCCACCAGCGCGGGCCTGCCGTCCACGCCGAGCTTGGAGATCAGGTGGTTGACGTGGGTCTTCACGGTCGCCTCGCTGACGTAGAGCTTCGAGGCGACCTGCTGGTTGGACAGCCCCTCGGCGACCAGCCGCAAGGTGTCGACCTCGCGCGCGGTGAGCCCCTCGGGGACCTCGGGCTCGGCCGCCGGGGCGACGGCCGGTGACGGGGCCCCGACGAGGTCGACCAGGCGCCGCTGCACGGCGGCGTCGAGCACCGACCCGCCGGCCGCGACGGTCCGGATGGCGGACACCAGCGCCTCCCCGGTGGTGTCCTTGGTGAGGTAGCCCGCGGCGCCCGCGCGCAGGGCGGGCAGGACGGCGTCGTCGTCGGCGTAGGTGGTGAGGACGAGGACGCGGACCTCGGGAGCGTCCCGCCGGACCGCCGCGGTGACCTGGGCGCCGTCGAACCCGGGCATGCGCAGGTCGACCAGGGCCACGTCGGGGCGCTGCGCGAGGACGACCTCGACCGCGGCGATCCCGTCCGCGGCGGTGCCCACGACCTCGAGGTCGTCGGCCGCGGAGAGCAGCATCCCGAGGCCGTCGCGCACCACGGCCTGGTCGTCGGCGAGCACGAGGCGCACGGGCGCGGGCCCGGACCGGGAGGTCACGGCGCCACCCTGCCCGAGCTCCCGGCGCCGGCGGGCAGCGGGACGTGCAGGGACACGCGCCACCCCGCGTCGCACGGCCCGGTCTCGAGTGTGCCGCCGACGAGCGCCGCCCGTTCGCGCAGCCCGACGAGGCCCTGACCGCCGCCGACGTCGCCGCGGGCACCGGCCGGCTCGGCGTCCGGGCCGGGCCCGTCGTCGGTCACCCGGACGTCCACGGCGTCGGCGACGGTCACCGCGACGACGACCGCGGCCCCGGGCGCGTGCCGTCCGACGTTGGTCAGAGCCTCGCGCACCGTCGCGAAGACCGTCTCCCGGACCGTCGCGGGCAGCCCGTCGACGTCGCCCGCGACCGCGAGCTCGGCGCCGTGCTCCTCGGCGAGCGCGGTGAGCTCGGCGCCGCGGGGCGCGGGGTCCTCGCGCAGCGCGGCCACCGCCTGCTTGGCCTCGGCGAGCCCGGCGCGGGCGAGGTCGGCGGCGCGGTCGACCGAGGCGATCACCGGGTCGTCGGCGCCCAGCCGCTTCGCCGTGACGGCGCGGATGCCCTGCAGGTGCAGCGAGAGGCCCGAGAGGGTGTGGGCGAGCACGTCGTGCAGGTCGCGTGCGATGCGGGCGCGCTCCGCCCCGGCTGCCGCCGCGAGCTCGACCTCGCGCAGGGCGTCCCGCTCGGTGAGCAGCGCGAGGACGCGGGCGTGCTCGCGGTGCAGCCGGGCCCGGTCGAGCGAGCGGGAGGCCAGGGCGGGGACGCCGAGGCCGGTGAGCAGTGCCCAGGGCGACCCGGTGGCGGCGCTGAACGTCACCCCGACCGCGACCCCGGCCACCACGGAGAACCCCCAGATGAGGCGGGGGTCGATGACGATGCGGCCGATCAGGGCCCCGCCGACCAGCGCGGTGACGTAGCCGGAGCCCTGCGGCACCAGCACGGTCGCGACCAGCCCGGCCAGCGTGCAGATCGACAGCATGAGGGTCCGCCACCGCTCGCCCTCGCCGGTGACCGACGGGATGCGCGGGTCCCGCGCCGCGGCCACGGCGAACCCCGCCCCGACGAGGACGACCACGGCCGCGACGATCGCCCGGCCCGTCAGCGGCCAGACCGTGCCGGCAGCCACGAGGACCCAGAGGACGGGCCGGGCCGTGCGTCCGAGGCGGGCCAGGGGTGACGCCCCGCGGGGCGGCGGCCGCACCCCGGCGGTCTGGAAGGCGGGTCGGGGGGCCGGTTCGCGACGCCGGGTGCCGGGCCCGCCGGCGCCCGCACCCGCCGTCGGGACCCCGAGCTCCGTCGTGCCCGTCCCCGGGCCGGTCCGCACCGTCACGGGAGACGAGTCTGGACCCCCGCCCGCCGTCGCACACCCGTTCTCCACCCCACCTCCACCCGCGGGTGGACGCCCACCGGCCTGGCTCGCCGCGAACCTGATCACCACGTCCGGGCCGTACGGGCCCGGCGACGCGGGGAGGGCGAGATCGGATGAGCGGGCCGCTGCAGGTGATCATCGGCGTCGCGGTGCTGGGGTGGGTCGTCTGGAACCAGCTGCGGGTCCGGCAGTTCTCGCCGCGCCGGCTGCGGGTCGCGGCGGTCCTCGGGATCGTCGGCCTCGTCGAGGTCCTGTCCGCCGCCGGGCCGCACCCGGAGTCGGTCCTCGGGGTGACGCTGCTGGTGACCGGCCTGGTGATCGGCGCGGCGCTCGGCCTGCTGCGGGCCGCGACCGTGCAGCTGTGGGTGTGCGACGGCGTCCTCTACACCCAGGGCCACGCGATGACGGCGACGCTGTGGGCCGTCGGGATCGGGATCCACGTCGGCCTCGACCTGCTCGCCCGGGTGGTCGCGCCCTCCGCCGCGTCGCTGAACTCCTCGAGCATGCTGTTGTTCGTCGCGGTCAGCCTGGGCGTCCAGGGTCTGGTGACGCTCCGGCGGGCGCGGTCGCTGCCCGGGGCGCCGGTCCTCGCCATGGTGGCCCAGTGAGCGCTGGGGGAGTGGCGCTCGTCGCGCTCGCGGTGGTGTGGGTGCTCGGCGAGGTGGGGCTGCAGACGTGGCAGTGGAGCCGGGGCCGCGGCGGGGGCCGGTCGGAGCGGGCGAGTCTGGTGGTGCTGGTCGTCGCCGGGCTCGTGGGCGGGCTCGCGGCGACCCCGTTCCGCGGGCTGCTGGTCGTGCCGCCGGCGGTGGCGCTGTGGAGTGGGTTCGGGGTCGCGGCCGTCGGGGTGGCGTTCCGCTTCTGGTCGATCATGGTGCTGGGCCGGTTCTTCCGCGGGGTCGTGACGGTGCAGTCCGACCACGAGGTCGTCCGGCGCGGGCCGTACCGGTGGATCCGGCACCCGTCCTACCTCGGTGCCCTGCTCGGGGTGGTCGGCTTCGGGCTGACCGGGGGAGGCGTGGCGGCGGCGCTGGTGACGACCGCCGTGATCGGCATGGCGCTGGCCTACCGCATCGCGGTGGAGGAGCGGGCGCTGAGGGCCGGGCTCGGGGCCGCCTACGAGGAGTACGCGGCGACGACGGGCCGGCTGCTGCCGCGGTTGCGGAACCGGTCGGATTCGTCCAAGCCGGCCACTCCCTCCTGCAAGTGGCCGAACCCGCCGTCGACACCCCGTTCTGGACCGGCCTGCTCGGGCTGGAGACGGCGATGGACCAGGGCTGGGTGGTGAACCACCGGGCGGTCGGGGTGAGCATGCCGGTCCAGGTCCAGCTGATCTCCCGCGACGCGACCGCGCCCGTCGACGCCGCGGTGTCGGTGGAGGTCGACGCGTCGGACCGGGTCGACGAGCTGCACGCGCGGGCGGTCGGGGAGGGCCTGCGCGTCGAGCACCCGCCGACCGACGAGCCCTGGGGCGTGCGGCGGTTCCTCGTGCGGACGCCGGGCGGGGTCGTCGTGAACGTCCTGGCGCACCGGTGATCCGACCGTCGGTGATCTGATGGCCCGATGCGGACACTGATCACGGGGGCCAGCTCGGGGCTCGGCGCCGGCATGGCGCGGGAGCTCGCCGCGCGGGGGCACGACCTCGCGCTCGTCGCCCGGCGCACCGACCGCCTCGAGGCCCTCGCCGTGGAGCTGACCGCCCGCCCCGGAGCGCCCGTGGTGCACACGGCCGCCCTCGACGTCACCGACGACGAGGCCGTCGCCCGGGTGGTCCCCGCGATGCGCGACGAGCTCGGCGGGCTGGACCGCGTGGTCGTCAACGCGGGGATCGGCGGCGGGCGGCCGGTGGGCAGCGGACGACCGGGGGCGAACCTGCGGACCGCGCGGACCAACTTCGTCGCCGCGATCGCCCAGTGCGAGGCCGCCATGGAGATCTTCCGGGAGCAGGGGTCGGGGCACCTCGTGGTCGTGACCTCGGTGGCCGCCGACCGCGGCCTGCGCGGGGCCACGACCGTGTACGCCGCGACGAAGGCGGGCCTGCACACGTTCGTCGAGGGCCTGCGCGCCGACGTGGTGGGCCGCGGCATCGCCGTCACCGAGCTCGCGCCGGGCTTCATCCGGACCGACCTCAACGAGGGCATGCGGATGCCGTTCGCGGTCGACGCGGCCACGGGGACGCGGGCGATGGTGGCGGCGATGGAGCGCCGGCCCGCGCACGCCTACGTGCCGCGGTGGCCGTGGTCGGTGCTCGGCCCGGCGCTGCGGGTCATGCCGATGCCGCTGGTCCGCCGCCTGACCTAGGCTGGACGGCGTGCTCAAGGAGAGGCTGCGCAGCGACCTGACCGCCGCCATGAAGGCCCGCGACGAGGTCCGGGTCGCGACGCTGCGGATGGCGCTGACCGCGGTGTCCACGGCCGAGACCGCGGGCGAGTCCCACCAGGACCTCTCCGACGACGACGTCCTGGGCGTCCTCTCGCGCGAGACCAAGAAGCGCCGGGAGTCGGCCGAGGCGTTCGACGGGGCCGGGCGCACCGAGCTGGCCGAGCGGGAGCGGGCCGAGGAGCAGGTCCTCGCCGAGTACCTCCCGCAGCCGCTGACCGACGATGAGCTCACCGCGCTGGTGTCCGCGGCGATCGCCGAGACGGGGGCGGACTCGCCGCGCCAGATGGGGCAGGTCATGAAGGTGGTGCAGCCGCAGGTCGGCTCGCGCGCCGACGGCAAGCGGGTGTCGACCGAGGTGCGCCGGCAGCTGTCGGGGGCGTAGGCGTCGTCGCCGCGTCGGGTCCGGACCTCAGCCCCGGACGGCGTCGACGAACAGCACCACCGCGAGCACCAGCCCGGCCACGGCGATGCCGACGCGCAGCACGACCGGCGGGAGGCGCCGGGCGATCGCGGGCCCGGTGTAGTTCCCGACGAGCAGCCCGGCGGCCAGCGGGAGCGCCGCGCTCCACACCACGTGCCCGAGCACGATGAAGCCGATCGCGGCGACGGCGTTCGAGGCGCCGAGCAGCACGTTCTTCACCGCGTTGACCCGCACCAGGGTGTCGGCGAGCAGCCGCGAGAGCAGCGCCAGCATGAGCACCCCCGCGGCGGCGCCGAAGTAGCCGGAGTAGACGCCGATCGCGACGGCGCCGAGGGCGGTCGCGGGGCCCGGCCTCCCGTCGGCCGCGGCGGCGCCCGGCGGCACGGGACGCGGCGGGCGGAGCAGGACGAGCGAGGCGCCGCCGACGAGGAACGGCACGATGAGCGCGAACGTCTCCGACGGGGTCACCAGGACCAGGGCGCCCCCGATCACCCCGCCGAGCACGGTCAGCGGGAGCAGCCGCCGGACGCGGGCGCCCTGGCCGCGCAGCTCCGGGCGGGATCCGACGATCGAGCCGATGCTGGAGCTCGCGAGTGCGATCGTGTTGGTCTGATTCGCGACCGTCGGGGGCAGCCCGACCGCGAGCAGGGCGGGGTAGGAGAAGAGCGACGCGAGGCCGGCCATCGAGCCCGTGAGCCCGGCGCCGACGCCGGCGAGGACGAGCAGCAGGGGCGCCGGGAGCACGAGGCTCATCCGAGCAGACCGGACGGGGAGGATGCAGCGGTGGGTGCAGGGACGCCGATCCGGACGTCGACGTGGCCGGGACGATCCGGCTCGGCCAGTTCCTCAAGCTGTCGGGCCTGGTGGAGCACGGCGCCGACGCCAAGGACGTGGTCGCTGCGGGGGAGGTGGCCGTGAACGGGCGGGCCGAGACGCGGCGCGGCCGCCAGCTCGCGCCCGGCGACGTCGTGGCCCTCGGCGGGGAACGCGCGCGGGTGGTCGGCCCGTACGGCCCGAAACGGGCGACTCGTGAGCAGAAGCAACGAAACCCGGGGCGCCGTCCCGGCGGACCGGGTGGAACGACGACGACCCCGGGTTCCGCGGAGATGAGCCCTGCCGAGAGGTCAGAGGCAGAGCCACCATCAGCCTAGTCCGGCCCCCCGTGCCGCGGTGGCGCGAGCCACTCCGACCACCGGAACGGCGCACTCCCCGCGCCCTCCCCGGGTGGAGGGGCCGCAGAGAGACCCGGCCGCACGAGCAGGGTCGCCCGTTCGGCCCTGAATGATCCGAGAAGACGTGACCCCGCTCCACGGAGGGTGACGCACGCCGCGCCGAACCCGTACCGTGATCGGGCCCGTCTCTCCGGATGTCGGGTTTTCACCCGTAGTACGGAAGGTGAGCACGCGGCGTGACCGACGACCGGGCCGAGAGCGAGCGACGCTCCTGGCTGCGCCGCCGACAGGACGTCGGCCGGAGGGGCGCACGCTTTCCACGGCAGGCCGACGAGACGCATCCGGCCGCGGACGGGCCGGAGACGGCGCCGGAGGTGCCCGCGGCCCCGTCGGCCGATCCGCTCGTCGGGCGGACGGGTGCGCGGTTCGACGCCCGGGCCCGCCGGGCGCTCGCCGCCCCGCTCGCCGTGCCGTCGCGCCCGAGCGCGACGCGCGGCCCCACGGCCGACGTCCCGGCCCCCGACGCCGCGGATCCCGCGGACGCGCTCGTCGGGCGGACCGGTGCCCGGTTCGCCTCCCACGCCCGTCGCGCCCGCCGGGAGGCCGAGCACCAGGCCGTGCAGGACGCCGTCGTGCCCGCGCAGGCCGCCCCGGTGGTGCGACGCGGCCGGCCCGCCGCGGACTCCCGGGAGGCGCCGCGGCCGGCGCCGCACCACGACCCGGACGACGCCCCGACGGCCCCGCTGCACCTCGCCGAGCTGCGCAACCGCGCGGAGGGGATCGAGTCGCGGGTCTCGGTGCGGCCCTACGTGCGCACCCGCGGGCGGACCCACGCGCGAGCGGACCTGCGCATCGAGACGCTGGTGTCCATCCCCTCGCCGCGCCCGCCCCTGGAGGACCCGGAGCACCGCGCGATCAGCGACCTCTGCGACGGGCCCCGCTCGGTCGCCGAGCTCGCCGCGCTCCTGCGGGTGCCCCTCGGCGTCGCCCGCATCTTCATCGGCGACATGGCCGAGGACGGGAGCCTGACGGTCCACCCGACGGCTGACCGGCTCAGCGCGGGACGCGGCCCCGACCCCGCCGTGCTGGCGCGGGTGTTGCGGGGGCTGCACCGGCTGTAGACCGGGCGCAGGATGGTGCCCATGAGCACCGCGACCCCGACGCGTCTGACCGGGTACGCCCACGGCGGAGGATGCGCCTGCAAGATCCCGCCGGGCGAGCTCGAGTCGGTGGTGCGCGGGCTGGCGCCGACGCCGTCGACGCCGCGGACCGGTGAGCTCCTCGTCGGCCTCGAGGACGGCGACGACGCGGCCGCGGTGACGATCCGCGACGGGCTCGCGCTCATCGCCACCACCGACTTCTTCACCCCCGTGGTCGACGACCCCTACGACTGGGGCCGCATCGCCGCCGCCAACGCCCTCTCCGACGTCTACGCGATGGGCGGGCGGCCCGTCGTCGCGCTGAACCTGCTGTGCTGGCCGCGTGACCTGCTGCCCCTCGAGCTCGCCGGCGAGGTGCTCCGCGGCGGCCTCGACGTCGCCGACGCCGCCGGCTGCCACGTCGCGGGCGGGCACTCGGTGGACGACCCGGAGCCCAAGTACGGGATGGCAGTGACCGGGACGGCGGACCCCGAGAAGCTCATCCGCAACGACGCCGGCCGTGCGGGCCTGCCGCTCTCGCTCACCAAGCCGCTGGGCCTCGGCGTCCTCAACAACCGGCACAAGGTCACCGGCGAGGTCTTCGGCCACGCGGTCGAGACCATGGCGTCGCTCAACGCCGAGGCCTCGGTCGCCGCGGTGGCGGCCGGCATCGTCGCCGGCACCGACGTCACCGGGTTCGGGCTGCTCGGGCACGCCTACAAGCTCGCCCGCGCCTCGAGGGTGACCGCGGTGATCGACAGCGCGGCCGTGCCCTACCTCGACGGCGCCCGCGAGGCGGTCCGGGAGGGCTTCGTCTCCGGGGGGACGCGCCGCAACCTGGACTGGGTGGCCGACGCGACCGACTTCGGGTCGGTCGGCGAGGACGACCGGCTGTTGCTCGCCGACGCCCAGACCTCGGGGGGCCTGCTGCTCGTCGGGGAGATCCCCGGGGCGCCCGTGATCGGCGAGCTGGTACCGGCGGAAGGGAAGAGCCTCCGGCTCAGGTGAACGGATGTGGTCGCTCCGGCGACCAGATCCGTTCACATGGGCTGCGCCCAGAGGTCCAGCGCCGCCTCGCGGACGTCCTCGATCGGCACGTCGTGGGTCGCCGACGCCCCGTGCCCGCACCAGCCCTCGAGCACCCGCAGCCCGCACACCTGGCAGCCGCCGTGCCAGGAGACCAGGACCCGGTGCCACACGCGGGTGAGCGGGGCGACGTCGGCGAGGTTGGCATAGGTGAAGACCGCGACGGTCGGGGTGCCCACCGCGCCGGCGACGTGACGCGGCCCGGAGTCGTTGCCGATCACCAGGTCGGCCCGGGCGAGCAGCCCCACCAGCCCGGGCAGCGACAAGGTGCCGACGGCGGTCTCGGGGTCCCGCCCGGTCTCGCCCCGGTAGCCCGAGGCCACGCGGGCCACGCGGTCGGCCTCCGACGCCCCGCCCGCCACGACCACCCGAGCCCCGGGCAGGGCGGCCGCGACCGCCCCGAGCCGCTCCTCGGGGTAGCAGCGGCGGGCGTCGGTGGCCCCCGGGTGCACCACGACGAGCGGGTCGTCGGCGGCGGGTACGACGTCGAGCGAGGCGGCGAGGTCTTCGGCCGTCACCGCGAGCCGCGGCTCCACCCGGTCGGGGCGGGCGCCGACGGCCGCGGCGAGCTCGTTCCAGCGCAGCGTGTCGTGCTGGTACGGGGTGTAGGGGACCCAGCGGTCGGGTCGCGGGGCACCCGGGGCCGCAGTGCCCGCCGTGACCCGCGCGCCGAGCCGGTCGATCAGGCGGTTCGAGTTGCCGCCGCCGCCGTGCATCTGGATCGCGAGGTCGAAGCCGTACGCCCGCAGCGGCGCGACCCACTCCTCGAGCTCGTCCTCGGTGACGTCCGGGACGGAGTGCGGGTAGGCCCGGACCCCGTGCACCGGGGGCACGACGACGACCCGGTCCACCGGCGCCGGGCGACCCGCCAGCAGCGCCTCGTGGTGCGGGGCGCCGAGCAGGGTGATCTCCGCGTCGGGGTAGGCGTCGCGCACCGCCGAGAGCGCCGGCTCGGCGACCACCAGGTCGCCCAGCCCGTTCGCGCGCAGGACCGCCAGCCGCCGGACGTCGGGCACCGTCGGCACCGGATCGGCGGGCACGCCGAGCGCGGGGGCGTGGGTGCCGGGCGTGGGGCCCGGCGTGGAGGTGCCGGTCGCGGTCGTGGGCGGGGCGTTCACGTCGCGTGATGCTGGCAGCTCCTGCTCCGCCCCGCCGCACGGCGCCCTCCCGGCCGCACGGCGCCCTCCCGGTTGACGGTGCTCTTCCGCCCGGCGGCCCGGCCACCTACGGTCGGCGACCGTGAGTGAACGCGCCGCCATCGTCACCGGCTCCGCCAGCGGCATCGTCCGCGCCGTCGTCGAACGCCTCGTGGGGGACGGCTGGCAGGTGCTGGGCGTGGACCTCGAGGAGCCGGACCTCAAGGGAGCGGAGGGGCTCGGTGCCGACCTCACCACCCGCGAGGGCAACCGCGCCGCCGTCGACACCGCGCTCGAGCGCTTCGGGCGCATCGACCTGGTCGTCCCCAATGCCGGGTTCCAGTACGTCGCGCCCATCGACGAGTTCCCCGAGGACCGGTGGGACGCGCTGCTCGCGATCCTGCTGACCAGCCCGTTCCTGCTCGCGAAGTACTCCTGGGAGGCGCTGTGCGCGGCGCCCGAGGGTGGGCGGTTCATCCCGATCGCCTCCGCGCACGCGCTGGCCGCGAGCCCCTTCAAGGCCGGGTACGTCTCGGCCAAGCACGGCGTGCTGGGCCTGGTGAAGACCCTCGCCCTCGAGGGCGCGACCTACGGCGTCACGGCCGCGGCCGTCTGCCCGGGCTACGTGCGCACCCCGCTGGTGGAGAAGCAGATCGCCGACCAGGCCAAGGCGCACGGCATCAGCGAGGACCGGGTCATCGAGGAGGTCATCCTCACCCCGCACGCCCTCAAGCGGCTCATCGAGCCGAGCGACGTCGCCGACGTCGTCGCGTTCCTCACCACCCCGGCGGGCGGGACCTTCACCGGCGGTCCCGTGACGATGGACATGGGCTGGACCGCGCGCTGAGCGGGTGAGACGCGGCGCGGGGGTGCCACACTCCCCGCCGTGACGATCCGCGAGATCGCCGCCGAGCGGTGGCTGACGGTGCCCAACCTGCTGTCGGTGATCCGGCTGGCGGGCGTGCCGGTCTTCCTGTGGCTGCTGCTCGGCCCCCGGGCCGACGGGTGGGCGCTGATCGTGCTCGTGATCTCGGGGATCACCGACTGGCTCGACGGCAAGCTCGCCCGCTGGCTCGACCAGTACAGCAAGCTGGGCGAGGCGCTCGACCCCCTCGCCGACCGGCTCTACACGCTCGCCGCGCTGGTGGCCTTCGTCATCCGCGACATCGTGCCGTGGTGGGTGGTGGTGCTGATCGTGGGGCGCGACGTCGTGGTGTCCGCGGCGCTGCCGCTGCTGCGGCGCAAGGGCTACCTCGCCTTCCCGGTGCTCTACATCGGCAAGGCGGCCACGCTGTGCCTGCTCTACGCGTTCCCGCTGCTCCTGCTCGCCCAGATGGACTGGGCCGGCGCCGACGCGGCCC
Source organism: Actinomycetospora sp. (assembly GCF_036497585.1). Taxonomy (GTDB): domain Bacteria; phylum Actinomycetota; class Actinomycetes; order Mycobacteriales; family Pseudonocardiaceae; genus Actinomycetospora. The sequence goes on along the minus strand of NZ_DASXJD010000092.1, from coordinate 35,076 downwards.
GGCCGTTCGCCTACGCGTTCACCGTCTGGGGCATCGCGCTGCACCTCTGGTCGGGCGCGCTGTACATCACCCAGCTCGTCCGCACGCCGGCGCGGGCACTCGATTGCCCCTCCTGAGCGGTCCCCTCTACGCTCGCCGCCGCCGTCGACGATGATCGTCCTCGGCGCATCCGACACAGGACGAGTGGAGTCGAGCGTGGTCCCCGAGGGTCTGCACTACACCGCCGAGCACGAGTGGGTCGCGACGGCGGAGGACGAGGGGACGGTGCGGGTCGGCATCACCGACTTCGCCCAGGAGCAGCTCGGCGACGTGGTGTTCGTCCAGCTGCCGACGGTCGGCGACCCGGTCTCGGCGGGCGACTCGATCGCCGAGGTGGAGTCCACCAAGTCGGTCTCGGAGATCTACGCGCCGCTGGCGGGGGAGATCACCGCGGTGAACGACTCGCTCGGCGACACCCCCGAGCAGCTCAACTCCGACCCGTACGGCTCGGGCTGGATGTTCGAGCTCCGCCTGTCCGACCCGGGCGCGCGCTCCGAGCTCCTCGACGCCTCGGCGTACCAGGCGATCATCGACGGCGAATGAACGCTCGACGGTCGGTGACCGGATCGGTCACGGGGCGTCGAGCAGGGCCCCGGCCTGGGCGGGAGCGGTGAGTCGGGACCGAGACACGGGCCGACGGTGACGCACGGTACCGTGACCACCACCTCGTCGCGGCGCCCCGAGCGGGCGTATCACGGGACGTGGGACCCACCCCCCGGGGCGTGGTGGGGCCCGAACGGCAGTGGCAGCAGGCGAGCATCGACGGAGGAGCACGGTGAGCACAGGCGGTCCGGTCCCCCCCGAGCGTCAGGGTGAGACGACGTCGGTCTTCCGGGCCGACTTCCTCGCCGAGTCCGATGCGGACACCCGTGGCGGCGGCGTCTCCGGCGTCGACTCGCTGCCCTCCGGGTCCGCGCTGCTGGTGGTCAAGCGTGGGCCGAACGCGGGATCGCGCTTCCTGCTCGACCGCGACACCACGAGCGCCGGGCGGCACCCCGACAGCGACATCTTCCTCGACGACGTGACCGTGTCGCGTCGCCACGCCGAGTTCCGGCGCGACGGAGCGGAGTTCGTCGTCGTCGACGTCGGTAGCCTCAACGGCACCTACGTCAACCGGGAGCCGGTGGACACCGCCGTGCTCGCCAACGGCGACGAGGTGCAGATCGGCAAGTTCCGCCTGGTCTTCCTGACCGGGCCGCGCGACGCCGGCTCCGCCGGTCAGGGGGCCGGACTGGAGTACTCGTGACGACGGCGGGGCTCCAGCACGGCGACCGTGCGGGTCGCGGTGCGCTGTCCATCGGCTCGGTCCTCGACGCGCTGCGCGAGGACTTCCCCGAGATCACGATCTCCAAGATCCGCTTCCTCGAGTCCGAGGGGCTGATCTCCCCGGCGCGGACGCCGTCGGGTTACCGGCAGTTCTCGCACGCCGACATCCGGCGGCTGCGGTTCGTGCTCTCGGCGCAGCGGGACCACTACCTCCCGCTCAAGGTCATCCGCGCGAAGCTCGACGCGTTCGACCGTGATCCCACCCCGGACGGCCCGGTGCTCACCGCGTCCGCCGAGCCGGTCACCCCGGCCGAGGCGCTCGTCGGTGCCGGGGAGACCGGCGGACCCGGCGGCGACGGCCCCGGCGGTGGGCGACCCGCCGAGCTCCGGGCGTCCCGGCCGCGCGGCCTCAGCGCCGTGGGCCCGGTCCCCGATCCGGCCGACGCCGCCGACGAGGACCCGGAGCGGGCCGTGCCGGCGGACGCCGGCGCCGGCCCGGACGACGTCGAGAGCGTCACTCGCGAGACGGTGCTCGCCGAGGACGGCGTCGACGAGGCGCTGCTGACCTCGCTGGAGCTCCACGGGATCCTGCGGCCCGACGTCACCGGGCGCTACGAGCCGGAGGCCCCGGTGATCGCGCGCACCGCCGCGGCGCTGGCCGTGCTCGGCGTCGAGCCCCGGCTGCTGCGCGGGCTGCGGGCGGGCGCCGACCGTGAGGTCGGGCTGCTCACCCAGCTCGTCACCCCGGTCGCGCGCGGCCGCGCGCCCGAGGCCTCGCGGCGGGCCCGCGAGCTCTCCGGGGAGCTGGCGAGCCTCTCGGGCCGGCTGCACGCCCTGCTCGTCGGAGCCGGGCTGCGACACGGTCTGCGCCGCTGAGAGTCCGGCTCGTCTCACCGCCCCTGGGCCCCGCCGACCGTGTAGCGTTCGCGGGGTCGACGGGGTCGCCCGATCCACCTCGTGGGGGCCGCCGGGCGCGACCGTCGTCCGACCGGTATCCGACGGCGCGATCACGCGCCACGTGGGAAACAGGGAGGCGACGCATGAGCGAGATGCGTGTCGTGGGGGTCCGGGTCGAACTGCCCGCGAACCAGCCGATCCTCCTGCTGCGGGAGTCCGACGGCGACCGCTACCTGCCGATCTGGATCGGGTCGGTCGAGGCGACCGCGATAGCGCTCGAGCAGCAGGGCGTGAAGCCGGCGCGGCCGCTCACCCACGACCTCCTCAAGGACGTCCTCGGCGCCCTCGACCGGCGTCTCGAGCAGGTGCGGATCACCGACCTGCAGGAGGGGACGTTCTACGCGGAGCTCGTCTTCGACGGCGACGTCCGGGTCTCCGCCCGCCCCAGCGACTCGGTGGCGCTCGCGCTGCGCGTCGGGGTGCCGATCCACGCCGAGGAGGGCGTCCTCTCCGAGGCCGGTCTGGTCATCCCGGACGAGCAGGAGGACGAGGTCGAGAAGTTCCGCGAGTTCCTCGACACGGTCTCCCCGGAGGACTTCGCGGGGACGTGAGGGGCGCCCCCTACGGTCCAACCCTGAAGTCAAGGTGCAGAGTTGGCCGCGCGTCGCGTTGACCCCCGTGGACACCCCTCGTACGGTCGTCTGACCAGGGCCCGAGCCGGGCCCTGACGGTGCGAGGAGGCAGGTGTGGCGGGAGCCGGAGAGCGGCCCGGGGCCGGGAGGACGCCCGGCGCCGAGGTTCCGTCGAGCCAGGCTCCGTCGGTACCGGCGTCCCCGGGGCTCCAGCCGCTCGGGCCGGCGGGGGAGCAGGGGTCGCTGTTCCCCGACGAGCTGTTCGGGGAGAGCCCCAACGACGAGGTCCTGGGCTACCGCGGGCCGGCGGCCTGCCAGATCGTCGGGATCACCTACCGCCAGCTGGACTACTGGGCCCGGACCAAGCTCGTCGTCCCCAGCATCCGGACGGCCACCGGGTCGGGCTCACAGCGGCTGTACTCGTTCAAGGACCTCGCGGTGCTCAAGGTGGTGAAGAACCTCCTCGACACCGGGGTGTCGCTGAACAACATCCGCACCGCGGTGGAGCAGCTGCGCCGTCACGGGGTGCGTGACCTCGCGAGGATCACGCTGTTCTCCGACGGCGTGACGGTCTACGAGTGCACGTCGCCGGAGGAGGTCGTCGACCTGCTCCAGGGCGGGCAGGGCGTCTTCGGCATCGCGGTCGGCGGCGCGATGCGCGAGCTGTCGGGCTCCATCGCGCACTTCCCGGCCGAGCGGGCCGGGGCGGGCGCCGCGGTGCTGGAGCACGCCCCCGAGGACGAGCTCGCCACCCGCCGGCACCGCGGAGCGCGCTCCGCGGGATGACACGCGGTGATCGTCCCGGTATCGTGCGCGGTGTCGGTCAACGACTCCACGCGGGAGAGACCTGCAGTCAGAAGCCTCTGGACGCAGGCGCCGAAGGAGCAACTCCTCCCCGGAATCTCTCAGGCATCGGGTACCGCGTGGGCGAGACGACCTCTGGAAAGCGGTGCGATCCCTCCGGGGTGACCACCCGCCGATGGTGCAAGCCGGACCGAGCAGTCGGGGTTGAGGTCCGGTGAAGCTCTCAGGCGCCCGTGCGAGCGGCGGGCAGCGGCAGAGGGGGAGGGACCCGGCGCGTCCGTCGAGGAACGCGTCGGGGTGACCCTGACCGAGTCCGGTCGCGCCGGCGTACCCCGGCCCACCGGCAGCCACCGGGAGGCCCCGCGTGAGCTCCACAGACCGTCATTCGCTGGCCGCGCTCGAGCACGGCACGCCCTTCACCGAGCGCCACATCGGCCCGGACGCCGGTGAGTTGGCCCGGATGCTGGAGACGATCGGCGTCGGCTCGCTCGACGAGCTCGCCGACCGGGCGATGCCGACCTCGATCCGCTCCGACCCCGCCGACTGGGAGACTGACTCGGATCCCTGCCGGGCTGGCCACCGCGACCAGGCGCCGCCGCCAGCGGCGACCGAGACGCAGGTCCTCGACGAGCTCCGCGCCCTCGCCGGGGCCAACACCGTGCTCACCCCGATGCTGGGGCTGGGCTACCACGGCACGGTCACCCCGCCGGTGATCCGGCGCAACGTGCTCGAGGACCCGGCCTGGTACACCGCCTACACGCCCTACCAGCCCGAGATCTCCCAGGGCCGGCTCGAGGCGCTGCTGAACTTCCAGACGGTGATCACCGACCTCACCGGCCTCGACATCGCCGGTGCCTCCATGCTCGACGAGTCGACCGCGGCCGCCGAGGCCATGCTGCTGCTGCGCCGGGTCGACAAGTCGAAGTCCGACACGTTCCTCGTCGACGAGGACACCCTCCCGCAGACCATCGCGGTGCTGCGCACCCGGGCGGAGTCGCTGAACATCCGCGTCGAGCTGATCGACGTCACTGCCGGGGCGAGCGGAGCGACGGGGGAAGGTGGGGCGCTGCCCGAGGAGGACTTCTTCGGGCTCCTGCTCGCTGCGCCCGGCGCCTCCGGGGCGTTGCGCGACCACACCGCGCTCATCGCCGCCGCGCACGAGCGCGGGTCGAAGGTCGTCGTCGCGTGCGACCTGCTCGCGGCCGCCGTCGTCACCCCGCCCGGGGAGCAGGGCGCCGACGTCGCCGTCGGGTCCACCCAGCGCTTCGGCGTCCCGCTGGGCTTCGGCGGGCCGCACGCGGGGTTCCTCGCGGTACGTCAGCCGCTCGCCCGCCAACTGCCGGGGCGCCTGGTCGGCACCTCGGTCGACGCCGACGGCGACCCCGCCCACCGGCTCGCGCTGCAGACCCGCGAGCAGCACATCCGCCGCGACAAGGCCACCAGCAACATCTGCACCGCGCAGGTGCTGCTCGCCGTCATCGCCTCGATGTACGCCGTGTACCACGGCCCGGCGGGTCTGGCCGTGATCGCGCAGCGCACCCACCGGATGGCCGCCGTGCTCGCCGCCGGACTGGTCAAGGGTGGCGTCGAGGTCGTCCACGGCGAGTTCTTCGACACCGTGCTCGCCCGCGTGCCGGACGGTGCGGCCGACGTCGTCGCGCGGTGCCGCGAGGAGGGCCTGCTCGCCCGCGAGGTCGACGGCGACCACGTCGGCCTGTCGTGCTCCGAGGTCACCACCCGCGAGCACCTCTCCGCGGTCTGGCGCGCGTTCGGCATCGAGGGGCTCGGCATCGAGGACCTCGACGCGGCCACCGAGGACGCCGTCCCCGCCGGGCTGGCCCGCACCTCGCGCTACCTGACCAACCCGGTCTTCCACCGGCACCGCAGCGAGACCGGGCTGCTGCGCTACCTGCGCACGCTCTCCGACAAGGACGTGGCGCTGGACCGGAGCATGATCCCGCTGGGGTCCTGCACGATGAAGCTCAACGCCACCGCCGAGATGGAGCCGATCACCTACCCCGGCTTCGCGGAGCTGCACCCGTTCGCGCCGGAGTCCGACGCGCCCGGGATGCTGCGGGTGATCCGGGACCTCGAGGCCTGGCTGGTCCACCTCACCGGCTACCACGCGGTGTCGCTGCAGCCCAACGCCGGCTCGCAGGGGGAGCTGGCCGGGCTGCTCGCGATCCGGGCCTACCACCGCTCGCGCGGGGACACCCACCGCGACGTCTGCGTCATCCCGTCCTCGGCGCACGGCACCAACGCCGCGTCGGCGATCTCGGCGGGCATGCGGGTCAAGGTCGTGAAGACGACCGAGCGCGGCGACGTCGACCTCGAGGACCTGCAGCGCGTCATCGGCGACGTCGGCGACGCGCTCTCGGCCATCATGATCACCTACCCGTCCACGCACGGGGTGTACGAGCCGAACGTGCGCAAGGTGCTCGCCGCGGTCCACGACGCCGGCGGGCAGGTGTACGTCGACGGCGCCAACCTCAACGCGCTCGTCGGGCTCGCCCGCCCGGGCCGGTTCGGCGCCGACGTCAGCCACCTGAACCTGCACAAGACTTTCTGCATCCCGCACGGCGGCGGCGGGCCCGGCGTCGGGCCGATCGGCGTCGCCGAGCACCTCGCGCCGTTCCTGCCCAACCACCCCGCGCAGCCCTCGGCCGGGCCGTCGACGGGGGTCGGGCCGGTGGCCGGCGCCCCGTGGGGCTCGGCGTCGATCCTGCCGATCTCGTGGGCCTACGTCCGGCTCATGGGCGTCGACGGGTTGCGGCGGGCGACGCTGACCGCGGTCGCGGCGGCGAACTACGTGGCGGCGCGGCTGCGCTCGTCGTACCCGGTGCTCTACACCGGCGCGAGCGGGCTCGTCGCCCACGAGTGCATCCTCGATCTGCGGCCGCTGACGAAGACCTCGGGCATCACCGTCGATGACGTCGCCAAGCGCCTGGCCGACTACGGCTTCCACGCGCCGACGATGTCGTTCCCGGTGGCCGGGACGCTCATGGTCGAGCCGACCGAGTCCGAGGGCCTCGCCGAGATCGACCGCTTCTGCGACGCGATGATCGCCATCCGCGCCGAGGCGGCGAAGGTCGAGGCGGGGGAGTGGCCCGCCGACGACAACCCGCTGGTGCACGCCCCGTTCACGGCGCGCTCGGTGATGGTGGGGCAGTGGGACCACGCCTACTCCCGCGAGGAGGCGGCGTTCCCCGCGGCCGGGCGCCCGGAGAAGATCTGGGTGCCGGTGCGGCGCATCGACTCCGCGCACGGCGACCGCCACCTGGTCTGCTCCTGCCCGCCGTTGGAGGAGCTGGCCGAGGCGTAGCCGTGCTACCCGGCCCGTACTGAGCGAAGGGCACCTTCGGTCGATATAGTCGACCGAAGGTGCCCTTCGCCGGTGCGGGCCGTTCCGGCGGTGGGCGCCCCTGGCCGATCTAGTCGACCGAAGGTGCCCTTCGCTCGGAATCCCCGACCGCGCGGAACCGCCGGGGTCACGCCTGCACGATCACCGCCGGGACCGGGGCCGCCTGCAGGATCGCCCCGACCCGATCGCCGAGGAAGAAGCGGGTCGCCGCTCCGGGCGAGCCACCGACGACGAGCAGGTCACCCGGGCCCCAGCCGGCGGCGTGCACCGCCTCGTCCCACGTCGCGCCCGCATGGACACCGGTCTCGGCCTCCCGCCCCGTCCCGGTGGGCCCCCGCGCCGCGAGCTCCTCGGCCTGCGCCGCGGCGATCTGCTCCGACCAGCTCGCCACCATCGAGGCCCCGGCCTCCGGGGGCCCGGGCCGCCGGACCGCGAACGAGGCGACCCGCAGCGTCGCCGACGAGCGGTCCGCCAGCGACGCGGCCGCGGCCAGCACGCCCGCCGAGGCGGCGGTCCCGTCGAACGCGCAGGTCACCCGGGTCACCGGCTGGCCCGGCATCGACCCGGCGCCGCGGGCGAGCACCACCGGCACCGGGGAGCTGCGGGCCACCCGCACCGCGATCCGCCCCGAGCGGTCCGCGTCGGTGCCCAGCACGACCGCGGTGATCCCGGCAGCCCCCGCGGCCTCCAGCAGCGCCTCCGCGACCGACCGGCCCCCGACGGTCTCCCAGTGCGCGGTCAGCCCGGCCTCGGACAGCACGCCCTCGACGGCCGCCCGCGCGGCGGCCCCGTCGGGATCCCGGGATCCGGGGGTCACGACGACCGCGACCCGCACGTCCTCGCCCCAGGCCACCGCCAGGCGGGCCGCGAGCCCGACGGCGCCGCCCGCGTCGTCCCGGGCGTCGGGCGAGAGCCCCACGAGCAGCGTCACGGCCGCACCCTAACGGGGCACCGGCCCTGCGCTCAGCAGCTGACGCGCGCCGCGAGGGCGCGGCCGAGCAGGGTCCCCGAGCGCCAGGCCGTCTCCACCTTCGGGCTGCCCCAGGCGTCGCCGACGACGGCGAGCAGGTCGTCGTCGAGGTGGTAGGGCGTGTCGTGGGGATGTGCCGGGCTCGCGTAGGTCCAGCGGTGCGCATGGGTCCACGTCGGTCGGCGGTCGAGCTCGAGGAGGGCGGTGACGGCGTCGACGACCGTCGGGACGGCGCGCTCGGGATCGTGGAGGTGGCGGCGGGCGAGCTCGCCGGTGGTGTGTGCGACGAGGACCGGCGCGCCGTCGCCGCGACGCGCCCCGTCGTCGGCGATGAGGGACAGGTCGGGGTGGTCGTTGACGAAGGCGGCGGTGAGGTCGTCGGACCAGCGGCGCTCGTCGTAGCCCAGCGCCACCGCGATCACCGGCTGCCACTCCTGGTCCGCGAGCACCTCCGCCGCGCGCAGCGGCGGGCCCACCAGCCGCGCGGCCTGGGGCTCGGGCATCGCGAGCACCACCGCGCACGCCGCCTCGCCGTCCACGGCCGGACCGGGGGTGACCTCGGCGACGGTCCGGTGGGTCTCCACCCGCAGGCCCCGCGCGAGGTCGGTCACCAGGGAGCGCAGGCCACCCGGCGCCGCCCAGCGCTGCGGGCCCGGCTTCGGCTCCCAGGTGCCGCCCCCGTCGCGGGCGGCGAGCGTGTCGGTCCAGGGCGCCGCGAGGCCGCGCTCGTCCCACTCGGCGACGAGCGCCGCGAAGTCGGCCGCGCCCGGCTCGTCGGAGCCCGAGACGGTGAAGTAGGCGGCGCCGAGGTCGACCGGGCGGGCGGGCCCGGCCCCCTCACCGCGCGGCAGGTCGGGGCTGGCGAGCCGCCCGCCCACGTGGCCGGCCCGTTCGAGGACGCGGACGGGCACACCGGCCCCGTCGAGCGCCCGGGCGCAGGCGATACCGCTGATCCCGGCGCCCACCACGAGGACGTCGGTGCGGGGAGGAGCAGCGGACCTGCCCGAGTCGGCCATGTCCGACAGGTCCCCCCGGCCGGTGGATTCCATGCCGCGCCCCGGGGTCCGGTGACGTCAGACCGCGCCCCGCGAGCGCGCCACGTGGGTGCTGTCGCGGACCGTCCCGACGTACTCCTCGACGACGTCCTCCAGCGCGACGACGCCGACCGTGGCGCCGTCCCCGTCGACCGCCCGGGCGAGGTGGGAGCCCTCGCGGCGCATGGTCGCGAGGGCCTCGTCGACCGGAGCGTCCACCGAGAGCTGCGGCAGCGCCCGCACCCGCTCGGCGGGCACCACCTCGTCCGGGTCGCCGTCGAGGTCGAGGACGTCCTTGATGTGCAGGTAGCCGTCGAGCTCGACGCTGGGCGCGACCCCGGTGCGGTGCGGCAGGAGGGGGTCGGTGCCCGGCTCCAGCGGGTCGGTGTCGAGGCGGGGGTGGGCGTCCGGGGCCTCGGGCGCCTGCACCGGGTAGCGGGAGAACCCGGTGCGGGCCACCGCCTCCTCGAGCGCGCCCACGGTGGGGTGCGCGGGCAGCACCGTCAGCCGCTCGCGCGGGATGAGCACGTCGGCCACGGTGCGCTCCGCGGTGTGCAGGGCCTGGGTGAGACGGCGGGTCTGGGAGGCGTCGAGCAGGCCCTCGCGCCGGGACTCCGAGAGCATCTCGGCGAGCTCGGAGGGGGTGTAGGCCGACTCCTTCTCGTCCTTGGGCTCGACGCCGAGGAGCTTGAGCACGTGGTTCGCGATCCAGTTGAGCATCGCGATCACCGGGCGGGCGATCTTGGCGAACCACACCAGCGGCGGGACGAGCCACACCGCGGTGCGCTCGGGCCCGGCGATCGCGATGTTCTTCGGGACCATCTCGCCGATGACGATGTGCAGGACGGTGACGGCGAGCAGCGCGACGACGAAGGCGATCGGGTGCACGACGGCGTCCGGGACGCCCAGCGGGTCGAGCACCTCCGCGAGCAGGTGGGCCACGGCAGGCTCGCCCAGCGCGCCGAGCGCCAGCGAGCAGATGGTGATCCCCAGTTGCGCGGCCGCGAGCATCATCGAGAGGTGCTCGCTGGCCCGCAGCACCGTGCCCGCCCCGGAGGTGCCGGCATCGACCATCGTCTCCAGCCGGTCGCGCCGCGCGGAGATCAGCGCGAACTCGCCGCCGACGAAGAACGCGTTGAGCAGCAGCAGCCCGACCATCGCGAGCAGGGCGACCCCGTCGTTCACGGCGTCACCCCGGTGGGCTCGGCTGCCGGCGCGTCCGCCGGGTCTGGCGCGGTGATCCGCACGTCGGCGATCCGGCGCCGGTCCATCCGGGAGACGACCAGGGTGCGGCCGTCGTGGGTCACGCGGTCGCCGACCGAGGGGATCCGCCCCAGCTCGGCGAGCAGGAACCCGGCGAGGGTCTCGTAGACCTCGGAGTCGGGGAACGACCAGCCGACCAGCTCGTCGAGCTCGTCGGGGCGCAGTGTCCCGGAGACCACCCAGCTGTCCGGCCCGGCGTCGCGGAACGGCTCGGCCTCGCCGCGGTCGTGCTCGTCGCGGACGTCGCCGACGATCTCCTCGACGAGGTCCTCGAGCGTGACGATCCCGGCCGTGCCGCCGTACTCGTCGACGACGACGGCCATCTGGAAGCCGGCGCCGCGCAGCCGGTCGAGCAGTTCGTCGCCGTCGAGGGAGTCCGGCACGGTGGTGGGGGTGCGCATGAGGTTGCGCACGAGCGTGCTCCCGCGCCGCGACCGCGGCTCGGCGAACGCCTGCTTGACGTGGACCACGCCCCGGACGTCGTCGAGGTCGCCCTCCACCACCGGGAACCGGGAGTGCCCGGTGCGCACGGCGGCGGCGAGCAGGTCGTCCACCGTGTCGTCGATGGCGAGGGTCTCCACCCGCACCCGCGGGGTCATGAGCTCGTCGGCGGTGCGCTCGCCGACGCGCAGCGAGCGGGTGAGGACGGCGGCGGTGCCCTCGTCGATCGTGCCCTGCTCGGCGCTGGTGGCCACCAGCGAGCCCAGCTCCTGCGGGGAGCGCGCGGAGCGCAGCTCCTCGGCGGGCTCCACCCCGAGCCGGCGCACGATCCAGTTCGCGGCGCCGTTGAGCCCGGAGATGAACCAGGCCAGCACGCGGGAGAACCCCGCCTGGAACCCGGCGACGGCGCGCGCGGTGCGCAGCGGCACGGCGATCGCCAGGTTCTTCGGCACCAGCTCGCCGAACACCATCGACAGCGCCGTCGCGAGGACCAGCGCGATCACCGCCGCCGTTCCGGCGGCGGCGCCCTCGGAGAGGCCCAGGTCGGCCAGGACCGGCGAGATCAGCGTCGCGATCGCGGGCTGCGCCAGGTACCCGGTGACCAGCGTGGTGATGGTGATGCCGAGCTGGGCCCCGGAGAGCTCGAAGGAGAGGTTGCGGTGGGCCTTCGCGACGGCCCGGGCCCGGCGGTCGCCGACCTCGGCGACGTGGTGGTCGACCTGGCTGCGCTCGAGCGTGGTCAGCGAGAACTCGGCCGCGACGAACACCGCCGTGCCGAGCGTGACCGCGACGACCCCGACGAGGCCGAGCACGGAGAGCAGGACGTCCACCTCGCGCTACCCGCGCCCCTCAGTCGCGCTGCAGGCGCGCCGGGAAGCCGCCGGTCGCGATCGGCCCCCAGCGCTCGATGCTCAGCCGGACGAGGCTCTTGCCCTGCTTCGCCATCGCCTCCTTGTACTCGTCCCAGTCCGGGTGCTCGCCGGAGATGGAGCGGAAGTACTCGCACAGCGGGTCCAGCGCCTCGGGGAGGTCGAGGACCTCGGCGGTGCCCTCGACGTGCACCCACGGACCGTCGAAGTCGTCGGAGAGCACGCACATCGCGACCGCGGGATCGCGCCGGATGTTGTGGACCTTGGCGCGCTCGGGGTAGGTGGAGACCAGCAGCCGGCCCTGCGCGTCGATCCCCAGCGTCACCGGGGAGGTCTGCTCGCCGCCGTCCTTGCGCCGGGTCACCACGATCGCGTGGTGCCGGGTCCGTAGGAACTCCGTGAGCTCCTCGCGCCCGACCCGGTCGTTCGTCGCCGTCTTCGCCACGCGCCCCAGGGTACGGGGCGGGTACGACGGTCCTCGCGATGATCACTTCGGTTGTGATCACTACGGTGGTGGGGTGACCAGCGAGGGAGCCGGTGGTGTGCTCGCGGGGCGGGCGGTGCTCGTCGTCGGAGCCTCGTCGGGAATCGGCGCCGCCACCGCGCACGCGGCCGCGGCGGCCGGGGCCCGCGTCGGGGTGATCGCCCGGCGCGCCGACCGGCTCGACGACCTCGTCGGCGCCCTGCCCGGCACCGGGCACGCCGCCGCGCCGGCCGACGTCACCGACCCCGCCGCGCTCGGCGGCGCGGTGGAGTCCCTGGTCGTCCGGCTCGGCGTCCCGCTCGCCGGCGTGGTCGCCGCGGCGGGGGTGATGTCCCTGGGGTCGGTGGCCGACACCGACCCGGCCCGCTGGCGGGAGATCCTCGAGGTCAACGTGACCGGCCTCCTGACGACCGCCCGCGCCGCGCTGCCCCACCTGCATGCGGGCGCGACGCTCGTCGTCGTGTCCTCGATGTCGGGACGGCGGGTCGCCTCCGCGGCCGGCGGGGTCTACGCCGCGAGCAAGCACGCCGCGCACGCCGTCGCCGAGACGCTGCGGCTGGAGGCCGGACCGCGCGGGGTCCGGGTCACGACGCTGTCCCCGGGCTTCGTCGCGACCGACCTGGTCGCCGGGGACGCCGCCGCCGACGACGACACCGCCGCGTTCGCCGAGCGCATGCACGACCAGGGCCTGGACCCCTCCGACGTCGCCGCCGCCGTGGTGCACGTCCTGGGGCTGCCCCCGCACGTGCTCGTCGTGGAATACGCCGTGCAATCGGTTCGACAGCTCGGGCACCGGTGACCTGTGCGCCTCGTGGACGTGACCCCGCAGACAGCCGGTGGCGGGCCCCGGGGTGGGCGTGACCAGAATGGCACCTCATGAGCGGGTCCCCGTTCGTCGACTTCGACCGTTCCTCGTGGGCAGCGCTGCGGGACGCGTCCGGCGACCTCCCCCTGACCGCGGGTGAGCTGGAGGAGCTGCGCTCCCTCGGCGACCCGGTGGACCTCGACGAGGTCCGCGACGTCTACCTGCCGCTCTCGCGGCTGCTGGACCTGCACGTCCGCGCGAACCACGGGCTGCTCGAGGCCTATCGCACCTTCCTGCGCCAGGACGAGGAGCGCACGCCGTTCGTCGTCGGGATCGCCGGGTCGGTGTCGGTGGGCAAGTCGACCACCGCCCGGCTGCTGCGCCTGCTGCTCGCGCGCTGGCAGGACCACCCGAACGTCGCGCTGGTGACCACCGACGGCTTCCTCTACCCCAACGCCGAGCTCGAGCGGCGGGGGATCATGACGCGGAAGGGGTTCCCGGAGTCCTACGACCGCCGGGCGCTGCTGCGGTTCGTCTCCGACGTCAAGGCGGGCAAGCCCGAGGTCCCGGCGCCGGTGTACTCCCACCTGGTCTACGACGTCCTCGACGAGCAGCGCTCGGTCGCGCGGCCGGACATCCTCGTGCTCGAGGGGCTCAACGTGCTCCAGCCGGCCCCCCAGACCGGGGAGCGGGCGAGCGCGCTCGCGGTCAGCGACCTCATCGACTTCTCGATCTACGTCGACGCGCACCCGGCCGACGTGCGCCGCTGGTACATCGAGCGGTTCCTGGCGCTGCGCGAGACCGCGTTCCGCGACCCGGCGTCGTACTTCCGCCGCTACGCCGAGATGGACACCGAGGCGGCCCGCGCCCGGGCCGCACAGCTGTGGGACGAGATCAACGGGCCGAACCTGCGGGAGAACATCGCGCCCACCCGGTCCCGCGCCGGGCTCGTGCTCACCAAGGGTCCCGATCACTCCGTGCGACGGATCCGGCTCCGCAAGCTCTGAGTCTGCCCCGGACGGCGGTATCGGAGACCGGGAATCGGGACGAAAGCGGCGCGGAACACCTGCCCGGTGGTATGTGCGAAGCCTAAGTAGTGCGACGATGAGGTATGGCTGCCTCATCGCCCGCCGCCACGTCCGTGTCCGACCCCGTCGGGGCGGGCCCGCCGGCCATCGACGACCCGATGCTCCCGGCCCGCCTGCGCCTGGCGGTCGGCCGGCTCAACCGCCGCATCCGCGTGGACGCCGCCGCCGTGCTGCCCCCGCTGCAGACCTCGGTGCTGGTCACCCTCGAGGAGCACGAGCCGCTCCGCCTCTCGGAGCTGGCGCGCCGCGAGGCCGTCACGCCCCCCACCATGAGCCGGGTGCTGGCCGCGCTCGACGACGCCGGACTCCTGGTGCGCACCCCCGACCCGCAGGACGCCCGGTCGGCGCTGGTGGAGCTCTCGGCCGAGGGCCGCAGCATGATCGAGCGGCTGCGCACCGAGCGGACCGCGGTGCTCGCCGAGCGCCTCGAACGGCTCGCCCCGGAGCACCGCGAGGCCCTCGCCGCGGCCGTGCCCGCCCTCGAGGCGCTGGTCGCGATGCCCTCGGACTGACACCGGGCACGACGTCCCACCCCCGCGGTGACTTGTCGCGGGCGGAGCCGGGAAGGCATGCTGCTGCGTTGCCCCCTGGGTCGGGCGCCCCGCGGGGGCGGCGCCGTGGCCCGCCACGCCCGACCCCGGGACGAGAGTGACCTTCGACGAGCAGGACGCCACCGACGCCGCCGCGGGCGGCGTGACCGGTCCCGTGGCCTTCCGCGCCCCCGTCCGGCGCCGCCAGCCCCCAGAGGTCGCGGACGAGCGCGAGGCCCTCGAGGGCTGGCTGGACTACTTCCGCACCCAGGTGATCCTGGCGCTCGACGGGCTGCCGCCCGACGCGCTGCGCCGCCGCATCCCCGAGACCGGAGCCAGCCTGACCGGCATCGTCCGGCACCTCACCGACCTCGAGCGGACCTGGCTGGTCGAGCGCTGGGGTGAGCGCGGCGGCCGGGCGGTGTACGCGATCAGCTACGTCGACGACTCCGACGAGGCCTTCCGCGTCAGCGACCTCGACGACCCGGACACCCTCGTGGGCGACTACCAGGAGGTCTGTGAGAAGGGCCGCGACGCGCTGGCGGGCGCGGAGTCGCTCGACGACGCCGTCCGCGACGACCGCCGCGGCCACATCGAGCTGCGCTGGATCCTGCTGAACCTCATCACGGAGACGGCACGGCGTGCGGGTCAGGCGCAGGCGCTGCGCGAGGTGCTGCTGGCCGCGGCCGAGTGAGCCCGGGGACCCGTTGGAGGGCAGCCAGTGGGCGAGCCCGCCGCCGGCCACCACGAGCACCCGCATGGCCTGCGGGGCGCCCACGGCACCAAGATCATCCCGTTCTCGCTGCACAACGTCGACGAGGTGCTCGGCGACGTCGGGCTGCAGATCCCGGCGCGGGTCCGGGCGCGGCAGTGGCGGAACCCGATCGATCCCGCGGCCTACCGGGACGTCACGCCACGGCTACTCCGCACTCTCGGCTCGCCGTGACGGCACGTGTCAGCTCGCCGTCGCGCACTGGCCGCGGTCGACGACGGTGGGCCCGTCACCGTTCGGCCGGATGTCGAAGTCGAAGATCCCGGTGGGGACGTAGAGCGAGCAGCAGGCGTTGGGAATGTCGACGATTCCGCTCACCCGGCCCTCGATCGGGGACGCGCAGAGGATGAGGTAGGCCTGCTCGCCGGTGTAGCCGAACTGCGTGAGGTAGTCGATCGCGTGCAGGCAGGCCTGCTTGTAGGCGATCGTGGCGTTCATGTAGTGCTGGTCGCCGCCCTCGTCGACCGAGATGCCGATGAAGGAGACGAACTCGTCGTAGCGCGGCTCGTGCCGGCCGGGCTGGAAGATGGGCATCGTCGCCTTGTACTTGTCGACGCCGCCCTTGATGAGGTCGACGTGGACGTCGACGTAGCCGCCCATCTCCACCGCGCCGCAGAAGCTGATCTCGCCGTCGCCCTGGGCGAAGTGCAGGTCCCCGATGGAGAACTTCGCGCCGGGCACGTAGACGGGGTAGAGCACCCGCGACCCGATCGACAGGTTCTTGATGTCGACGTTGCCGCCGTGCTCGCGCGGGGGCACCGTCCGGGCCGCCTCGCGCGCGGCGCTCCGGGCGTCGGACCCGCCCATGGTTCCGAGGAGGGCGTGGTCGGGCAGCGGCGGCAGGGCCAGCGGCGGCACCCGCTGCGGGTCGGTGTCGATGAGGGCCTGCTCGCGGCGGTTCCACACGGCCAGGAGGTCCGCCGACGGGGCGCAACCCGCGAGCCCCGCATGGACGTTGGAGGCGATCCGCACCCCCGGCAGGTGACGCGACGTCGCGTACTTGCCCTGGAAGTCCCAGATCGCCTTGCCGGGGTCGGGGAAGTGGTCGGTGAGGAACCCGCCGCCGTTGTTCTGCGCGAAGATGCCGGTGTAGCCCCAGCCCTGGCCGGCCTCGCTGCCGACGGCGGGCGCTCCGCCGTGCGCGGGACCGAGGTCGAGGTAGTCGACCACCAGCAGGTCGCCCGGCTCGGCCCCCTCGACGTGGATCGGGCCGGAGAGCATGTGGTTGTGGTCGAGGACCATGTCCCGGATGTCGTTCGCCGAGTCGTCGTTGCGGACCTGGCCGTCGGTCCAGTCCTTGCACTCGATGCGGAAGACGTCACCCGGGCGGACCGACGCCGCGGCGGGGATCTCGGGGTGCCACCGGTTGTGCCCGGGGACGTCCTGGTCCCGCATCGACTTGGACTGGTCCACGCGGAACACGACCTCGGGCATGGGTGCCTCCAGGAGTAGCTGTTCTCATATGAGAATACTGCTTCGAGGCCCTGTCAAGGCCCACGCGTCAGAGGCACGCGAGGACGTCGAAGTCCACGCCGTCGGCGACCGCGAGGTGGACGCGCTGGCGGGCCGTCCGCCCGCGGAACTCGACGGTCCCGCGCGGACCTTCGTAGGCGGTGCCGTCGGTGGCGGCGTCCCAGGCTCGGAGCTGGTCCGTCCCGGCCCGGCGGGCCAGCGCGGCCAGGGTGTGCAGACCCTCGTGACAGCTCTCGGCCGCGCTGCTCAGGGCCGGAGCGTGCGTCCCGTGGAGGCGCAGGTACCGGTCGAGCAGGTCCATCGCGGCGCCGGTGGCCATCGAGCGGAAGTAGGACGAGGCCACGAAGAGGTTCGCCGTGCTGTCGGCCCCGCTGGCCAACAGCATGTTCTCCTCCATCAGGGGACTGAAGCGCGCCACGCGCTCCGCCAGCCCGCGCCGGGAGAACGCCCGATTGAACTCCACGGCGTCCTGACCGACGAGCAGCATCAGCACCCCGTCGCAGGACGTGCGCTCGATCCGCGTCACCACCCGGTCGACGTCCGCCGCGCCCAGCTCGACGAAGTCCTGGCCGACCAGGTCGAGGCCGAGGTCGTGGGCGTAGCCGCGGACCGCCCCCGCGGAGGCCCGGGGCCAGACGTAGTCGTCGCCGACGACGAACCACCGGCGCAGCCCGAGCTGGTCGCGCAGCCACCGCAGTGCCGGGGCGATCTGGACGTCGGGCGTCTCGCCGCAGCAGAAGACGCCGGGGCGGGTCTCCCCGCCCTCGTACAGCGAGGGGTAGGCGTAGGGGACGCGGCCGGCCAGGACGGGGACCAGCGCCTCGCGGACCGAGGAGATGTGCCATCCGCTCACCGCGTCGAGCGCCCCGTCAACGAGGCGCGCCCGGACGCGCTCGGCGACCTCGTGGGGCTCCCCGCCCCCGTCGAGGACCTCCGTGACGACTTCCCGCCCCAGGATGCCGCCCCGGGCGTTGATCTCGTCGACGGCGACGTCGATGACCGCTTCGCAGGACGGCGCGAAGAGCCCCGCGGGTCCGCGCAGGGGCACGACCATCGCGACCCGCCACTCCTGGCGACCCGCCCCGCCTGAGGTGTCCGACACCATCGGCGACTCCGGGGAGGATTGACGAGCGGGGCCCCAGACCACACCATGCGGGAAATTCCCACAACCCGGTGTTCGTGTCCAGGGAGGACGCTCGTGGCGGTGCCCGAGACGCGCCCGCTCCGGCCGTCGCTCGTCGTCGCGCTCACCCAGGCCCTGGACGAGGTCACGCGTCGGGTCGGGGAGATCACGGCGACGGAGGGCCTCGGCGTGGAGCAGTGGCTCGTCGTCCGTCGCCTCGCCGAGCACGGTGACCAGGCCATGCGGGACCTCGTCGCCGGCACCCGCCTCAACGATTCGACACTGACCCGCGTGGTGGACCGGCTCGCCGCGGTCGGCGCGCTCTACCGCGAGACCGACCCCACCGATCGACGACGGGTCCGCGTGGCCCTCAGTGCCCGGGGCCGAGCCGTCCACGAGCGACTGGCCGCGCCGGTCGAGGACGCCGAGGGCCGGCTCCTCGACGGGCTCGACGCCCCCGAGGTCGTCGCGGCGCTGGATCGGCTCGGCCGTCCCGTCGCGGGCGGCTGACCACCGTCAGCTCGCCGCGACCGAGACCGTGAAGTCGTCGGTGAAGCAGACCTTGCCCGCGATGCCCCGCGACTCGTCCCGCGGCGCCTCGTAGGACCAGGCGCCGTCGACCACCTCGGTCGAGCCCGCCTGCACCGCCCAGTAGCTCGCGACACCCTTGTAGGGGCACACCGTGGTCGTGCCGCTGGGCCGCAGCTCGGCGTGGACGTCGGCGCGGTCGACGTAGAACCGGACGTCGAGGCCGGTCTCGTCGAGCAGGACCGCGCTCGTCGTCCGCGCGACGACGGTGCCGTCGGGGGCGGTGACGGTGACCTCACGGCTGGTCGGGCGCAGGTCGACGCGGTGGTAGGGGTCGGTGAGGTGGCCGAGCACGTCCTCGTCCTCGTCGAGCCAGCGGTCGGCGGCGCTCATCGGCAGCGCGACGAGGCCGGCCAGCCACGCGGCGTCGGGCTTCGGGTCGGGGTAGGACCAGACGGCGTTCTCGATCGTGCGGTTGCCCACCGTCAGGTGCTGGTAGCTCGCGTCGCCCTTGAACGGGCAGTGCGTCGAGTGCTCGCTGGGGGACAGCAGCTCGGGCCGCACGTCCTCGGCCGGCAGGTAGAACTGCGGGCCGAGGCCGGTCTCGTGGAGCAGGGCGCCGCGGACGGTGTCGAGGACGACGACCTCGTGGCCCTCGCCATCCTCCACCAGCGCCCGCACCCGACGCCGGAACGGCTCGAGGAGCAGCGAATGCGCCGGGCCCTCGACCGTGAACGTCCGGGTCTCGGGCAGGGATCGGGACAGCGGGCCGCCGAAGCGCGTCAGTGCCATATCGGCGGAGCGCTCCCCGGACGGGCGCTATTCCGCCCTCGCGGCGCTGACCCCGAACACCGGGTCCCCGGCGGAGGGGCGGATCTCGATCACGGGCTCCTCGAACGCCCCGGACGCCCGGAAGTACGCGGCGACGATCTCCTGGTGGCCGGCGTCGTCGGCGGCGAGCCAACCGCGCACGGCCTTCGTCGGGAAGCAGCGGTTCGAGAACGTCACCGCGAACCGGCCGCCCGGGCGGAGCACCCGCCCGATGTCGCGGAAGACGGCGACCGGGCTCGTCAGGTAGTCCACCGACACGGTGCAGACCACGGTGTCGAAGGAGGCGTCGGCGAAGGGCAGGCGGGGGTCGGCGTTGAGGTCGTGGACGACGCGCTCGTGCGCCCAGGTGTTCGCGCCCAGCTCGGCGGCGTTCATCCCGAGCACCGTGAGGTGGCGCGGTGGGGTCGAGAGGTGGGAGACCCAGGACGACATGAGGTCGAGGACGTCGCCGTCGACGCCGACCTCGTCGTAGTAGGCGGACACGGTCGCGACGGCCGCGTCGTCGATGTGCTGCACGAGCCGGGGCGGGCCGTAGAAGGCGGCGTCGTCGCGCTCGTCCGAACGGTCGAAGAAGCCGGGCGGGAAGGTCACGGCCGCGTCGGGGCCGGCGATGTCGGACACGCGACGGGGTTCCCGCGCGTGCGGTCGCGCACGCGGGGGCACGCCCCCGGGGTGAGCACCGCAGCGCCGGCCGTCGAGCCCGTCACCGTCCACGCGCCCGAGTACTCCGGGCCGACGATGATGACGCAGTCGTGGCGGGACGCCGGGTTCCTGCACTGGGCGGTCGACCCCGACGAGGTGGCGCCGATGCTGCCGCGCGGGGTGCACCCCGACGTCGTCGGCGGCGTGACCTACGTGGGGCTCGTGCCGTTCCGCATGGTCGGGGCGGGGGTGGCCCGCGGGCCGGCCGTGCCGTGGTTCGGCACGTTCCTGGAGACCAACGTCCGGCTCTACACCGTCGACGACACCGGCCGGCGCGGCATCGTCTTCCGCAGCCTGGACGCCTCGCGGCTGGCGGTGGTCCTCGGGGCGCAGGCCGCGTTCGGGCTGCCCTACCGGTGGGCGCGGATGGCGTTCCGCCACGTCGACGGCGAGGCCGTCTACCGGACGGTGACCCGCACCGGAGGGCACCGCAGCGTCGTCGCGGTGCGGCCGGGGGAGCCGGTCGAGGGGGACCCGCTGGCGGACTTCCTCACCGCCCGGTGGGGGCTGCACGAGGACCACGCGGGCGTGACCTGGTACGTCCCGAACGCCCACGGGCCCTGGCCGCTGCGCCGCGCCGAGCTCCTGACCTGCGACGACGAGCTGGTGGCGGCGGCGGGCTTCCCGGCGCTCGCCGGGCGGCCGCCGGACCTCGTGCACTTCTCGACGGGCGTGACGGTGCGGTTCGGGTTCCCGCGCCCGGCGCTGCGCTGACGCGGGTCCGCGCTCAGGCCTGCGCGAGCCAGGACGACCACTGCGCCGCCATCCGCTCCGCGATCGGGCCGGCGTCGTCGCCGTGGAGGACCGCGCGGACCTCGTGGACGGGGTCGGCGCCGGTCGTGGCGAGGGTGGCGACGCCGGGGGCGGGCCCGTCGAGCAGGAGCAGGCCGGCGCTGTGGTGGTGGCCGGCCCGCCGCTCCAGGCACGTGCCCGCAAGCGGCGGGACGCCCCGGAAGATCGTGACCGGTTGGCGCGGCACGAGGACCCCGACCTGGGCGAGGAACCGGGCGTGGGCCCGCTCGTGCCCGCTGTCGGCGGAGCGCCCGCGCGAGGGGCCCCAGGCGTGGACCGCGGCGCCCGTCCCGGCGAGGTCGGGGAAGTGCTCCAGGTGCACCGCGAGCGCGGCGAGCGCGGTCGCCGCGCGTTCCCGCGCCGCGGTGCCCGGCTCCGCGGCGGCCGCGGCGCCGAGACCCGTCGTCGTCACCCGGACCGCGGTGGCGCCGGCTCCGTGCGGCGCGATCGTCCAGGTGGTGGTGAGCACGGCGTCCTCGCCGGCGACGACCGCGTCGGCCTCGGTGACGAGCAGGTGCGGGCGCTCCTGCGCGACGGTCCGCGCGGTGTCGGCGGCACCGGTGGCGACGGCGATCGTGCCGTCGGCCCGCGACTCGACGTGCGCGGGCTCCAGCCAGGCCCGGACGTCGGGGAGCCCGACGACGGCGTCCCACGCCTGCTCGACCGACGCCTCGACCGCGACGCCGAGCTCGATGGCGTCCTGGTCGGTGCCGGTCATCACCCGACGGCCGTGCCGACGAGGTGGCCGATGCCGTAGGTGACCGCGAGGCCGAGGGCGCCGCCGACGACCACGCGCAGCACGGCCTTGCGCACCGAGCTGCCGCCGAGGTTCGCCGAGATCCACCCGGCGAGCCCGAGGGCGATGAGCACGGCCACGAACGTCACCGGGACCCGCCAGGCCGCGGGCGGGAGCAGGATCGCGAGCATCGGGAGGATGCCGCCCAGGGAGAAGGCGAGCGCCGAGGCCCCGGCCGCCTGCCCGGGGCTCGAGAGCTCCTCGGGGTCGAGGCCGAGCTCGGCCTCGACGTGGGCGGCGAACGCGTCGTGCTCGGTGAGCTCGCGGGCGACCTGGTCGGCGGTCTCGCGGGAGAGGCCCTTGCCCTCGTAGATCGCGGCCAGCTCGGCGAGCTCGTCCTCGGGGTCCTCGGCGAGCTCCCGGCGCTCCTTCGCGAGCATCGAGCGCTGCGAGTCCCGCTGGCTGGACACCGAGACGTACTCACCGAGCGCCATCGAGACGGCACCGGCGACGAGCCCGGCGACGCCGGCGGTGAGGATCGGGGCGCGCTCGGCGGTCGCGCCGGCCACGCCGAGCACGATGCCCGCGACGGACACGATGCCGTCGTTGGCGCCGAGCACGCCCGCACGCAGCCAGTTGAGTCGGGCGTCGCTGGCCTCGGCGTGCGGCTCGTCCTCGTGGGTCGGCAGCACCGCGCTGTCGTCGGTCACGATCGGCAAGCAGACCACGACCCGGGCCCGACGACCACCCGCGGCCAGGCGGGCATCACCGTCGCCGTCGCGAGGCCAGGCTGTCCTCTCCGGGCGGGTGGGCGCGTGGCGCGACCTGGTCGGACGCCGTCGGGACCGCGTCGTGACGGCGCAGTGAGGTTCGCCTGCCCTGGCCACGGCGACGGCCCGCCGAGACGGACACCACTCCCTCGGAGCAGGCCGACCGGAGGGCAGGCTCAGTCGCGACGGAAGCTGATCGCGAGCAGCGTGGTGCGCTCGGCCGGCGACGACGCGCCGCAGCCGGGACGGTCGCCGTCCCCCGAGGAGCAGGAGCCGCAGCCGCCGCCGGGACAGGCGGTCCCGAGGTCGTCGACCGCGAGCCGGCCCTTGCGGACCCAGTGGTCGACCATCGCCGAGGCCTCGTCGCGCGAGACGCCGACGTGCTCGGCGAGCTGCGTGAGGCTCGTGGCGGTGCCGGCCCGGACCTCGGCGAGCACCTGGCGCAGCGGGCTCGCGGTCACAGCAGCAGCGCCCCGATCTGGAACACGGCCACCGCGAGCACCCAGGCGACGAGCAGCTGCATCCCGATCCCGACGAGGGTGGCGCGGGTGCCGATCTCCGCCCGTTGGGCGGCCACCGTGGTCATGCACGGGGTGTAGGCCAGCAGGAAGACCATGAAGGCGAGCACCGCGGCGATGGTGTGGCCGCCCGAGGTGCGGTCGAACGTCTCGCGCAGCGCCGGGCCGAGGGCGCCGGCCTCGTGGACGTCCGCGGGCTCCTCGGCCGAGTACGTCTGCGCGGTCGTCGCCACGACGGCCTCCTTGGCGACGAACCCGGTGACGAGGGCCGCCGAGGCGTGCCAGTCGTCGAACCCGGCGGGCGCGAATACCGGCGCGATGCCCCGGGAGACGCCGCCGAACACGCTCTCGGCCGGCGCGACGTGACCGAAGGAGGCCGGCTGCGCAGTCGTGGCCTCGGCGCCGGGCATCGGGATCGAGGAGAGCAGCCACACCGCGGTGACGGTGGCGACGATGATCCCGCTCGCCGTCCGCAGGAACGCCTGCAGCTTCTGCCAGGTCTGCACGCCCACGACCCGGGCGGTCGGCCGCCGGTAGGGCGGGAGCTCGAGCAGCAGCGGGTCGTCGGTGAGGTCGCGGAACGCCACGCGGCGCAGCAGCCACCCCATGCCCACGACCAGCACGATCGAGAGCACGTACATGGCGAAGACCATCGTCCCGGCCTGGCTGCCGAAGAAGATGCCCGCGAGCAGCACGTACACCGTCAGGCGGGCGCTGCACGAGACGAACGGGATCAGCAGGCCCAGCAGCAGCCGCTGGCGCGGGTTGCGCAGGATGCGGGTCCCCGCCAGGGCGGGCACGTTGCAGCCGAAGCCGACGATGATCGGCAGGAAGGCCTTGCCGGGCAGGCCGATGACGCGCATCAGCCGGTCCACCACGAACGCCGCCCGGGCCATGTACCCGGAGTCCTCGAGCAGCGCGAGCAGCACGAACATGATCGCCATGAGGGGCGCGAAGCTCAGTAGCTGCCCGACGCCTGAGATCAGTCCGTCCTGCACCAGCCCGGTCAGCCACTCCGGCGCCCGGACGGCGTCGAGGACCCACCCGAACCCGGCGGCGACGGGGCCGTCGAAGAGCGCCTGGACCGCCTCCTGGAGCGGGGCCGCCACGGCGGTGGTCGCCTCGAACACACCCCACATCACCGCGAGGAAGATCGGGAGGCCGAGCCAGCGCGAGGTGAGCACCCGGTCGGCGCGGTCGGACCAGGTGACCCGCGGTCCGCGTCGCGTGACGACCGCGCCGAGCACCTCGTGGGCCCAGGCGTAGCGGTCCTCGGCGACGCGCAGCTCGACCTCGTCCGCCGGGTCGTCGTCCCCGCCCGTCTCCTCGGCGAGCGACGCGGCGGCGCGGCGGGCGATCGCGACGACCTCGGCCGGCGCGTCGTCCCCGCCCTCGAGGAGCGCGAGCGAGCGCCACCGCAGGGCCGGGCCGTCGTCGTCGGCGGCGACCAGCGCGGTCGAGACCGTGGTGATCGCGTCCTCGAGCTCCACGCCCAGCCGCGCGGGGGTGGCGGACGCCGGGTCGACGAGGGCGCGGGACAGCGCGGCCGCGAGCACGTCGACGCCCTGGCCGCTGCGGGGCACGACGGGGACCACCGGGACGCCGAGGGCACGTCCGAGCGCCTCGTCGTCGACGTCGAGGCCCCGGGACCGCGCCACGTCGACCATCGTCAGGGCCACGACGACCGGGATCCCGGTGTCGGCGAGCTGCGCGGCGAGGTAGAGGTTCCGGGTCAGGTTGGAGGCGTCGAGCGTGGCGACGACGAGGTCGGGCCGCTCGCCGGGAGGGGCGTCGACGAGCAGCTCGCGGGTGAGCTCCTCGTCGGGGGAGTCCGGGACGAGGCTGTAGGTGCCGGGCAGGTCGACGACGCCGACCTCGCCGCCGCCGTCGGGCCGCCACGTGCCACGGGCGACCGCCACCGTCTTGCCCGGCCAGTTACCCACGTGCTGGCGCGCGCCGGTGAGCATGTTGAACAGCGTCGACTTGCCGACGTTCGGGTTGCCGACGAGGACGACCCGGGCCGCCCCGGCGTCCGCGGGGCCGGTGTCCTCCCCGTCGGAGCAGCAGGGCTTCTCGAGCAGGACCGGACGGACCCGACGACCCGTGAGGAGACCCTCAGCCACGGTGGCCGTCCCCGACCCACAGGTCGCGGGCTCCGGCGGCGTCGACGGCGACCCGGGTGTCGGCGTTGACGGCGAGCAGGAAGCCGTCCACCCCGCCGCGACCGAGCACCTCGATCACCGCGCCGGGGACGAACCCCAGCTCGGCGAGCCGTCGGCGCCGCACGCGCCCGGCGTCCACCCGGCGCAGCACCGAGACCGAACCCACCGGTCGCTCGACCAACGGGCACTCCGACGTGGCACCGATCCCGGGACTGGACATCGGCAGGGAGGTTAGCCTCACCTTCGCCCTGTCTTCAACGGGCACCGCGGGAACCGCCGCATCGAGGGCCGGAACTCAGGCGCCCGGCGCGAAGAAGCGGTACTCGGCCGTGTAACCCACGGCCTGGTGCGCGCCGTCGGCGCACGCGCCCGAGGGCGAGGCGCCGCCGCGGACGTCGAGACGCTGCACGAAGTCGACCGTGCCCATCACGCCCTGGCCGGCGTGCCCGCTCGCCCGGAGCAGGAGGTCGGGAGCCGCGCCCGGGACCGGCGCCGCCGCCACCTGCGCCCCGGTCACCGAGCTGCCGTCCGTGGTCGCGGTCCACCGGGGTCCCGCGTCGTGCAGGACGTCCGTGGTCGGCGCCGTCAGCACCGCGGCGGGTGCCTCGAGCGCCCACGCGCCGCCGCGGCAGGCGTAGACCTGCGAGCCCCGCTCGACGGTCGCCGTCAGCGCCAGGTGCTGCCCGGCCGGCACGGCGAGCTGTGCCGGCACGGCCGGCGCGGTGCTCGGGGCGGCGGGCGCGTCCGGGGCGGGGGAGGAGCCGCACGCGGTGAGGACGATGGCCAGCGCCGCCACCGCGAGGGCGGCGGCGTCGTGCCGCGTCGAGGGGGTCACATCGGTCCCTTCGGGTCAGGGGTGCGAGGTCGTCTATTTCCGACGGTTCAGGGCGGCCAGGGCGACTCCCACCCCGGACCACTCCTCGTCGGCGGCCGATCTGAGCAGGCTGTTACTACGACAAAGTAGTAAGAAGGCGTAGCCACCGCGCGCTGACGGGCGCACTCATGCGTCCCGGGTCGGCGGGGGGCCCGGGATGACCTCGCCGGGTCGGCGGGGAAGGGCCGGGTGCAGGAGCCCCTCCCGGCGGGCCCGGGCGACGAGGCGACCGGCGGCGGTGCGGTCGACCCCGAAGGCCCGCGCCACGGCCGCCGTCGGCGCCAGCCGGGACCGCGCGTCGGCGCTGGCCAGCGCCTCGCGGTAGGTACGCGCCACCCGGTCCAGGTCCTCGGCGTCGGCCGCGCCGGACGACGGCGCATCAGGGGTGCGGACGCGCGGGCCGCTGGTGCGGAGCTGGTTCGTCGCGAGGACGAGGTAGCGCGCCAGGGGGAGCGCCCGCACCGTCTCCGGGTCCAGGGCGGCCCCGTCGGGCCGCGCGTGCACCTCGACCGACGTGAGCCGGGGCTCCGAGGAACCGAGCAGGAGGCCGAGCAGCACCCAGCACCCGAGCTCGGGGTCGTCCACCTCGACCCGGGCGTCCACGGCGTCTCCGGCCCGACCGGACGTCTCCGGGGCGACGATCCGCGTCGACACGGAGCCGCGCGAGGATCTTCCTGGCACTCCGCCCTCCCCCCGTCCCGCCGGTACTACGCCACCGTAGTAGTGCGGCGGCGGGGCCGGTCGGGCACCGACGCCCTCACGCGGACGGGACCAAGGACCCGCCCCGGGTGTGTCGACGTGCTCTCGCCCGGCCCGCTGCCGCGCACGAGGGTCGCCCACGTCACCGACGAGCGAAGACGAGAGAAGGAACCCACCATGACCTCGATGCGGCCCTGGAACGCCACCCTCACCGCCCGCGTGTCCCGCGCCCGCGATCTCGAGAACACCGAGATCGTCGAGTACGGGCACGGGATGTTCACGCGCCGGCTGCTCGGGCCCGGCGGACCGCTCGCCAACCCGATCGAGGTCCTGGACGAGCAGGCCTGCCGGGATCTGCTCGAGGAGCTGTGCGGCGAGCTCGACGGGCTGCCGGCCGACCTCGACCGTGACGACGTCACCGCCTTCGCGCGGCTGCTCGAGGGCTCGCTCGCGATGGCCCCCGCCGCCTGAGGTGGTCGGCCCGGGCCTCGTCGCCCGCTGCGTGGCCGCGGTGGAGGTGCGCTGCGGCCACCCGGCGTGGGCGTTGCGCGACGTGGTCCTGGGCCGGGGTGCGGGCGAGCTCGTCGTCCCGGGCGGGCACGACGACCTGGTGGCCGACCTGGTCCGCCGGCTCCCGGTGCCCGTTACCTCGGCCGCCGTGACGGTGCCGGCATGAGCTCCGCGCCCGCGCCCGCCGCCGCGCCGCTGTGGTGGACCTGGTTCGCCTCGGTCACCGTCGCCGAGGTCGTCGGCTTCTGCGTGCCGCTCGCCGTTGGCGCGCTCACGGCGGACGCCGGCCCGGCGGACGCCGGCCCGGCGGTCGCCGTCCCCGCCCTCCTGGCGGCGGGCGCGGTCGAGGGCGCGGTGCTCGGCGCCGGCCAGGCCGTCGTCCTCTCCCGCGTCCTCCCACGACTGCGCGCCCGCGACTGGGTGCTGGCCACCGCCGCGGCGGCGGTCCTCTGCTACGCGCTCGGGCTGCTGCCCTCGGTGGCCGCCGGGACCTGGGCGTCCTGGCCGCCGGCCCTCCTCGTCGTCGTGACCGTCGCGCTCGGGGCGGCGCTGTTCGCGACGATGGGGACCGCGCAGTGGTGGGTCCTGCGCCACCACGTGGCCCGGGCGGCGCTGTGGATCCCGGTCACCGCCGTGGCCTGGCTCGTCGGGCTCGGGGCGTTCCTCGGCCTCGCCATGCCGTGGTGGAACCCGGGGCAGCCGACGACGGAGGTGCTCGCCATCGGGCTCGTCGCGGCCGTGGTCATGGCCGCGACCGTGGCCGCGATCACCGGGTGGGCAGTGGTCCGGCTTCTCGCCAGGCGTCCGGTCGAGGTGTCCGCTCCGCGGTGATCGCGGACGGGGGCCGCTGGTCCCGCCCGCCCCGGTCCGCTGGTCTCTTCCGCAGCCCCCGGGCGGCCGTCACGCTGGACCGGCCGGCGTCGCCGGGACGTCCGGGTACGCCCCGAGGAGGTGGATCATGCTCGTCGAGCTGACCGAGGCCCAGGTGGGCGCGGTGTCGGTGTTCCTGGCCGAGCACCTCGGCGACCTCTCGAGCGAGATCGCCGCGACCGACAACCCCGCCTACCGGCGGGGGCTGATCGAGCGCCGCGAGCTGCTGCGCGGGGTCCTGTCCGCGCTGTCGCACCGGACGGCGTCGCCGCCCCGCAGCGGCGAGGTCCCGGTCTGAGGAGTCCCCACCTCTGGCGCTACGCGCTCATCCTCGGCGCCATCACGCTCCTGGCCTGGGGCGCGCGCGGCCTGCTGCGCGTCCCCGCCGGGACCGTCGCGCCCGCGGTCTCCGCGGGGTGGGTGCTGCTCGCCGCGGTGCTGGGTCCGTCGGCGGTGCCGGCGTACGGCGAGCTGCACCGCCAGGTCCTGCGCGACGCCGGGTCGTCGCTGGCCACCGTGGTGGTCCAGGCGGTCACCGTCGCCGGCAACGCGATGGCCGTGACGCTGCCCGCGGGCGGCTCGGCGGGTGCGGTGGTCTGGTCGGCGCGCACCCTCGCCCGGCGCGGCGTCCCGTGGGCGGCCGCCACCGTCACCGTCGCGACGGCGGGCGCGGTCAGCACGGTGGTCCTGGTCTGGCTCGTCCCGGTGCTGCTGACGGGCGGCGGGGGTGGTCGCGGTCCCGCTCGGGGTCGGGCTCGGCGCGGCGGTCGTCGCGGTCGTCCTGGCCGGTGGGGCCGCCGCGCGGTCGCCCACGGCGCTGGCGAGCGCGCTGGGCCGGCTCCTGCCCGTCGCGGCCCGCGTGTCCTGGCCCCGGCTGCGTCGACGCCTCGGCGCCGACCCCGCCGCGACCGGCCGGGACTGGGCGGCCCAGCTGCGTCCCCTCGTGCCCGGGCCCGCGGCGGGCGTCCTGCTGTTCGTCACCGCGCTGGGGATGTACTTCCTGGACGCCGGCGCGCTGGCCGCCGCCGCCCGCTCGGTCCTGCCCGTGCTCCCGTGGGCCGCCCTGGCGCTGGGCTGGGTCGCGGGCCAGGTCGGGATGGCGCTGCAGCTCACCCCCGGAGGCCTGGGCCTGGTGGAGACGAGCCTCGGGGGCGCGCTGCTCGGCGCGGGCCTCACGGTGCCCCAGGCGGCGGTGGTCGTCGCGGTGTACCGGGGGGCGAACTGGCTCCTGCCGGCCCTGCTCGGGTGGGCGGTGTACCTGCTCCTCGCGCCGGGGGCGCGCCGGGACCTTCCCCGCCCGCACGAGTGACCTCCGGTCCTGCCGCCCTGTCCGACCGCCGTGGCTCACTCGGACGCCGCCGTGGGAGACGGAGGACCGATGGCCGCGCAGGGACCCGACGGCACCGCGACTCGACTGCCGCGTGGCACCGTCCCGCTCGTCCGCCTCGCCGGGGTCCCGGTCGGCGCCCACTGGAGCGTGCTCGGCATCGTCGCCCTGCTCGCGGTGGCGATGGCCCGCGTCGAGCTCCCGCTGCTGAGCCCCGGGCACGGCGGCCGGGCCTACGCCGTGGCGGGCCTCGGCGCCGCCGTGCTGGTGGTGGCGTCGCTGCTCGCGCACGAGGCCGCGCACGCGGTGGTGGCGCGCCGCCTCGGGCTGCGCGTGGAGGGGGTCACCCTCTGGATCCTCGGCGGCGCCACGCTGCTGCGCGGGGAGCCCGACCGCCCGGGCGTGGAGCTGCGGATGGCGGTCGCGGGGCCGCTGACCAGCGGCCTGCTCGGCGGCGTCTTCCTGGGCGCCGCGGACCTGCTCCCGCCGAGCCTGGTCACCGCGGTGCTGCTCGAGCTCGCCTGGGTCAACCTGGTGCTCGCCGTGTTCAACCTGCTCCCGGCGGCGCCGCTCGACGGCGGCCGGGTGCTGCACGCCCTGCTCTGGGCCCGCCGCGGCGATCGGTGGAGCGCGGCGGGGGCCTCGGCCGCGGCGGGCCGCGTCCTGGCCTGGACCCTGGTGCTGGGCGGGATCGCCCTGACCGTCGCCGCCGGCTTCGCCGGCCTCTGGTTCGTCGTCGTGGGGTGGTGGATCGCCGCCAGCGCGGAGCAGGAGGGCCGGCGTGCCCGCCTCGGGCGCACCCTCGACGGGCTCACCGTCGGGCAGGTGGCGCGGCCGGCCCCTCAGGTGGTGTGCCCGCCCCGGGCCATCGACGCCGCGGCGGTGCACGACCCCGCGGCCCGCGCGGGCGGGCTGCTGCTGCGCGAGACCGACGGCAGGCTCGCCGGGTTCGTCACCCCCGAGCACCTGCCGGGCGCGGGGCCCCTCGTCCCGCCGGACCGGCTGAGCCCCGTCCACTCCGGGGACCTGCTCGTCGACGTGCTCGGCGGGCTCGCCCGGCCCGACGCCCGCCTCGTGGTCCTCGACGCCCACGACCGCCCGGTCGGCACCGTCGCCGCCCCGGACGTGCTGCGCCTGGCCGCGGGGACCCCGATGGCGACGCCGGGCCCCGAACCGGGCGCGCCGCCGCCCGCCGGGTGGTGGTGGCCCGGCGGCGGGCCCGTCCCGGGACCGACCCCCTCCGTGACCGCGTCCGTGCCCCCCGAGCGGAGTGACCGATGACCGACCGCGCGACCGACGACGCTCCCTGCCGCCTCGAGCTCCACGGGCACGTCGACGAGCCCGGGGTGGCGTGGGCGCGGGACGCGCTGCGCGCCGACCGCGGCCCGTGGGTGCTCGACCTGGCGCGGACCCGGTCCTGGGACCGCGACGCGGTGACCGCGATGACGGCCGTCCTCGACCGACCGCGCCCCGGGCTCGTCGTGGTGGCGCCCCGGGCGTCCTCGTTCCTGACGGTGCTCCACGAGGCCGGCCTGCGACAGGTCTGGACGGTCTACGACGAGGTGCGCCGACTGCGCCTGGCGGCGGAGCGCCGAGTCCCGCGTCCGGCGGCCTCGGCGGGTGCCGAGCACCCGGTGTGACCGGGGGTCCGCGTCCTCGGGCCCGCCGACTCCACGCGCCGGGACCTTCGGACCTCG
Source organism: Actinomycetospora sp. (assembly GCF_036497585.1). Lineage (GTDB taxonomy): Bacteria > Actinomycetota > Actinomycetes > Mycobacteriales > Pseudonocardiaceae > Actinomycetospora. Next base: position 4,209 of record NZ_DASXJD010000092.1, on the reverse strand, counting down.
CCGTCGGCACGGGCTCTGGCCACGCTGACGGTCACCGACAGACCGTCGACCGGGGAGGAACCCATGACGGAGCACAGCACCGAACAGCGCGGTGACACGACGGCCCGGAGCCGTCCACCGGGCACGACGACGCCGGCGATGACCGGCCCGGCCCCGATGAGCGGCTGGGTGAGCTTCGCGGGGATCATCATGGTCGTCGTCGGCCTCTTCGGCGTCATCGAGGGGCTCTTCGCACTCCTGACCCCCACCTACTACCTGACCGGCAACGGCGTCGTGGTGGCGGTCGGGCTCGGCACCTGGGCCTGGGTCCACCTCATCGTGGGCGCGATCGTGGCCCTGACCGGCGCCGGTCTGCTGAGCGGGGACCAGCCCTGGGCCCGCGCCATGGCGATGGTGATCGTCGGCATCAGCGTGCTCGTGCAGCTCGTGTGGCTGCCCGCGGCGCCGCTGTGGTCGATCCTCGTCATCGCCCTCGACATCACGATCCTCGTCGCCCTGGCGGGCGCCTCCTCGGGGGACCGCCAGCGGGCCTGATCCGTCCCCACCCGATCGACGAGCGTCCCGGCCGGCTCCGCACCGCGCGGAGCCGGCCGGGTCTGCGAGAGGGAGCGACCCCCATGACCACCGCAGCGGGCGACCCGCGCACCCGGACCCCCGACATCCCGACGTCGGCCGCGGTGCGTCGGGCGGTACGCATGCCGGACTACGCGGCGGCCCGGCGCACCTTCTCGTGGGCCGCCGCCGCGGCCCGGCTGGACGGGCTGCCCGGGGGGCGGGGCCTCAACATCGCCCACGAGGCCGTCGACCGTCACGTCGCCGCGGGCCGCGGAGACCGGCACGCGCTGCGCCTCCTCGACACGGACGGCCACGGCCACCCCGTCACCTACGCCGAGCTCCGCCGCCGGACCAACCGGTTCGCGCAGGCCCTGGAGCGCGTCGGCGTCCGACCGGGGGAGCGGGTCTTCACCCTCCTGCCCCGGCGCGAGGAGCTCTGGATCGCGGTGCTGGGCGCGCTCAAGGCGCGCTGCGTCGTCAGCCCGCTGTTCTCGGCGTTCGGACCGGAGCCCGTCGCGCAGCGCCTGCGCCTGGGCCGGGGCGCCGTGCTGGTGACCACGCCGCGGCTGTACGCCCGCAGCGTCGCCGACGCCTGCGACGCGCTCCCGGCGCTGCGCCACGTCCTCGTCACCGGGGACGGGGCCGCCCCACCGGGGACCTCGTCGCTCGAGGAGCAGCTCGCCGGGGAGGACGGGGAGTTCGTGATCGGCCCGACCCGGCCCGAGGACCCCGCGCTCCTGCACTACACGAGCGGGACGACGGGGACGCCCAAGGGCGCCCTGCACGTGCACCGCGCCGTGGTCGCCCACCACGCCACCGCGGAGTCGGCGCTGGACCTGGGCGCCGACGACGTCTTCTGGTGCACCGCGGACCCGGGCTGGGTCACCGGCGCCTCCTACGGGATCGTCGCCCCGCTCGCCCACGGGGCGACCGCGGTCGTCGACCCCGGGGACTTCGACGCGCAGCGCTGGTACCGCGTGCTGGCCGAGCAACGCGTCACGGTCTGGTACACCGCCCCGACCACGCTGCGGATGCTCGCCCGCCACGGCGCCCCGCCCCCGGGGTGCGACCTCGGGGCGCTGCGCCACGTCGCCAGCGTCGGCGAGCCGCTCGACGCCGCCACCGTGCGCTGGAGCGACGCCGCGCTCGGCACCCCGGCCCACGACACCTGGTGGCAGGCCGAGACCGGCGCGATCATGATCGCGAACTACGCCGCGGACCCCGTCCGCCCCGGGGCGATGGGACGCCCGGTGCCCGGGATCGAGGCCACGGTGCTGCAGCGCGACGCCGAGGGCCGCGTCCGGCGCGACGACGGCCACGTGCACGAGGTCGACGCCCCCGGGACGGAGGGCGAGCTCGCGCTGCGCACCGGCTGGCCCTCGATGTTCCGGGGCTACCTCGACGCCCCCGAGCGGGAGGCCGCCGTCTTCGCCGACGGCTGGTACCTCACCGGGGACGTGGTCCGGCGCGACGCCGACGGCTGGTACTGGTTCGTCGGCCGCTCCGACGACGTGATCAAGACCGCGGGCCAACTCGTCGGCCCCTTCGAGGTCGAGGGCGTCGTGATGGCCCATCCGGCGGCCGCCCGGAATCGCCGCCGTCGACGCCCCGCGGACCGGCTCAGCGAGCTGACCCGGCCGCCTGCGGGTGGGGGAACGGCCAGTGGCGCGCCGCCAGGTAGAGGGCGGTGAGCCCCACGGCGGCGGGGACGTCGACGATCCCGGTGAGCACCAGCCCGGTCGCCCCGACGACGACCGGCCAGCTGTGCCGGGGCAGCTCGTCGCGGACCGCCTCGAGCACCCGGGCGGTCTCGTGGACCGCCGTCACGACGGCGTTGTCGCCCTGCCCGCCGTCGTGGGGCGCGTTCGTCGTGACCGCGACGGGACGGCCCTGACCGCCCTGGCGTGTCGCCGTGTTCGGGGTCCCTGACGTCGTGGCCATGTCGTCTCCTCCGTCTCGTCGGTCCTTCCAGGGTGCGGCGCGGGTGGGGCACCCGGCAGCGGCGAGCGGACCTACCCGGCCGGGACCTGCGGCCCTGCCCGGCGACCGCGGGCCGCGTGAACGTCGGCCCCGGGAGGTGGTCACATGACCGAGAAGACGGCGGTCGGGAAGACCGCGAAGGCCGAGGACGCGGGCACGACGCGGGTGCGCGTCGCCCGGGAGGACGACCCGGAGCCGGCGCCGCAGGACGGGCCCGCGGAGGACGTGGGCGCGGAGGACGTGGGCGCGGAGGACGTGGGCGCCGAGGCCGCGGCGCCGGGGATCCTGGCCCAGGCCGAGGAGACGTTGGAGAGCTGGGCCGGGCAGCTCCTGCCGCGGTCCTGGGGCGGCCGGGCGCGCCGCGCGCCCGCGACGATCTACGTCGACGAGTACCGCGACGGCGGGGACTGGGTCGTGGAGGCCGAGCTGCCCGGCGTCGACCCGGACCGGGACGTCACCCTCCACCTGGACCGCCACCAGCTCCGGCTGCAGGCCGACCGCGCCTCGGCGGCGGCCCAGCGCGCCGCGAGCGACCGGCGGGAGCTGCGGGCGGGCCGCATGGTGCGCACCCTGCCGGTGCCCCGCGGCGTCGATCCGGGCCGGGCGAGCGCGGTGTACCGGGACGGGATCGTCACCATCCGCGTCCCGCTCGCACCCGAGGACGAGGAGGTGCCGCGGGAGCTGACCGTCACCCGCGGCTGAGGCAAGGGCGGCGCCGGGGGACCAAGGGCCCGCCGGCGCGGCCCCACCGGCCGCTGCCGGGGCGGCCCCACGGGCGACACGCTGCCGGGCATGATGGTGTGCGCCCGCGAGATCATGACCCGCGCGGTGGTCACGGTGACACCGGAGACCCCGCTCGAGGCGGCCCGGTCGCTGCTGACCTCGCACCACGTCAGCGCTCTGCCCGTCGTCGACGAGGCGCACCACCTCGTCGGGATCGTCACCACCTGGGACCTGTTGCGGGCCCGGTCGAACGACCCGGCGGCCCGGACCGTCGGCGCCGTCATGACCTCCGGTCCGCTCTGGATGAGCGCCGGGGCCGATGTCCGCGTCGTCGCCCGCCGGCTGCGCCACTACGGCCCGTGGCGCGCGATGCCGATAGTCGAGCACGGCGTGCTCGTCGGGATCGTGACGCGCGGCGACCTGGTGCGCCGCCCGGTCCGGGGCGGCCTGCTCGCCCGGGTGCGCCACCTGTTCGACCGGACCCCGCCCGAGCGCGACGACCGGGAACCTCGCCGCCGCGCCGACCGGTACGGGGACGACGAGCCGCGCCGCGGCACCCGGGTCGCCGAGGTGATGACGCCGCGGGACGACCTGGTCGTCGCCCGCGAGCACACCTCTGCCGACGAGGTGCGCCCGCTGCTCGCCGACAACCGGCTCACCGCCGTGCCGGTGATCGACGACGACGACCACGTGGTCGGGATGATCGGCGAGGCCGACCTCGTCCCCACTGGGCTCAGCGGCCGGCGCGAGCCGCACCCGCGCACCGTCGGCGACGCCATGACCGTCGGCGCGATCGCGGTGCGCGACGAGGTCGAGCTGGAGAAGGCGGCCCGGGCGATGGTCGAGCAGCGGTTGCGGCTGCTCCCCGTCGTCGACCACGACGACCGTCTCGCCGGCGTGGTGAGCCGGGGCGACCTGCTGCGCGCGCTCCCGGCGGCGGAGCCCGCGACC
>NZ_DASXJD010000091.1:0-35507 GCF_036497585.1 Actinomycetospora sp. | reverse complement strand
CGACGTCGGGCCGGCGGATGAGCGCGAGGGTCCGCTCGAGGCGGCGCTCGGCCTCGGCCTCACCGAGGACCGCCTCGCCGAGCAGGTTGAGGTTCAGCCGCCTGCCCCGCGCCCGGGCCGCGGCGAGGTGACGGCCGAGCGCCCGGTCCGAGGCGTCGACGACGAGGTGCCCGACGAGCGCGCGCAGCCGCCGCCGGGCCAGCGGGACGACGAGGCGGGGCGCGGTCGGCGCGAGCACCGCGCCGGTGCGCAGCATCGTGCGGTCGACGAGGTTCGCGAACCCGGGCAGCGTCGCGCCCCGGCCGGCGAGGCGCGCGAGCTCGCGCGCGGCGACGCCGTCGTCGTCGGGACGCGCGACCCGGTCGACGAACCGCAGCGCGAACTCGACGCCGTCGGGGTCGTGCACCAGGGAGGCCAGGCGGCGGGTGGCGGTGTCGTGCCCGCCCGCACTGGCCCTGCTCCACCGCTCGGCACGGGCGACGGCCCGCTCCACCATCGGCTCGTCGATCCGTCCGGTCGGCGCGATCACCTGCTCGCTCATGGGGTCCATCGTCGTCCTGTCCGGGGCCGTCGCTCTTGTACGATTCCCGCTCCCTCGGGGCGGGAGGACGACCATGGAGGTGCCCGCCTCCGCGCTGCTGGCGCTCTTCGCGGAGCTGACCGGGGTGATGTTCTGCGCCAAGGACGCGGACGGGCGCTACGTCGAGGTCAACGACGCGTTCGTGCGCAGGACCAACCAGCGGACCCGCTCCGAGGTGATCGGCCGCCGGGCCGGCGAGCTGTTCGTGGCGGCCCTGGCCGAGCGCTACGAGGAGCAGGACGCCCGGGTCCTCGCCGACGGGCGCCCGCTGCGCCACGAGCTCGAGCTCATCCGCCGCGAGGGCGGCACCCCGGGCTGGTACCTCACGACGAAGATCCCGGTGCCGGGCGCCGACTGGACCACGGCCGGCGTCGTCAGCGTGTCGGAGGACCTGCGCTCGGCCGACGTGGCCGACCCGGCGATCCCGGCACTCACCCGGGTCGTGGAGCTGGTGGAGTCCCGGCTCGACGACCCACCGCGGGTGGAGGACATGGCCGAGGCCGCCGGGCTCTCGGTGTCGGCGCTCGAGCGGCGGATGCGGGCGGTGTTCGGGCTCGCGCCCACCCAGTTCGTGCTGCGCGCCCGCATCGACCGGGCCCGGGTGCTGCTCACGGGCACCGACCGGCCGCTGGCCGAGATCGCGCTGGCCTGCGGGTTCTACGACCAGCCGGCCTTCACCCGGCAGTTCACCCGGCTGGCCGGGGAGACGCCGGGTGGGTTCCGCCGCCGGGCCCGGTCGGGGTGACACCTCGTCCGAGCCGATCCTCCGGAGCGAGCGGGCCGATCGGGCGCGTAGGAGCATTGAGAGCGCCGTTCGCTCCGGCAGGTGAGGTCCGTTCCGCGACCCGCCGGGCCGTCCCGCCCCACGACGTCGGACCGGGTTGAGACGATGGGGCGGTGACGGTGACCGCGGCGCCCAGCCAGACCCCGGAGCAGGGGCTGGACCCCGAGCAGCGGGCCGCCGTGCTCGCCCCGCGCGGCCCGGTCTGCGTGCTCGCCGGCGCGGGCACGGGCAAGACCCGCACGATCACCCGCCGCATCGCCCACCTGGTGCGCGCCGAGCAGGTCCGGGCCGGGCAGGTCCTCGCGGTCACGTTCACCGCGCGCGCCGCGGGGGAGATGCGCACCCGGCTGCGCGACCTCGGCGTCGGGGGCGTGCAGGCGCGGACCTTCCACGCGGCGGCCCTGCGCCAGCTGCGCTACTTCTGGCCGCGCTCGGTCGGCGGCGAGGTGTGGCCGGTGCTCGACAACAAGATGCGCTTCGTCGGCCAGGCCGCCCAGCGCGCCGACGCTCCGACCACGCGGGAGTCGCTGCGCGACCTCGCGAGCGAGATCGAGTGGGCCAAGGCGTGCCTCGTCGCGCCCGACGCCTACGCCGCCGCCGCGACGAAGGCCCAGCGCGACACCCCGGCGCCGGTCGAGCAGGTGGCCAGGGTCTACGACTCCTACGAGCAGCTCAAGAACCGCGCCGAGCAGCTCGACTTCGACGACCTGCTGATCCACACCGCCGGTGCGCTCGAGGGATCGATCGAGGTGGCCGACGAGTTCCGCGAGCGCTACCGCTGCTTCGTCGTCGACGAGTTCCAGGACGTCACGCCGCTGCAGCACCGGCTGCTCTCGGCGTGGCTGGGTGGCCGGGACGACCTCACCGTGGTCGGTGACGCCAACCAGACGATCTACTCGTTCGCCGGCGCCAGCCCGTCCTACCTGCTGGAGTTCCCGCGCCGCTTCCCGGAGGCCGCCGTCGTGCGGCTGGTGCGCGACTACCGCTCGACCCCGCAGGTCGTCGCGGCCGCCAACACGGTCATCGGGGCGGCCCGGGGCCGGGCGGCCGGGTCCCGGCTGCGCCTCGAGGGGCAGCGGCCGCCCGGGCCCGCGCCCGACTTCGCCGAGCACGACGACGAGCCCGCCGAGGCCGCCGCGGTCGCCGAGCAGATCCGTGACCTCGTCGACGACGGCGTGCCGGCCGCCGAGATCGCGGTGCTCTACCGCGTCAACGCCCAGTCCGAGGTCTACGAGCAGGCGCTGGCCGACGCCGGGATCGCCTACCAGGTGCGCGGCGGCGAGCGGTTCTTCCAACGCACCGAGGTCCGCAACGCGATCGCCGCGCTGCGCACGACGGCGGCTCGGGTCGAGGGGGGGCCCGACGGCGTGGTCGGGCAGGACGTCGTCACGGCGGTGCGCGCGGTGCTCGGGGAACAGGGCCTCACCGAGACGCCCCCGCCCGGCGGCGCCGCCGACGGCGCGCAGCGTCAGCGCTGGGAGTCGCTGCGCGCGCTCGCCGAGCTGGCCGCCGACCTCGTCGAGAGCGTCCCGGAGACGACCCTCGGCGGGTTCCTCGCCGAGCTGAACGCCCGCGCGCAGGCCCAGCACCCGCCGACGGTGCAGGGCGTCACGCTGGCCTCGCTGCACGCCGCCAAGGGGCTGGAGTGGGACGCGGTGTTCCTCGTCGGGCTCATCGACGGCACGCTGCCGATCCAGCACGCCGATGGCGACGACGACGCCGTCGAGGAGGAGCGGCGGCTCTTCTACGTCGGGGTCACCCGGGCGCGGGTGCACCTGCGGCTGTCCTGGGCGCTCTCGCGCTCGGCGGGGGGTCGTCGTTCCCGGCGCCGGAGCCGCTTCCTCTACGGGCTGGTGCCCGAGGACCACCCGGCGGCGCGCAAGGCCGGCACCGGGGTCGACGGCGGGCCGAAGGCGAAGGTCGCGAAGGCGGGCTGCCGGGTGTGCGGGAAGGTGCTCTCCGACCCGGGAGCCCAGAAGATCGGCCGCTGCACCGAGCACCCGTCCGACGTGGACGTCGACCTGCTCGACGCGCTGCGGGCGTGGCGGTCGAACGAGGCCAAGCAGCGCTCCGTCCCCGCCTACGTCGTGTTCACCGACGCGACCCTCGTCGCGCTCGCCGAACAGCGCCCGACCGACGCGAAGGGGCTCGTCACGATCCCCGGCATCGGGGCGTCGAAGCTGGAGCGCTACGGCGATGAGGTGCTGACGATGGTGCGCGAGCACGCGGGGTAGCGCGCACCGTTCGTGGCCGTCCGGGCACCGGCCGCCGTCGTCGGGAAGAACTTCTACGGATCTCGCGGAAATTCCGTTGCGGCCCTCGCGAGGGGGCCCCTAAGTTCGAGCGCACCGGCGCGGACGTGCCGGGTCGATTCGCTGTGACAGGGGGTGTGCCGATCATGAAGCTGCTGCTCACGGGCACACCCGTCTCCCCGTCACGGGTGACCGCTGTGCCCGCGGCCTCCGGCATATCGCCGCTGGCCACCGCGCGCTGCTCGACGTCGTTCCTGCCGTCCCAGGAGGTCCCGTACGCGGGGCTCGCCCGGACGCGCGCCTTCGCGGCCGTCCCGGTCGCGGCGAGCGCCTGGGGAGAGATCTCCCCGCAGGGCGTCCCGAGCGGGATGTCGCAGCGCAAGCGCCAGCACGACGATCTCGACCCTCAGCGTCCGCGTCCCAGCGGCGGGTGTGGCTGACACACTCCCGATCGCCAGGCCGCGGACCCCCCGGGTTCGCGGCCTTTCTCGTCTGTCGAGGGCGAGGACTGCTCCGCGGCCACGGGTGATCCCCGAACACCCGCCGTAGGAGGTCCGAGCATGTATTCCGTCCCTTCTGCCCCCGAAATACTCGGGTCGGTCTCGCTGCCCTGCCGGGAGGAGACCGACGACCTCTGGTTCTCCGACAGCCCCGCCGAGCTCGAGCAGGCGAAGGTGCTGTGCGGGTCCTGCCCGATTCGCCGCATGTGCCTGACCGGTGCCCTGGAACGGCGGGAGTTCGCCGGGGTCTGGGGTGGCGAGATCCTCGACCGTGGAGCCGTGATCGCGCGGAAGCGGCCCCGGGGCCGGCCCAGCAAGGCCGACCTCGCCCGTGACGCCGAGATCGCCGCCGCCCGGCAGGCAGCCGGCGTGGCGTGACCGCCGGGGGCTCGTCGTCGAACTGAGCGAAGGGCACCTTCGGTCGATCTAGTCGACCGAAGGTGCCCTTCACTCGAAACCGGCGGCCCGCGAGGAATCCGGCGAAGGGTTCCCCTGGCCGATCTACTCGACCGAAGGTGCCCTTCGCTCGAAGACAGACCCGGCTCAGTTGTCGAAGCCCGGCTGCCAGTCCCGGAAGATCTGCCGCATCGGGACCTCGGCGTCGAGCTGGCAGAGCACCGCCACCGAGGCGAGCGTGACCCGGTGGATGAGCAGGTACTGCGGCGGGAGGTTCAGCCCGCGCCCGGTCTCGAACTCCGGCCGCCGCAGGTCGCCCAGCCGCTCGGCCTGGCCCCGGATCCACTCCCGGGTGAAGTGGAACTTCTCCACCCGCAACGGGTCGACGAGCGGGCTGAGGTAGGCGGCCGCCTCGTCGGGGGACATGTCGGTGCCGGGCAGCACGAAGCTGAGCCGGCGCAGCAGCTCGAGCAGCTCGTCCGAACGGTCGTCGACCGCGAGCGCGAGCATGTGGCCGAGCTCGAGCGGCAGGCCGTCGGGCAGCCGGGCGACCGCACCGAAGTCGATCACGCACAGCCGCCCGTCGGGCAGGATCTGGAAGTTCCCGGGGTGCGGGTCGGCGTGCAGCAGCCCGACCCGAGCGGGCGCGGAGAAGTGGAAGGTCGAGAGCAGCTTCCCGACGCGGTCGCGCTCCTCGGGCTCGCCCGTCCGGATGATCTGGGAGAGCGGCGTGCCCTCGATCCACTCCGAGACCATCGCCTTCGGCGCCGAGGCAACCACGCGGGGCACCACGACGTGCTCGTCGCCCTCGAACGCGGCCGCGAACGTCCGCTGGGCGTCGGCCTCGTCGCGGTAGTCGAGCTCCTCGGCCATGCGGTCGCGCAGCTCCTGGAGCAGCGGCTTGATCTCCATACCCGGCACCATCGGCTGGATGAGACGGGCGAAGCGCTGCAGCTGGCGCAGGTCGGCCATCACAGCCTCCTCCGCGCCCGGGTACTGGACCTTGACCGCGACCTCGCGCCCGTCGCCCCACACCGCGCGGTGGACCTGGCCGATGCTCGCGGAGGCCGCCGGGGTGTCGTCGAACTCACGGAAGCGCTCGCGCCAGCCGCGGCCGAACTGCTCGGCGAGCACCCGGTGGGTGCGCCCGGCCGGCATCGGCGGCGCCGCGGTCTGCAGCCGGGTCAGGGCCTCCCGGTAGGGCTCGGCCAGCTCGTCCGGGACGGCGGCCTCGAAGACCGACAGCGCCTGTCCGAACTTCATCGCACCGCCCTTGAGCTCGCCGAGCACGGCGAAGAGCTGCTCGGCGCCCCGACGGGCGACGTCGGCGGAGATTTCGCCGGCGTCGCCGCCCGCGAGGCGCCTGCCCCATCCGGCCGCCGTACGCGACGCGAATCCCAGGGGGAGCGACGCCAGGCGCGCGGAGCGCTGGACCGATCGGCGCGGGATGTCATCGGACGACACGTGGTCGATTGTCCCCTGCCGCTCCCGCGTCGGCTCGCTCAGGGCGCACCCCCTCCGGGCGGCGCGCGCAGCCGCATCCCGGGTGCGCCGGGCGGGCGAGCGGGGTGAGGGTGCCGCCGGCGAGGTCGAGCTCCAGCGCGCGGTCGACGAGCGTCGGGGTCCCGGCGAGGTGCGCCAGGACGTGCTCGACGGCGAGCGCGGCGACCGCGGTGGCCGTCGTCGCCCCCACCCCGGTGGGCCTGCCCGCGAGTTGCGCCGCGAGCCGGGGCCACGCCGGGTCCTCCGCGGCGCGACGACGCTGCGCGCAGCGCAGGCAGGACCCCCGGCCGGGGAGGACGAGCGGCCCGACGGTGCCGGTCCCGCCGTGCGCGGTGACCGCGAGGTGCGGCTGGTGACGGGCCAGCAGGCGGGCGGCGAGCACCGGGTCGGTCGCCTCGGGGCCGACGAGGACGGCGAGGTCGGGACGCCGCCGCGTGGGCTCGGAGACGACGACGGCGGGTGCGGCCCGGGCGACCGCCTCCGCGACCGCGACCACCGCGGGGCGCCCGACGTCGCCGTCGCGCAGCCCGGTCCCGACGTCGCCGAGTGCCACCGTGCCGAGCGCGCGCACCGCGACCCGGCCCACCCCGGCGCCCGCCAGCGCCACGGCGACCGCCGTCCCGACCCGCCCGGCGCCGTGCACGCGCACGTAGGCGGGGGCCGGCCCGGGACGCGGCGCGGCGACCAGCCCGGCCCCGGCGAGCGCGGCGACCACGGACGCGACCTCGGCGGGCGCGCCGCCGCGCGCGAGCGCCCCGGCGACGGCGAGGGCGGGCGGCACCGACCGGTCCAGGTCGCGGACCAGCGCGGCGAGCGGCGGGCTCAGGTCGGCGAGGGTGAGCGCCGTCGCGGGGTCGGCCCCGAACTGCGCGGTGGCGGCGTCGCGCCACAGCAGCACCGGGCGGTCGTCGGGATGGCGGGCCATCAGGGAGCGACTCACGGGGGTTGGACGCGCGCGGGGGCCTGTCGGCTCCCTCGCCTACCGTGCGGGACGTGGCCGAGTCGGAATCCGGGCGACCCGAGGTCGTCGTGCGCCGCAGCGCCCGCCGGCGCCGCACCGTCGACGCCCGCCGCGAGGGGAACACGGTGATCGTCTCGGTGCCGGCGTCGATGAGCCGGGCGCAGGAGGAGCACTGGGTCGCCGAGATGCTGCGCCGGCTCGAGCGCTCGGAGCAGCGTCGTCGTCCGGGACGCGGAGCCGGCGACGACGACCTCGCGGCCCGCGCCGACCGCCTTGCTCGCGAGCACCTCGACGCGGCGGGCCCCGACGGTCGCTGGCCCCGCCCGGTGTCGGTGCGCTGGACCCGTCCGATGCGGACCCGGTGGGCCTCCTGCACCCCGGTCGACGGCACGATCCGCGTCAGCGAGCGGCTGCGCGACGTGCCCGGGTGGGTGCTCGACCACGTGCTGGTCCACGAGCTCGCGCACCTGCGCGAGGCCGGTCACGGCCCGGCGTTCCGGGCGCTCGAGGCACGCTACCCGCGCAGCGAGCGCGCCATCGGCTACCTCGAGGGCCTCTCCGCGGGGGCCGGGCTCGAGATCGGCGGCGAGGCGGACGAGGACTGAGGCCGGGTCAGGCCTTCGGGTCCCCGCCGTCGTCCGTCGAGCCGTCGCCCGTCGACCCGTCCGTACCGCCGTCCGCGCCACCGTCGGTGCCGCTGTCGGGGGCCGGGCCCCCGGACTCCCGCTCGGCGCGCATCTCCTGCTCCAGCCGGGCGATCGGGTCGTCGAGGTCGCTGAAGGACGTGTCGGCGTCCTCGGAGACGGCGGCCCGCCCGCGGACGAAGGCGGCCGGGTCGTCGAGGTCCTCGGCGGTCGGCAGCAGGTCCGGGTGGGCCCACACGGCGTCGCGGCCGTCGACGTCGCGGGCCTCCCCGAGAAGGCGCCACAGCTCGGCGGCGTCACGCAGCCGGCGGGGGCGCAGCTCCAGCCCCACGAGGGTCGCGAAGGTCTGCTCGGCGGGACCGCCCGACGCGCGGCGGCGGCGCATGCTCTCGCGCAGCGCGCTCGCGCCCGGTAGCCGATCCCCGACCGCCTGTGCGACGACGTGGTCGACCCAGCCCTCGACGAGCGCCAGCAGCGTCTCCAGCCGAGCCAGCGCGCCCTTCTGGGCCTCGGTGGTCTGCGGCTCGAAGAGCCCGGAGGACATGGCCTGCTCGATCGCCGCCGGGTTGGACGGGTCGAGGTCGCGGGCGAGCTCCTCGATCCGCGAGGTGTCGATGGTGATGCCGTGCGCGAACTCCTCGACGGTCGCGAGCAGCCGCTGGCGCAGCCACGGCACGTGCCCGAAGAGCCGGTGGTGGGCGGCCTCGCGGGCGGCGAGGAACACCAGCACCTCGCTCGAGGGACGGTCGAGGCCCTCGGTGAAGCGGGCGACCGCGCCGGGCAACAGGGCCGCGGTGCCCTCGGGCCCGAGAGGCAGGCCGATGTCGGAGGAGGTGAGGACCTCCCCCGCGAGCTGGCCGAGCGCCGAGCCCAGCTGCGAGCCGAACGCGAGCCCGCCGACCTGCGAGATCATCCCGAGCATCGGGCCCGCCATCTCGCGCGCCTCGCCCGGCAGCCCCTCCACCCAGGCGTTGGCGACGCGGCGCGCCACCGGGTCGCACAGCCGCTTCCAGGTGGGCAGGGTCGCGTCGACCCAGTCGTCGGGGGACCAGGCCGTCACGCTGGACACGCCCGAGGGCAGCGTCGTGGCGTCGTCGAGCCAGAGCTCGGCGAGCCGCACCGACTCCTCGATCGCGGTCTTCTCCTCCGCGCGGGGGGCGCCCTTCGCGGTGATCTGCTGGTGGGCCATCTGGGCGGCGAGCTGGTAGTTGACCGGACCGTCTCCGCCCGCCCCGGCCCCGCCGCTCGCGGAGAGCATCTGACCGAGCTGGGTGAGCATCTGGCCGAGCTGACCGAGGTCGAACCCGCCGGGACCGCCCGCACCGCCGCCGCCGAAGGCCGCGAAGGGGTTGCCGCCTGCGCCGCCGGGGTTGAAGCCGAAGCCGCCGGGACCCTCGGAGCCGCCCGGACCCTCGGACCCGGAGCCGCCCGGACCCTCGGACCCGGAGCCGCCGGAGCCAGACCCGGAAGACCCCTGGTGGCGCGGGTCGTCGGGGTCGGACGGGCCGAAACCGAAGGGCAGGTCACTCATGGCGCCCACGGTACGCGTGACACGCTGCGCCGACGCCCGTCCGGTGAGCCCTCAGGAGGTTCTCGGCAAGCCCTCAGCGAACGCGGATCCCGCCGACCGGACGCGGAGCCCACAGCGTCGATCACTACCCTCCCCGCCCGTGACCCGGTTGCGTGCGACGATCGCCCTCGGGCTCGTGCTCGCCGCGGTCCTGGGACTCGCCGGCGCGACGGTGCGGGTGCCGTTCGTGGCCCTCGGCGACGGGCCCACCTTCGACGTGTTGGGCGCCCAGTCGGGCAAGCCCATCATCGACGTGTCGGGCCCGGTGCCGACCTACCCGACGACGGGGCAGCTGCGGATGACCACCGTCGCGGTGACCAGCCAGGTGACGCTGTTCGGCGCGATCGCCATGTGGGTCACCGGCTCCCACGAGGTCGTGCCCCGCGAGCAGGTCTACCCGAGCGGGCAGTCCAGCCAGCAGGTCGACGCGGAGAACACCCGGCAGTTCTCCCAGTCCGAGGACGACGCCCAGACCGCGGCCCTGCGCTACCTCGGCTACCCGTCGGCGGTGAAGGTCGGCGACGTCACCACCCCCGGGCCCTCGGCCGGCCTGCTGAACCCGGGGGACCGCCTGCTCACCGTCGCCGGCCGGGCGGTGACGACGCCGCAGGACGTCGTCGACGCCGTCGGCGGCATCGCCCCGGGCACGCCCGTCGTCGTGCGCTTCCAGCGGGGCGACCGCACCAGCGACGTCACGGTCACCGCCGCGGCCCGGCCCGGCGACCCGGCGCGCGGCTACCTGGGGATCACGGCCGCCTCCCAGGTGGTCTCGCCAGCCACCATCAAGATCGGCCTCGGCGACGTCGGCGGGCCGTCCGCGGGGCTGGTCTTCGCGACGGCGATCGTGGACAAGCTGACGCCGGGCGACCTCACCGGCGGCAAGGAGGTCGCGGGGACCGGCACGATCGACGCCGACGGCCGGGTCGGCCCGATCGGGGGCATCCGCTTCAAGATGGACGCCGCTCGCGCCGACGGCGCCACGGCTTTCCTGGTGCCCGCGGGCAACTGTTCCGAGGCGGCGCGCACCGCCCCGTCGGGTCTGGTGCTGGCGCGCGTGTCCGACCTGCGCGAGGGTGTGTCGGCCGTGCAGGACCTGGCGGCCGGGCGGACGCCTCCGTCGTGCTGACCTGCTGACCGATGGCCGCGGCACCACGGAACCCGACACGAGGAACACGGGAGCACAGGGAACCCACACGGCGTTCGTAGAGTTCTCACACCGGGCCACCCCCGTCGCGCCCGCCACCCTCGACCTGCACGACCCGTCCCCGCTTGGAGCGTGACCGACAGTGGCCAACCGGCCCGCGACCGGGAACCCGCAGCTGTCCCGGCGAACGAAGACCCTGCTGGTTGTCGGCGCGGTCGTCCTCGTCGTGCTGATCGGCCTCGCCCGCCTCATCGACGTCTACGTCGACTGGGCGTGGTTCGGTGAGGTCGGCTTCCGCGGCGTCTTCTCGACGGTGCTGGTCACGCGGATCGTGCAGGCCGTCATCGCCGCGGTGTTCATGGGCGGGCTCATCGCGCTGAACCTGTACATCGCCTACCGCACGCGGCCGGTGTTCGTGCCCGTCGCCGGCCCGGAGGACCCGGTGGCGCGCTACCGCACCGTCGTCCTCGCCCACCTGCGGCTGTTCGCGATCGGCATCCCGCTGCTCGTCGCGATCATCGCCGCGCTCTCGGCGCAGGGGGACTGGCAGACCACCCAGCTCTTCCTGCACCAGACGCCGTTCGGTGTCACCGACCCGGTGTTCGGCCACGACATCAGCTTCTACGTCTTCGCGCTGCCGTTCTGGCGCTCGGTGCTCTCCTGGCTGTTCGTCGGCGTCGGGATCAGCTTCCTGGCCGCGCTCGTCGCCCACTACGTCTTCGGCGGGATCCGCCTGGCGGGACGCAACGGCTCGCTCGCCACCGCGGCGCGGGCCCACCTCGCCGTGCTCGCGGGGACGTTCGTGCTGCTCAAGGCAGTCGCGTACTTCTTCGACCGGTACGAGCTGCTCTTCTCCGACCGCAAGTCCTCGGCCGGCGGCGCCAACTTCTACGGCGCGAGCTACACCGACCTCAACGCCGCCATGCCGGCCAAGCTGATCCTGCTGCTGATCGCGGTCATCTGCGCGGCCGCGTTCTTCGCCGCGGTGTTCCTGCGCAACCTGCAGATCCCCGCGATCGCGCTCGCGCTGCTCGTCCTGTCCAGCGTGCTCATCGGGGCGGCGTGGCCGGCGGTGCTCGAGCAGTTCTCGGTGCGTCCCAACGCCAACCAGCGCGAGGCGGTCTCGATCGGCCGCAACATCCAGGCCACCCGCGACGCGTTCGGGATCACCCCGCAGACCGTCAGTGTCCAGCCCTACGCCGGGACCACCGACCAGAGCGCGGCGTCGGTCCAGCAGGCGATCAGCACCGACCAGGGCACGGTGCCGAACATCCGCCTCCTCGACCCGAACCGCCTCTCACGGACCTTCACCCAGCTCGAGCAGCGCCGGAACTTCTACGGGTTCGCGCCCACCCTCGACGTCGACCGCTACACGCTGAACGGCCAGACCCAGGACTACGTGGTCGCGTCCCGCGAGATCGACCCGGACAACCTGGTGGGCAACCAGCAGGACTGGATCAACCGCCACCTCGTCTACACCCACGGCAACGGCTTCATCGCGGCCCCGGCGAACACCGTCAACGCCGCGGTGGACACCAACGGCGGGCAGGGCGGCTACCCGCAGTTCCAGGTCTCCGACGTCGACACCCCCGGACCGTTCGGCCTGCAGCAGCCGCGCATCTACTACGGCGAGCTGGTCAACAACCCCGACGACTACGCGATCGTCGGGGCCGACCCGGGGACCCCGCCGCGGGAGTACGACACCGACACCAAGCAGTCCACCTACACCGGGCCCGGCGGCGTGCCGCTGTCCAACCCGCTCTCGCGCCTGGCGTTCTTCGCCTACTACGGCTTCGAGCGGAACATCCTGTTCAACTCCTCGATCGGCAACGACTCGCGGATCATGTACAACCGCGACCCGCTGACGCGAGTCCAGAAGGTCGCGCCGTGGCTCGAGCTCGACAACGACGTCTACCCGGCCGTCGTCGACGGTCAGATCAAGTACATCGTCGACGGCTACACGACGCTGCCGCGCTACCCCTACGCCCAGCAGGTCTCCCTGGGCGACGCCACCCGGGACTCGGCGAACAACGGCACGCTCGCCCCGCAGACCGCGGGCTACATGCGCAACTCGGTGAAGGCGACCGTCGACGCCTACACCGGCCAGGTCCAGCTCTACGAGAACGACCCGACCGACCCGGTGCTGCAGACCTGGGAGAAGGCGTTCCCGGGCACGGTGCAGCCGGCCTCCGCGATCCCGCCCGACCTGCGCGCGCACTTCCGCTACCCGGAGGGAATCTTCAAGGTCCAGCGGGACCTGCTGACGCGCTACCACGTGTCCGACCCGAACGAGTTCTACTCGACGGTCTCGTTCTGGGACATCCCGTCCGACCCGACGAGCGACGCCGCGGCCGCCGCGGGCGACCCGCAGCCGCCGTACTACCTGCTCGCCGACGATCCCCGGCGCGGCACCAGCACGTCGCCGCAGTTCCAGCTGACGACGGCGCTGGTGAGCCTGCGCCGCGAGTTCCTCTCGGCGTACCTGTCGGTGAGCTCGGATCCGGGGAGCTACGGACACATGACGCTGCTGCAGCTGCCGACGGACACCCAGACCCAGGGTCCGCAGCAGGTGCAGACGCAGTTCCTGTCCTCGCCGCAGGTCTCCACGGAGCTGAACCTGCTGCGCCAGCAGGGCACCCAGGTGCTCTACGGGAACCTGCTGACGCTGCCGATCGCGGGCGGGCTGCTCTACGTGGAGCCGGTCTACATCGAGCGGTCCAACCAGGAGTCGTCGTTCCCGCAGCTCTCCCGGGTGCTCGTGAGCTTCGGCGGGAAGATCGGCTACGCGCCGACGCTCGCCGAGGCCCTGACCCAGGTGTTCGGCTCGGCGGGGACGGCCAGGACGACGCCGGGCCAGGCCGCGGTCCCGCAGGCGCCGGTCCCGGCCGCGACCCCGCCGGCGCAGCAGGGGGCCGCGCAGGCCCCGGCGGCCGGTGCGGCGCCGGGTGCGGCGTCGCCCCAGGTGGCCGCCTCGATCAACTCGATGAACGATGCGCTGAACCGGCTGCGGACCGCGCAGCAGCAGGGCGACTTCGCGGGGATCGGCCAGGCCCAGCAGGACCTGGCGAACGCGATCAACCAGTACCGGGCGGCGACGGGGGGCCAGTGATCGTGGATCGCGCTGCGTCGCGTAGTCTTGGTGGTGCGACGCGGGGTGGAGCAGCTCGGTAGCTCGCTGGGCTCATAACCCAGAGGTCACAGGTTCGAATCCTGTCCCCGCTACCACCACGAAGGCCCCCGACCTGGAATCCAGGTCGGGGGCCTTCGTCGTTCTGCGGTGCTTCGTCGGCCTCCCCGACGAGGCGCAGCCCGGGGTCGGTTCGTCCACCCCCCGTGCGGGGCGGCAGTTCACCGGGCGGTAGTCTTGATGCCATCACCGGGACGCACCGGTGCGGCGCGGGGTGGAGCAGCTCGGTAGCTCGCTGGGCTCATAACCCAGAGGTCACAGGTTCGAATCCTGTCCCCGCTACCACCACGAAGGCCCCGACCTCCACGAGGTCGGGGCCTTCGTCGTTCCCGCCCCCGGGAAGGACGAACGGCCGGTCCGTCACCGTCGAAGGTCACCAACCGGCCGTTCGTACCGCCGCCGGGGAGCCGACCCGGCCCCTCACCGCTCCGCGAGCGAGGCCGGCAGCCGGAACGTCCCGTCGTCCCCCGGCGGGAAGGGGTGGACGCCGACGACAGCGGTCCGGGGGAGCGGCCCGTACACGTGCGGGAACCACGGCCCCGACGTCTCCACCTCGCCGTCGCGCACCCCCGGCTCCCAGCGCACCGGCGACCCGACGCGCCCCGGGTCGACCTCGAGGAGCAGCAGATCGGTGCGCCCGGGGTAGAGCCGCGAGGCCGGCAGCGCCACCGTTCCGGGGTCGGAGCAGTGCACGAATCCCTCGGAGCGCAGCGAGGGCGGCCGGACGGAGTCGTCGGCGGCGTCCCAGTCCGCGCGGGAACAGATGTGGAGGATCACGGCGCCCATCCTGGCACGGGGGTGGGGGAGCTCCCGGGGCCCGATACGGGCCATAGTGGACTCATGCTCGCGAGCCCGACGGACACGATCCTGCTGGTCGTCTACTACGTCCTGTTCGTGTTCTACCTGTTCATCATCGGGCGGCTCGTGGTCGAGGTGGTCCGGGGCTTCGCGCGCGACTGGCGGCCCGCCGGCGGGACGGCGGTCAGCCTCGAGCTCATGTACCGGGTCACCGACCCGCCGGTGAAGCTGCTCAAGAAACTGATCCCGGCGATCCGCATCGGGAACATCAGCCTGGACCTGTCGATGATGATCCTGCTGATCGTGGTCTACATCGTGATGCGGGTGATCGACCCGCGGTGAGGCCGTGACGAAGCCCCTCCCCGGTGGTCCCCCCGCCGAGGACCTGAGAGTCTCCGTGCGTGACGCCAGCCCGTGACCTCCTCGCGTTCGTCTCTTCGGCCGCGCGCAACCCCACGGTCATCGGGGCGGTCGCCCCGAGCGGCCGCGCCCTGTGCGACGTGCTCGCCTCGGTCGCCCCCGAGGACCCCGCCGCGACGGTCGTCGAGCTCGGGCCCGGCACCGGCGTCGTCTCCCAGGCGCTGCGCCGCCGGATGGCGCCCGAGGCCCGGCACGTCGCCGTCGAGATCGACCCGGGCATGGTCAGCCACCTGGCCCGCACCCGGCCGTGGCTCGAGGTCGTGCGCGGGGACGCCAAGGACCTGCAGAAGCTGCTGGCCGACATCGGGATCACGCGCGTCGACACGGTCGTCAGCGGCCTGCCCTGGACGCTGTTCTCCCGCGAGGCGCAGCGCGGGATCATGGAGCAGGTCTCGCGGGTGCTCGCTCCCGGCGGGGTGTTCACCACCTTCGCCTACCGCCACGTGATGAACCTGCCCACACAGCGACGCTTCCGGGAGCTGCTCGAGCAGAGCTTCGACGAGGTGCGCCTCACGCCCACGGTGTGGCGCAACGTGCCGCCGGCACTCTGCTACCAGTGCCGCAACGTGGGTGCCGGAGGCTCGTGAGCACTTTCGGTGGCCATAGCCCCCGAAAGTGCTCACGCGCCGGAGGCACTCAGGCGCGGCCCGAGTGAG
This sequence comes from Actinomycetospora sp., assembly GCF_036497585.1. Taxonomy (GTDB): domain Bacteria; phylum Actinomycetota; class Actinomycetes; order Mycobacteriales; family Pseudonocardiaceae; genus Actinomycetospora. The sequence goes on along the minus strand of NZ_DASXJD010000091.1, from coordinate 20,112 downwards.
GCCGCGTCGAGGTCGGCGGGCTCGGTGGCGTCGCAGAACGCGTGCAGCAGCTCCGCGAAGCGCCCCGGCTCGTCGCAGTGCGGGAAGTGCCCGGAGTCGTCGAAGACCTCCAGGCGGCTTCCCGGCATGAGCGACGCGGCGCGGTAGGCGTGGCCGACCGGGATGATCGGGTCCCGGCGGCCCCAGACGACGAGGGTGGGCAGGCCGGCGGTGAGGTAGAGCCGGTCGGTCCCGGTGACCCGCTGGCCCCAGGGGCCGATGACGCCGCGGATGGTGTCGACGAACGCGTCCGCGTGGGCCCGTTCGGTCAGCGAGCCGGCGTGGCGGGCGTACTCCCGCAGCGACACCTGGTCGGCCGGGCGCAGGGGCAGCGCGGCCGCCGCCCGCAGCGCGGCGACCCCGAGTCCGAGCACTCCGGTGCGGGCGAGGATCGGCACGACGACGCCCGCACCGGGCAGCGCGGCCAGGCGCAGCGTCGGGCTCACCCCGCGGCCGAGCCCGCCCGAGGAGACCAGCACCAGGCGCGCGCACAGCTCCGGGAACTGGTAGGCGAACTGCATCGCCACGCCGCCACCGAGCGAGTGCCCCACCACGGTCACGCTGCGGTGCCCCAGCGCGGCGAGCAGGTCGCGCAGCCCGTTCGCGAAGGCGCCCATCGAGAAGTCCCCGCTCGGGCCGGCCGACTCGCCGTGCCCGAGCAGGTCCGGGGCGAGGATCCGGCGACGATCGCCCACCGACTCCAGGCGCTCGATCGCCGGCTCCCACGTGCGCGAGCTCCCGGCGACGCCGTGCAGGAGCACGACGACCTCGGCCTCCTCGCCGCGCTCGGGGCCCGCCTCGACCCACGCCATCGGGTGGCCGTGGAGGGTGAGCGTCCGCCGTGTGGAGACCATGCGCGTCATCGTCCTGCGCCGACCTCCTTCGGGCGACCCGGGGCCGACCCGGCGCCGGCGGTCCCTACCCTGGCCCGCGATGACGCCGCCCCGACCGGACCGCCGCCCGTCCCGATCGGCCTCCCCGGCCCACCTCGCCGGGGCGGTCCTGGTGGCGGCGGGCCTGGTCGCCGGCTGCGGCGCGGGATCGACCCCGGCGCCGGCCGTCACCGCCGCACCAGCCCCGCCCAGCTCGTCGGCGCCCGCGGCGACGACCCCGACGACGCCGGCGCCGCCCGGCTCGTCCGCCTGCGTCACCGCGACCTACGACCGCCTGACGCCCGCCCAGCGCTGGACCCAGCTCGTCGTCGTCGGGGTGGGCGCCGGCGGGGTCAGCCCGGCCGCCCGAGCGGCCCTGGCGAAGGAGCCCGGCGGGGTCATCCTCACCGACGGCGACACCGCGAGCTCCGACGCCGTCACGAAGGTCGTCACGAGTGCCCAGGCGACCGGGGGCGCCGACGTGCCGATGCTCGTCACCGCCGACCAGGAGGGCGGGCAGGTCCAGGAGCTCGAGGGGCCCGGCTTCACCCGCATCCCGGCGGCCACCGCCCAGGGGAGGGACCCGGACGCGCTGCGCGGCGACGCGCGGACGTGGGGGAAGGAGCTGCGCGACGTCGGGGTCACCGCCGACCTCGCGCCGGTCGCCGACGTGGTCGACCCCGCGCTGGGGACGGCGAACGCGCCCGTCGGGAAGTTCGGGCGGCAGTTCGGCACCGACGTCGGCGCGGTCGCTCCCGCGGTCGGCGCCTTCGTCGGGGGCCTGCGCGACGCCGGGGTGGCCCCGACCCTCAAGCACTTCCCGGGGTTGGGGGAGGTGCGCCAGAACACCGACGTGGCCGCCGACGTCGTGGACACCCAGACGAGCGCCGACTCGCCGTCGTTGCGGTCGTTCGCCGCCGGCATCGAGGCCGGCGCGCCGCTGGTGATGGTGTCCTCGGCGCGCTACCCGAAGATCGACCCGGACCACGAGGCGCTGTTCTCGTCGCGGATCCTGGGCGACCTGCTGCGCGGGCGGCTGGGCTTCACCGGCGTCGTCATGACCGACGACGTCGGGGTCGCGAAGGCCCTGGCCGACGTCCCGGTCGGCGCGCGCGCCACGAGGTTCCTCGCCGCGGGCGGAGACCTGGTGCTCACCGTGGCGCCGCAGAACCTGGGGCCGATGGTGGACGCCATCACGGCGGCGGCGCGCGAGCCGGCGTTCGCCGCCCGGGCGCAGGACGCGGTCCGCCGCGTGCTCGCGCTCAAGGAGCAGCAGGGCATCCTGCACTGCTGAGTCGATCACCGCGCCCGGCTACCCGGCGGTAGTGCAGGGGACCGACGGACCTGCCAGAGTGGCCCGCGCGCCGGGTGCTGACGCGCCCACCGCAGAGAGCCTGGGAGCCGACGTGGATCTGACCTACACCGCCGAGGAGGAGCAGTTCCGGACGGAACTGCGGACCTGGCTGGCGGAGAACATCCCCGAGGAGTGGACCCGGCCGGGGTACTGGGCCTCGCTGGACACGACCGAGTCGTTCGAGAAGCGCCGCGAGTGGGAGGCCCGCAAGACCGCCGCGGGCTTCTCGGGCATCCAGTGGCCCGTCGAGTACGGCGGCCGCGGCGGGACGCCGGGCATGAAGGCGATCTACGACGAGGAGACGATCCGGGCGCACGCCCCGCAGACCGTCAACACCCTCGGCCTGACCTTTCTCGCCCCGACCGTGATGGCGATCGGCACCCCGGAGCAGAAGGCCGAGATCATCGGCCCGATGCTGCGCAACGAGGTCATCTGGTGCCAGGGCTTCTCCGAGCCCGGAGCCGGCTCCGACCTCGCGGCCGTGGCGACCCGCGGGGTGCGCGACGGCGACGACTTCGTCGTCAACGGCCAGAAGATCTGGACGACGAACGCCATGCACGGCGACAAGATCTTCACGCTGGTCCGCACCGAGCCCGGCTCCGAGCGCCACAAGGGCATCTCGATGCTGCTCATCGACATGGACCAGCCCGGCGTGGAGGCCCGCCCCCTCAAGCAGATGAGCGGGGCGAGCGAGTTCGGCGAGGTGTTCTTCACCGACGCCCGCGTCCCGGCCAAGGACTGCCTCGGCGAGATCGGGCAGGGCTGGCGCACCGCGATGCTGCTGCTCTCCTTCGAGCGCGGCGCCTCAGGCGTGGGCCAGTACACCGAGTTCCGCCGACAGTACGACGAGATCGTCGCCGAGGCGAAGCGCTTCGGCCGCGCCGAGGACCCGGTGGCCCGCCAGGAGCTGGCCCGCTGCCTGGTCGAGCTGGAGTGCCTGCGCTACCACGCGATGCACATCCTGACCCAGACCGAGCAGGGCCGGGACCTGGGCTCGGAGTCGTCGATGACCAAGCTGCAGTGGTCCGAGGCGTTCCAGGACCTCTGGGAGGCCTTCGAGAAGGTCCTCGGCCCGGAGGCCACACTCGCGGCCCCGCGCCCCGACGTCGACCTCACGCCCTTCCACGCGCAGGACCACTGGTCCCGGTCGGTGACCATCTGGGGTGGCTCGTCGCAGGTCCAGCGCAACATCGTCGCCGAGCGCGTGCTCGGCCTGCCGCGGTAGGAGGCCGGAGATGTTCTTCGCACTGACCGAGGAGCAGGAGGCGTTCGCCTCGACCGTCTCGGAGTTCCTCGCCGACCGCTTCGACCTCGACGCGGTGCGCGGCGTCGTCGAGGACCCCGACGGCGACGGCCACCCGCTGACGCTGTGGAAGGGCCTCGCCGACCAGGGCGCGCTCGCCGTGCTCGTCCCCGAGGAGCACGACGGGCTCGGGCTCGGCCTCCTGGACGCGCAGGTCGTGGCCCGCGCCCTCGGGGCGGGCGTGGCCCCCGGACCATGGCTCACGACGGTGCTCGCGGCCGAGGCGATCCGGCTCGCCGGCTCGCCTGAGCAGCAGTCCCGGTGGCTGCCCGCGCTCGCCGCCGGCGAGACGGTGGGCACGGTCGCGCTGCGGGGTGAGGGCGGGGCCTGGGACGGCTCCGGCATCACGGTGGACGCGAACAGCCCGGAAGGCGACGGCACGAGCAGGCTCTCGGGCTCGGCGTCCCCGGTGGACTACCCGAACGTCGCGGGTCTGCTCGTCGTCGCCGCCACCGACGCCTCCGGCACGCCCGGGCTGTACCTGGTGGAGGCCGGCGCGAGTGGGCTCTCCGTGCGCGACCAGCGCACCTACGACGGCACGGCCCGCGTCGGCGCCGTCGAGCTCACCGACACCCCGGCCGAGCCGCTCGCCTCCGGCGGGGCGGACGCCGTGGCCGCCCTGCTGGCGCGCGGCGCCGTGCTGAACGCCGCCGACCTCGTCGGGGTCGCCCGCGAGGCGCTCTCGCGGACCGTCGCCTACGACCGCGAGCGCACCCAGTTCGGCGTGCCGGTCGGCTCGTTCCAGGCGATCAAGCACCGGATGGCCGACCTGCACGTGGCGGTGACGATGGCCGAGCACGCGGTCCTCTTCGCCGCGCACGCGCTGGACAGCGACGATCCGGGGAAGGCGATCGCAGTCGCTGTGGCGGGCTCCAAGGCCTCCGACGCCGCCTGGGAGGCGACCGGCGCGATGATCCAGTTCTTCGGCGGCATCGGCTTCACCTGGGAGCACGAGGCTCACTTCTTCTACAAGCGGGCCCGCCGTCGGGCGCCGCTCTTCGGCTCCGCCGAGGAGCACCGTGAGCACCTGGCGGCGCTGACCATGTAGGTGGCCTCCGGCCTCGTGAGCACTTTCCGGGGCTATGACCCCGGAAAGTGCTCACGGGTGCGGAGCACACCCAGGGGGAAATCGCCGCACCGGATCACCGGCCCGTCGTCGTCGTGCCAGCTCGCGGCGACGTCGGGGGAGCGCACGATCGAGCCGGTCGCCTCGCGGACCGAGGTCGAGACGACGACGCGCCCCCGGTCGTTCACCAGCGCCGCGCGCGGCCCGAGCGCGCGCAACCGCGGCAGCACCAGGCGCTCGACGTTCGCCACGGACACGTCCGACCCGACGACGCCCACGAACCGGCCCTCGCGGCGCACCGGGACGGTGAGCGTGAGCGTGTAGTCGTCGGTGCAGAAGTAGTCGACGTAGGGGCCGGTGACGTGCCGCGCCCCGGTGCGGGCGGGCACGGTGAACCACGGCTGGCGGGTGTAGTCGAGGTGCTCCTCCGACGGGCCGGCGTCGGGCAGGAGCCGGCGCGGCGGCGGCCCGGACGTGACCGTCCACCACTCCAGCCAGCGGGTCCGGTCGGCGAGGGCGTCGCCGGCGGGCACGTGGCCCGCGCCGACGACGAGGTCGGGCGCGGCGGCGAGGGTGGTCCCGATGACGTCGCGCAGTTGCGCCAGGTCGGCGGCGCGCGGCCGGGGAAGCGCGACGTACAGGTCCTCGACGGCGACGCGCAGCGGCTCGAGATCGGCGAAGAGGCGCTCGACGACCTCGTGGACCGACTGCGCCAGCGCGACGGCGGCCGCACGAGCGCCCGCGGCGTCCGCGTTCATGACCGCCCCCGTCCCCGGCCCCACCCCTGGGACCCCGTACTCACCGCCCATCCGACTCCGCCAGGCGCAGTTCCGCCAGCCTCTCGACCGCTTCCTGCACGTGCGCCTCGGTGAGCGCGCGCGCCCGTGCGGCGTCCGCGTCCCGGACCGCGTCGAGGATGGCGCCGTGCGCCGCGCGGGCCGGCCCGACGGCCCCGTCCATGTCCGGTGCGAGCCAGAGCAACATGCCGATCTCGCCCTGCAGCAGCACCTCGCTGCGGGTCAGCCGGGCCGACTGCGTGGCGGCGGCCACCTCGAGGTGGAAGGCGCGCTCGACGCGGTGCAGCCCGCCGGGACCCGCCGACGACACGCCGTCCAGGCCGTCGCGCACGGCCTCGACCTCCGCGGGCGACGACCGCTCGGCCGCCAGCCGCGCCGCCGCCCCGGCGATCGCGGTGTAGTGGTCCCCGACGTCGCGGATCTCGGCGAGCGTCAGCGACCGCAGCCGCTCCCGCTGCGCGGCGAGCCCCACACCGACGGGGTGGCGGACGAAGCTTCCGCCGCCTCGGCCGCGCCGGGTGTCGACCAGGCCCTCCGAGCGCAGCGTCACGAGGGCCTCGCGGATCGTCACCGTGGCCACCCCGAGCAGGTCGGCGAGGTCCGCCTCGGCCGGCAACGGCTCGCCGTCGGCGAGCAGTCCCACCGTGATCGCGTCGCGCAGCCGCCGGACCACCGCCTCCGCGCGGCCCAGTTGGTCGAGCGGGGCGAAGACGGTCGAGCGTGCCAGGGGCGCACCGGGAGCGCCGAGGGGGCGCACACGGTGATCAGGCACGCGCCGAGTCTGCCGGACGGCCTTGAACTTTGAGAACTGGTCTCATACGTTTGTTGGTGTCGGAGCGTGGGCGGATCCCGGTCCCCCCACCGGATCCGCTCCTCCGAGGGCGGCCCGGCCGGAACCCCCCACCGGCCGGGCTCGCTCTCGCGCTCGCCGACCTCCCCGACCCGGTAGGTGGCCCTGCGGACGGGGTACGGACCTGGTGGCATGAGCGGCGTCACCCTTCGACGAAGGAGTCGCCCCCGTGGTCACCCCCACCGACGACAACCCGGATCTGCTCACCGTGATCGCGCGCATGACCGCGAAGCAGGGCAAGGAGGCCGACCTGCGCAGCGCGCTCGAGGCGCTCGTGCCGATCACGGTCCAGGAGGACGGCTGCGTCAACTACGACCTGCACGTCGCCGAGGACGACCCGGCCACGTTCTACTTCTACGAGAACTGGGAGTCGGGCTCGGAGCTCGACGCCCACCTGGGTGCGCAGCACCTGGTGGACTTCGCGAGCAAGCTCGAGGATCTGCTCGGCGGCGGGTCGGAGGGCCTCGTCATCACCCGGCTCAAGCGCGTCAAGTGAGCACGGCGACCCCCGCGTCGGTGGCCTCGGCGATGGTCGAGGCCGCCGGCGCGTGGCTCGGGACGCTCGACGACGAGCAGTCCGCACAGGGCTGTTGGGCTTGGCCGGGCTCGAAGGCGGCCGAGGCCGAGCGGCTCGCCTGGTACTACACGCCCACCGACCACGGCGGGCTCACGCTGCACGAGCAGCTGCCCCACCAGCAGCGCGCCGCGATGCGGCTGCTCGCGACCGGGCTCTCCGAACCGGGCTACGTCAGCGCCTCGACGATCATGGGGCTGGAGAACGTCCTCGACCGTACCGAGGGATTCACGGCCGGGTTCGCCCGCGACCGGGGCCGCGACCCGGGGATGTACTACCTGCGCGTCTTCGGTGACCCGTCCGGGTCCGGCCCGTGGGGCTGGCGCTTCGGCGGGCACCATGTCTCGGTCAACCACCTGGTGGTCGGCGGCGAGGCGGTGGCCGGGTCACCGTGCTTCCTCGGCGCGGACCCGATGGTCTCGCCGCTGCTCGGCGGGCAGGAGCTGCGCCCGCTGGGCGCGATCGAGGACCTCGGGCGGGCGCTGCTGCACGCGCTCGACGCCGACCAGCGCGCCACCACGGTGCTCACCCCGACGGCGCCCGCGGACATCATCGGGGCCAACCGGGTCGGGGTCTCGCCCGGCGACCGCCTGATCCCGCTGCCCGACCTGTGGCGCGGCCACTTCGACGACCAGACCCTCGAGGACCGGCTCTGGTCGATGCACGACGGCCTCGAGGCACAGCTGGGCGTGACCGAGGCCGACCGCGCGGCCACCGAGATCGGCCCGACGCCGAAGGGGATCGCGGCGAGCGACCTCACCGAGGCCCAGCGGGCGGTCCTGCGCGACCTGCTCGAGGTCTACGTCGGGCGGATGCCCCCGGGCCTGGTGGAGCGCGAGCGGGCCCGGTTCGACGGCGACGGACTGGACGGCGTGCACTTCGCGTGGGCCGGCGGGCACGAGCGCGGCGAGCCGCACTACTACCGGGTCGAGGGGCCCGACCTGCTCGCCGAGTGGGACAACACCCAGCGCGGGGTCAACCACGCCCACTCGGTGTGGCGGGCCGCCGGACGCGAGTTCGGCCGGGACGTCGTGGCCGAGCACCGCCGCGCGCACCACTGAGTCGTCGCCGGGCCCGCCCCGTCCCAGCCCCGGGCACGCCTGACCCCGTGGCAGCAACGGCACGATCCTGGCGTTGGTCGAGAGGACGGCGCCGCTCACTCGTTGGCCGGGTCGGGCCGCCGGTGGCAGCAACGGCACGTTCCTGGCGTTGGACGCGAGGACGGCGCTGCTCACTCGTCGGCCGGGTCGGGCCGCCCGTGGCAGCAACGGCACGATCCTGACGTTGGACGCCAGGACGGCGCCGCTCACTCGTCGGCCGGACCCGGACCCGGACCCGGGCGGCACCGGGACCGACCCGTCCTCGGGACGGCCGTCCGCCCCGCCCCGCACCCGTGGGTGGGAGGTCAGGCCGGGATTACCCTGGACCCCGTGGACGACTCGACCGCGACCGAACTCAAGGACCTCGCCGCCAGCCTCGATTCGGTGGAGGCGGCGATGGACCTCGACGGTCTGCGGCGCCAGGTCGCCGAGCTCGAGGCGCAGGTCGCCGCGCCGGACCTGTGGAACGACCCCGAGACTGCGCAGAAGCTGACCAGCGACTTCACGCACAAGCAGGCCGACCTCAAGCGCGCCGAGTCGCTGCGCTCCCGGCTCGACGACCTCTCCACGCTCTACGAGATGGCCGACGAGGAGTCCGGCTCCGACTCCGTCGAGCTCACCGCGGAGGCCGACTCGGAGCGGGCGAGCCTGCATTCCGACATCAGCGCGTTCGAGGTCCGCACCCTGCTCTCCGGCGAGTACGACGAGCGCGACGCCCTGGTGACGGTTCGCGCGGAGGCCGGCGGGGTGGACGCCGCCGACTTCGCCGAGATGCTCATGCGGATGTACCTGCGCTGGGCGGAGCGCCACGGCTACCCGACCGAGGTCTACGACACCTCCTTCGCCGAGGAGGCGGGCATCAAGTCCGCCACGTTCAAGGTCTCCGCGCCGTACGCGTACGGGACCCTCTCCGTCGAGCAGGGCACCCACCGCCTCGTCCGGATCTCGCCGTTCGACAACCAGGGCCGCCGGCAGACGAGCTTCGCCGGGGTGGAGGTGGCCCCCGTCGTCGAGTCCACCGACCACGTCGAGATCGACGAGAAGGACCTGCGCGTCGACGTCTACCGCTCGTCGGGCCCCGGCGGTCAGGGCGTCAACACCACCGACTCCGCGGTGCGCCTGACCCACCTGCCGACCGGCATCGTCGTGAGCTGCCAGAACGAGCGCTCGCAGCTGCAGAACAAGGCGACGGCGATGACGGTGCTCGCGGCCAAGCTGCTCGAGCGTCGCCGCGCCGAGGAGCGGGCGCTGCTGGACTCGCTGAAGGACTCCGGGTCGAGCTGGGGCAACCAGATGCGCTCCTACGTGCTGCACCCGTACCAGATGGTGAAGGATCTGCGGACCGGTCAGGAGACCTCGCAGACCAGCCAGGTGCTCGACGGGTTCATCGACGACTTCCTCGACGCCGGCATCCGCTGGCGGAAGCAGACCGAAGCCGCCGCGTAGCGATCGTTCGCCCGGACGGGAAGATCGACTTCGGCAAGTAGCATCGCGCCCCGTGCTCCGGCTCGAACACGTCAGCAAGCTCTACCCGACGTCCGTCCGGCCGGCGCTCGACGACGTGTCGGTGGACGTCGACGCCGGCGAGTTCGTGTTCCTCATCGGGCCGTCCGGCTCCGGCAAGTCCACCCTGCTGCGGCTGCTGCTGCGCGAGGAGACCCCGTCGAGCGGCAACGTCTTCGTCGCCAACTGGAACGTCGCCCGCCTCCCGAACCGCAAGGTGCCGCGGCTGCGCCAGCGGATGGGCTGCGTGTTCCAGGACTTCCGGCTGCTCGGCGACCGGACGGTGGCCCAGAACGTCGCCTTCGCCCTCGAGGTGACCGGCAAGTCCGAGCACACCGTCCGCACCGTCGTGCCCGAGATGCTCGAGCTGGTGGGCCTGGACGGGAAGGGCGACCGGATGCCCGCCGAGCTCTCCGGCGGCGAGGCCCAGCGCGTCGCGATCGCGCGCGCCCTGGCGAACCGGCCGCTGGTGCTGCTGGCCGACGAGCCCACCGGCAACCTCGATCCCGAGACCAGCGACGACATCATGCTGCTGCTCGACCGGATCAACCGGACCGGCACCACGGTGGTCATGGCCACGCACGACCGGCAGATCGTCGACGCCATGCGCCGCCGGGTCGTCGAGCTCCACCTCGGCAAGCTCGCCCGCGACGACGCCCGCGGCGTCTACGGGGCCACCCGGTGACCGGGCCGCGCCGATGAGGGGGCAGGGCCGATGAGGGCGCAGGGCCGATGAGCGGGCAGGGCCGATGAGGGGGCAGGGCCGGTGAACGGCATGGCGTTCGTGTGGCGCGAGGCGCTCGCCGGGCTGCGCCGCAACGTCACGATGAGCATCGCGATGATGCTCACGACGGCGATCTCGCTCGGCATGCTCGGGGCCGGGCTGCTCGCGGTGCGCACGATCGACCGCACCCAGGACCTCTACTACTCGCAGCTGGCCGTTCAGGTCGCCCTCGACGAGCCGACCAGCGCGGGCGACCCGGACTGCTCGAGCCCGGCCTGCACCGGCCTGCGCGGCGAGCTGCAGGGCGACCCGCTGGTCGCCGGGGTGTCCTACGAGAGCCGCGAGCAGGCCTACCAGCGCTTTCTGCGGATCTACGCCGGCCAGTCGATCCTGCAGCTGGTGCGCCCGCAGAGCCTGCCCGCGACGCTGCGGGTGACGCTCAAGGACCCGACGCGCGGCGACGCGATCGTCGCCGAGTACTCCGGGAGGCCCGGGGTGCGCAACGTCGTCGACCAGCGGGCCCTCGTCCAGGACCTCTTCACGTTCCTCGCGAGTGTGCGCAACGGCGCCTTCGGGCTGGCCGCGGTGCAGGCCCTCGCCGCCCTGCTGCTGATCTCCAACACGATCCAGGTGTCGGCCTTCACGCGGCGCACCGAGGTCGGGATCATGCGCCTCGTCGGCGCCACCCGCTGGTACACCCAGGTCCCGTTCCTCATCGAGGCGGTGATCACCGGGGTGGTCGGGGCGCTGCTCGCGACCGGGGGCCTCGTGCTCGGCAAGCTCTTCTTCATCGACCGGCTGCTGGGCGGGCGGCTGATCTCCAACGCGATCCCGGCGGTCGGGATGAGCGACGTCCTGTTCTTCGTTGCACCCTTGTTGGTGGTCATCGGCGCGGCGATCGCGACGGCGACCGGGTATGTCACCCTGCGCCTGTACGTGCGCAACTGACCCGACGAGCAGGAGGAGTGCAGCCGTGGCGAAGACGGCCGTCCCGACCGACTCGGGACGCGCGAAGGAGAAGGCCGGGAAGGCCGCGTCCTCGAACCGTCCCGAGGACCGCCGCAAGGTCGTCGCGACCAACCGGAAGGCCCGCCACGACTACACCATCCTCGACGTCTACGAGGCCGGGATCGCGCTGCAGGGCACCGAGGTCAAGAGCCTCCGGGCGGGGCGCGCCTCGCTCGCGGACGCGTTCGCAACGGTGACCGACGGCGAGGTGTGGCTTCGCGGCCTGCACATCCAGGAGTACGACTTCGGCAGCTGGACCAACCACGAGCCGCGCCGCCACCGCAAGCTGCTGCTGCACCGTGAGGAGATCTCGCGGCTGATCGGCAAGACGCGCGAGGGCGGCCTGACCCTGGTGCCGCTGTCGATCTACTTCTCCGGGGGCATGGCCAAGGTCGAGCTCGCGCTGGTCCGCGGCAAGGCGAGCCACGACAAGCGCCAGGCGATGGCCGAGCGTGACGCCAAGCGCGAGGCGGAGCGGATCGTCGGCCGCCGGATCAAGGGGTGGTGAGCCCGCTCGAGCGCCCGCTCACGTGCGACGACGACGTCGCGGGCTGGGTGCGCTCGCTGCGCCTGGGTCCCGACGGCGGGTCGGGCCTGGTCGACGTGCATGTGCACTTCCTGCCCGAGCGCGTCCTGCGCAAGGTGTGGGCGTTCTTCGACGACGCCGCGGCCAACTACGGCTACGAGTGGCCGATCCACTACAAGCGCCCCGAGGACGAGCGGCTGGCGCTGCTGCGCTCGTTCGCCGTGGAGCGGTTCGCCCCGCTGGTCTACCCGCACAAGCCCGACATGGCGGCCTGGCTCACCGGCTGGGCGCTGGACTGGGCGGCGTCGATCCCCGAGGCGGTGCCGTCCGCGACCCTCTTCCCCGAGGGGTCGGTCACGGACTACCTCTCCGACGCGCTCTCCCGCGGCGCCCGGGTGGTGAAGGCGCACGTGCAGGTCGGCGGGTACGACCCACGCGACCCGTTGCTCGACCCGGCGTGGGGCCTGCTCGCCGAGGCGGGGATCCCCGTCATCACGCACTGCGGTGACGGCCCGCGGCAGGGCAACTACACCGGTATGGGGATCATCGGCGAGGTCCTCGAGCGCCACCCGCGGCTCCCGCTGGTGCTCGCCCACGCCGGCCTGCCGGAGTACGACGAGGCGCTGGCATTGGCGAAGCGCTTCCCCACGGTCCGGCTTGACACCACCATGGTCGGCACCCCGTTCACCGAAGGGTTCGCGCCGTTGCCGCGCGACTGGCCGGAGCGGCTGGCCGACCTGTCGGGCGAGGGCCGGGTGGTGCTGGGCACCGACTTCCCGAACATCCCCTACGCGTACTGGCGCCAGCTCGAGGCGATCCGCTCCTGGGCGGCGGCCGACGACCGGCTCGGAGAGGACTTCCTGCGCTCGGTGCTGCACGACGCGCCGGCCGCGATGCTGGGGACCCCGGCGGGATGATCGACGGGCCCCGGCGCGTTATGATGGACGGCCCTGCCCACCGTGGCAGGGAGAAGGGGGTGACTGGTTTCGACTCCGAGCGGTTGATCAGGAGAAGCGTGCCGAGGAAGGCGACGATGATCTCGATAACCACCCGTCGCAAAGAAATAAGCGCCGAGAACAGTACTCAGCGCGACCTCCAGCTTGCTGCCTGACAGCAGGTTCTGAGGTCTGTCGGCCCGGGTTCGTTCCCGACCCGGTAGCCGGCATCAGCTAGGGAACTCCACCGTCGGGCCCGGTCACGGGGCCCGGCGGGACATCGAACAGTGACTGGGGTCGTCACGCCGGCGTGTCTGCACGACCGGCGGGCCCGAGCAGAGACGACGCAGACTGCGCACGGAGAAGTCCTGACGAGTGTTCGGAGGACCCGGGTTCGATTCCCGGCACCTCCACCCCCACGGCGGCCGGAGAGCACCACGCTCTCCGGCCGTCGTCGTGTGCGGGACCAGGCACGACGCGCGTTCCTGAGGCTCCACTGTGGATCTCCTCAATATCGGTCGACCGGGATCCCGTTCGAGGGATAACATCACCCGGCCGAGCGATGCGGGTTGGCATCCGTTCCACGCAGAGGAGGCAGGGGGACCCGTCGTGACCTCCCAGGTACCGGTCGAGACGACCAGGACCACCCCGGACGGTGACGCGTTCCCCGCCCTGCGCACGGAGAGTCCCGGAGTGATCACCGACCGCGTGATCACCGACCGCGTGATCACCGACCCGGGCGCCGACGCGCCCACCGGCGCGCTGGCCATCGGCGCCGACGACGCGGCCGTCCGCGGCGTCGACGAGGTCCTCGGCCGCGAGGTGCGCCTCGTCACGCTCCCGCCGGCCGCCGGCGAGCTGCTCTCCGAACGGATCGAGCAGGTCCGCCACCTCGCGCGCCTGCACCACCCGCACCTGCTCGAGGTCTACGACGTCGACGGGCTGGCCCCGGACACGGAGAGCACGCTCGTCCTGGAGAACGTCCCGGGGGAGCCGCTCGCGCTGGTGCTACGCGACGGCCCGATCGGCGAGCCCGAGCTCGCCCGCATGGGCGCCCAGCTCGCCTCGGCGCTGGCCCACGCGCACGCGCACGGTGTGGAGCACGGCGCCATCGGCGCGGCGAGCGTCCTCGTGGACCGCGCGCACGCCGACGCCTGGCTCGTCGGACTGACGGCGTCGTTGTCCGGCCCCTTGCCGGTGGTCGGCGAGCAGCCCGACGACGGCGAGGACGCCGCCCGCCGTCGCGCGGCGGACGTCCGCGCCCTCGCGGCCGTCCTGTCCGGGGTGCTCGAGCACGCGGCCGCCGTCGTCGGCGGCGACGACCCGGAGGCCGTCACCCGCCCGTCGGCCCGCGACGACACCGTGCCCGACTCCCCGCTGGCCGCCCTGCTCCGGGACGTCGAGACCGACCCGCCCGGCGCGGCCGTGTTCTCCGAGCAGCTCGTCCGCGTCGGGCGTGGCGTGGCGGCCCGTGAGGGCCGGGCGGAGCCGGCCCGGCTCGTCCCGGTCGTCGCGTCCTGGGCCGAGAGCCCGGCGCTGCCGGGCGCCGAGGAGCAGCCCGTTCCTGCCGCCCTGGCGGGCCCCGCGGTCCGCGCGCGGGGCAGGAGCGGGATCACCCCCTTCAGCGTGACCTCGCCGGCCGGACGCCGCGCCCGCCGCGCAGCGGTGCTCGGCGCCGCCACCGCCACGCTCGCCCTCGCCTCCGGGCTGGTCATCTGGGCGGGCGAGGCCCATCTCGTGCGCCCGGAGTCGCAGGCCGAGATCGGGGCCTCCGCGCCGTCGGCGATCCCGGCGGCGCCGCTCCTGCCGCGGGCCGCAGACGCCGGGGCCTCGGACGGCGGGGGCTCGGACGGAGGCTCTGACAGCGGCTCCTCGGGTACGGGGGACACCTGGACCGGCGTGACCGCCGGGTCGACCGGCGGCACCGAGCACGGCGCGGTCGGCGTCGCGGCCCGGCCGGCGGCGGTCCGTGAGGCGGTGCCCTCGACGACCACCGAGCGGTCCCCGGAGACCGGCACGCGGTCCGACCCGCCCTCGCAGCTGCCCGGGTCGGGCCCGACGCCCCCGACCCACCCGGACGGGCCCCCGGCGAGCACCGACCCGACCACGACGCCGACGACCACCCGACCCACGACGACGCCGTCGACGACCAAGCAATTGACCAAGCCGTCGACGTCGACCCAGCGGACGACCCAGCCGACGACCACCCAGCGGACCGCCACGTCCGCGCCGACCCGCAGGAAGACGTCGACGGCCACCTCGTCGGCCACGGACCCCACCACGGGCACCGCGACCGACGCCGCCGTGGCCGGCACGGAGGCGGCCACGGCGACCTCGGTGCCGCCGACCACCACCTCGGCCGCGACGGTGCTCGCCGCCGGGATGTGAGGCCGTAACCTCTCCGCCGGGCCGCGACGGTGCGGCGAGGAGGGTGATGTCCGCGCACGGCGAGGGCGCGTCCGGTCCCCGGGAGGCCCTGCCCTGGGAGGTCTGGGCGCTCCTGGCGGGCAGCTTCCTGGTGGCGGCCGGGTTCGGTGTCGTCGCACCCGCCCTGCCCGTGTTCGCCCGCAGCTTCGGCGTGGGGGTGACGGCCGCCGCGGCCGTGGTCAGCGCCCTGCCGGTGTTCCGGCTGCTCTTCGCGCCCCTGTCGGGCCGGCTCGTCGCCCGCGTCGGCGAGCGCACGATGTACCTCGGCGGGCTGCTCGTCGTCGCCGGGTCGACCGCGGCGTGCGCGTTCGCGACGAGCTACGTCCAGCTCCTGGTCTTCCGCGGGGTCGGCGGGATCGGGTCCACGATGTTCACCGTCTCGGCGTTCTCGTTGATCTTCCGGCTGGCCCCGGAGGGCCGGCGGGGCCAGGTCAGCGGCCTCTTCACCGGCTCGTTCCTGCTGGGCGGGATCTCCGGCCCGGCCCTGGGCGGCGCCCTCGTCGCCGTCGACCTGCGCGCGCCGTTCGTCGTCTACGCGGTGGCCCTCGTGGTCGCCACGGCGGTCGTCGGCGGTCTGCTCGCGTTCTCGTCCGGCGTCGGGGTCCGCCCCACGGATCCGGGCGTCGAACCGTTGACGATCAGCCGGGCGCTGCGCCGGCCGACCTACCGGGCCGCGCTGACCTCGGGCCTCGCGACCGGGTGGGCCGTGCAGGGAGTCCGGGTCGGACTGGTCCCGCTGTTCGTGGCCGTCGCGCTCGGCCGGGAACCGCTGTGGGCGGGGATCGCGCTGACGGTGTTCGCGGTCGGGGACGGCGCGATGCTGCTCGCCACCAGCGGGCTCTCCGACCGTCGTGGCCGGCGCCCCGTCGTCGTCGCCGGCCTCGCGATGGTCGCCGCGGGCACCGCGTGCCTGGGCCTGTTCCCGAGCTTGGCCGTGCTGCTCGTCGCCTCGCTGGTCGCCGGGGCGGGCGCCGGGCTGCTCCAGCCCGCCCAGGGGGCGGCCGTGGCGGACCTCGTCGGGTCCCGGCGCTCCGGCGGCCCGGCGCTCTCCGGGTTCCAGATGGCCTCCGACGTCGGGGCGATCGTCGGGCCGCTGGCCGCCGGGGCACTGGCCCAGTACGTGGGGTTCGCCGCGGCGTTCGGGGTCTCCGGCGGGGTCGCCCTGGTCGCGATGCTCGTGTGGCTGACGACGACCGAGCCCCCGGCCCCCGCGGAGCGGGGTTCACCCCCGGGACGGGAGGGCACCCGCGCCGCATGAGCGGGCGCGACGCGGCCGGAGCCGTGCCGGAGGGGATCGTCGAGACCTACGGCGACGCGATCGACGCCGCCCTCGACGGGGTCGACCCGGAGGCGCCGCTCTGGTGCTTCGGCGACCAGCTCGGTCCCGCCGTGCACGGCCTGCCCCAGCACGCGGGGCGCGACGTCGTGCTCGTCGAGTCCTCGGCCGTCCTGCGCCGGCGCCGCTACCACCGCCAGAAGCTGCACCTGCTGCTCTCGGGCATGCGCCACCTCGACGACGAGCTCGGGGAGCGGTCGACCTACCACCGCACCACCACCTACCGCGAGGCGCTGGACAAGGTGGGCGGGCCCGTCGTCGTGCACGAACCGACGTCGTACGCGGCGAAGGAATTCGTCGAGACGCTGCAGCGCGAGGGGCTCGTCGCCGCGATCCTGCCGACGACGACGTTCGCCCGCCCGAAGGCGGAGTTCGCCGCGTGGGCGGGCGAGGGCTCGTCGTTCACGATGGAGACCTTCTACCGCAACCAGCGCACCCGCTTCGAGGTGCTCCTGGACGGCGACTCCCCGGTGGGCGGGAAGTGGAACCTCGACCACGACAACCGCGAGCCACCGCCGAAAGCCCGGAAGGACGGCGGCCGGCGGACGCTCGGCGTGGACCCGCCGTGGTTCCCCGACGAGGACGAGATCGACGAGCAGGTCCGCGACGACCTCGACGCCATGGAGCTGGACACCGTGGGCGCCGACGGCCCCCGGCTGTTCGCGGTGACCCCCGACGAGGCCCGCCGGGCGCTGCGGCAGTTCGTCGAGCACCGCCTCGACCCGTTCGGGCCCTACGAGGACGCCGTCCTCGCCGGCGACTGGAGCATGGCCCACTCGCTGCTGTCGGTGCCGATGAACCTCGGCGTGCTGCACCCGCTCGAGGCGGTGGCGGCCGCCGAGCAGGCCCACCACGACGGGACGGCCCGGTTGAACTCCGTCGAGGGTTTCGTGCGGCAGGTCCTCGGGTGGCGCGAGTACATCTGGCACCTGTACTGGCACTTCGGGAAGGGCTATCACCGCAACAACGAGCTGGATGCCCGCAAGGAGCTGCCGCGCTGGTGGGCCGACCTCGACGGCGACGCCGTCACCGCCGCCTGCCTCTCCCACACGATGAACGAGGTCCGCGACCGCGGCTGGGTCCACCACATCCCGCGCCTGATGATCCTCGGCAACCACGCCCTACAGCGGGAGTACCGGCCCAGCGAGCTCTCGGAGTGGTTCACCACCTCGTTCGTCGACGGGTTCGCCTGGGTGATGCCGCCCAACGTCGTCGGGATGAGCCAGCACGCCGACGGCGGCAAGCTCGCGACGAAGCCGTATGCCTCCGGCGGCGCCTTCCTCAACAAGATGACCGACCACTGCGGCGACTGCGCCTTCGACCCGAAGGTCCGCGTGGGGGAGAAGGCCTGCCCGTTCACCGCCGGCTACTGGCAGTTCGTACACCGCCACGCCGACCTGCTGCGCGCGAACCAGCGGACGGCGCGGGCGGTGGCGACGATGGACCGGCTGAAGGATCTCGACGCGGTGATCGAGCAGGAGAAGGGGCGCACCGAGTTCTGAACCCCTCATGGGGGCCTGACCCGCCCTCGTTACGGTGGTCGCCATGGCGAGGAGTCAGCAGACGGGCCGGACGCGGCCGAACACGGCGGGCCGTGGCAAGAACCCCGTCTCGGGCGGGCGCCGGTCGCCCTCGACCGGGAAGTCGCGGACGCCGACGATCATCGCCGTCGTCGTGCTCGTGGTCCTCGTCGCCGTGATCGCCGTCGCGGTGTACTCGGCCAACGCGAACAAGACCGCGGCGCTGCCGGCGAACCAGCCGGTGACCCCGGTCAACGCCAGCTACCAGACCCGCGTCGACGGCACCGTCGTCGTCGCGGGCAACGGGCCGACCACGCTCGACGTCTACGAGGACGCCCAGTGCCCGGCGTGCAAGCAGTTCGAGTCGCTGGACGGGCAGAAGATCACCGACGGGCTGAACGCCGGGAAGCTCACCGTCCGCTACCACATGGTCAACCTGCTCGACCAGAGCTCGAATCCGCCCGGCTACTCCACCCTCGGCGGCAACGCGATCATGTGCGCGGCCCAGAACGGCGGGTTCGCGACGCTGCACAAGACGCTGTACGACCGCCAGCCCGAGGAGGGCGGCGCGGGCTACACCGTCGACGACCTGGTGACCCTCGGCAAGAACTCCGGCGCCGGGCCCGGGTACGAGGCGTGCGTGCGCGGCAACACCTACGGTGCCGCGGTCGCCCAGAACTACCAGCAGGCGGTGTCCGACCCGGCGCTGCAGCAGGAGTCCAACGGCAGCCGCGGCTTCGGGACGCCGACGATCGTGGTCAACGGCAAGACGGTGAGCCCGAACGACCCGGCGCTCGCGGCGGCGCTGGGCTGAGGTCGGGGCCCCACCCCCCTCACGGCCGGCACCGGCCCGCCGTGTACCGTTTCGCGGCGTTGGGGCTGTGGCGCAGCTGGTAGCGCATCACACTGGCAGTGTGAGGGTCAGGGGTTCGAGTCCCCTCAGCTCCACCCACGAATCCGCGAAGGCCCGCCGACCACCCGGTCGGCGGGCCTTCGTCGTTCACGGGCAGCAGCCGTCCTCGCGCCGCTGACGGCTGGCACAGCCCGAGGTACGAGGGCTGGACCAGCGTCAGCTCGGCGCGGACACACTGTCGTACGACGGGTTGTCGTGGAGAGCGTCACCCGGCGAGCCGCGGTGCTCTTCGCCGGTTACGATCGCCGGGTCGCATGGGGTGGTCCCGCCGTCGGGGTCGTCCCGGAAGGAGACAGTCGTGGGCAGGAGGCATCCGTGACGGCCGTCGCACCCAAGCCGATCTCGACCACGCCGTACCCGGTACGGGAGTCGAAGCGCGGCTCGTTCGTCGGCCGGATGATGAGGACGACCGACCCGAAGGACCTGGGGATCCTCTACCTGGTCACCTCCTTCGCGTTCTTCCTCATCGGCGGGCTGATGGCGCTGCTCATGCGCGCCGAGCTCGCCCGCCCGGGCCTGCAGATCCTCTCGGTCGAGCAGTACAACCAGCTGTTCACCATGCACGGCACGATCATGCTGCTGCTGTACGCGACGCCGATCCTGTTCGGCTTCGCGAACTACATCGTGCCGCTGCAGATCGGTGCCCCCGACGTCGCGTTCCCGCGGCTGAACGCCTTCTCCTACTGGCTGTTCCTCTTCGGCGGCACGATGGTGGTGTCCGGGTTCTTCTTCCCGGGCGGCGCCGCGAGCTTCGGCTGGTTCGCCTACTCGCCGCTGTCGGACTCGCTCTACACGCCCGGCTACGGCGCCGACGTCTGGATCGTGGGCCTCGCCGTCTCCGGCCTGGGGACCATCCTCGGCGGCGTCAACTTCGTGACGACGATCGTCTGCATGCGCGCCCCGGGCATGACCATGTTCCGGATGCCGATCTTCACCTGGAACATCCTCGTGACGGTCGTGCTCGTGCTGCTCGCCTTCCCGATCCTCACCGCCGCGCTGTTCGGCCTGCTGGCCGACCGGCACCTCGGGGCGCACATCTTCGACCCGGCCAACGGCGGCGTGATCCTCTGGCAGCACCTGTTCTGGTTCTTCGGCCACCCCGAGGTCTACATCGTCGCGCTGCCCTTCTTCGGCATCGTCACGGAGATCTTCCCGGTGTTCAGCCGCAAGCCGGTCTTCGGCTACAAGACCCTGATCTACGCGACGCTGTCGATCGCGGCCCTCTCGGTCGCGGTGTGGGCGCACCACATGTACGCCACCGGCGC
>NZ_DASXJD010000090.1:0-44385 GCF_036497585.1 Actinomycetospora sp. | reverse complement strand
CGAGGCGCGGGTGTCCGGGCGGGTGCGGGAGGCCGCCTACCCGGGCGAGGGCCCGGACGGGAGCTACTTCTCCGTCGACGTCACCGAGCTGGTGCTCACCGAGATCGCGCCGTCGGCCGACAAGCTGGTGATCACGTGGTGGCGCCCCGGCGAGCAGGTCCGCCGCGTGGAGCGGACCTGACCCGCGCGGGGCGCGTCCCGGCTAGTGCGCGATGAGCTGCCCGAGGCGCCGGGTCAGCTTGACGTTCTCCCGGTAGTCGACCGGCACGACGATCACCGACGGGCGGTCGCGCTGGTCGAATGCCTCCTTGAGCGCGGGGCGCAGCTCGTCGGCGCTCGTGAGCCGGCGTGCGTGGCACCCGAGGCCCTCGGAGACCTTCACGAGGTCGGGGGAGGGGAAGTCGGTGCCGAAGTGGCGGCCGAACTCGACCTCCTGCTTCCAGGAGATCAGGCCGTAGCCGTTGTCCTCCCACACCAGGTTGACCGGCGCGACGCCGAGGCGCACGGCCGTCGCGAGCTCGGGGCCGTTCATGAGGAACCCACCGTCGCCCGAGATCGCGCACACCCGCAGGTCGGGGTGCACCAGCGACGCCGAGACCCCGCCGGGCACGGCGATCCCCATCGAGCAGAAGCCGTTGGAGATGATGCAGCTGTTCGGGGTGTAGGTCGGGTAGTGCCGCGCGACCCACATCTTGTGGGCCCCGACGTCGGAGATCAGGATGTCCTCGTCGCCCATCTCGGCGCGCAGGTCGGCCAGGATGCGCTGCGGCTTCATCGGGAAGTCACCGGTCTCCGCCTCGGCGGCCGCCCCACCCTCGTTGATCTCCTCGGTGAGGTGCGTGCGGGCCCGGGCGTGGGCGTCGATGTCGGCGAAGTGGTGCTCGTCGGTCAGGCCCTCGTTGATCGCCCAGAGCGCGGCCGCGATGTCGCCGACGATCTCGACATTCGGGCGGTAGGCACCGTCGACCTCGGCCGGGTCGAAGTCGATGTGCAGCAGCCGCTTGCTGCGCCCGATGTTCCACCGCGCGGGCGGCCACTCGACCATGTCGTACCCGACGGCGATGACGAGGTCGGCGGCCTCGAACACCTCGGTCACGTAGTCGCGCGACCCGAGCCCGACGGCGTAGAGGCTGCGCTCGTGCCGGTCGGACAGCGCGCCCTTCCCCATGAAGGTCATGCCGGCGTAGATGCCGGTCTGGTCGACGAAGGACTGGAGCTGACGGCTCACCCGGGTGCGGACGCAGCCCTGGCCGACGAGCAGGACGGGGCGCTCGGAGCGGGCGATGAGGTCGAGCGCGGCCTGCACCGACTTGTCGTCGGGCACCGGCCGACGCACCTTCTCGGGCGGCACGATCGGGGCGCTCTCCACCTCGTGCTTCGCGATGTCCTCGGGCAGCTCGACGTGCGTGGCGCCCGGCTTCTCGGCCGCCGCGAGCTTGAACGCCTTGCGGATGACCTCGGGGATCGTGGTCTCGTCGCGCAGCGAGGTCGTCCACTTGGTGATCGGCGTGAACATCTCGACGACGTTCATCGCCTGGTGCGACTCCTTGTGCAGCCGCGTCGTGGCGCCCTGGCCGGTGATCGCGACCACCGGCGAGTTGTCCATGTTGGCGTTCGCGACACCCGTCACGAGGTTGGCGGCGCCGGGGCCGAGCGTGGACAGGCACACCCCCGGGTGGCCCGAGAGCCGGCCGTAGACGTCGGCCATGAACGCCGCACCCGCCTCGTGGTGCGTCGGCACGAAGCGGACCTTCGAGTCGCGCATCGACATGAGGAGATCCGCATTCTCCTCACCGGGGACCCCGAACACGTACTCGACGCCCTCGGCCTCCAGGCAACGGACGAACAGATCGCTGGCCCTCACGGTCACGCTCCCCACTGATCGCTGACGCCTCAGCCTGTACCCGGTCGGGCCCCTGCGTTATCCCCGGTGGGGAGAGATCGCTCACCCGGCGGAAGCGGCCGGCGCGGCACCCCGGTACGTCACGTCGCTAGGCGAGGTTCGACGTCGTGCGCTGCGGGATCGTGCCCGCGATGCTCGAGGTGATCGGGCCGAGGTCGCCGATGCGCGCCGGCAGCGGGGTGCCACGGGTGCAGGTGCCCATCCAGCAGCCGGAGACGATCGACGGGTAGGCGGCCGGGGTGTCGGACTTCGTGTGGTCACCGGACTCGACGGTGAAGCCCTGCCGCTGCGCCGTCACGCACTGGCCCGAGGCACCCCACTCGTTGTTCTGCACGGCGAAGCGCCCGCCGTCGACGTCGGTGGACCCGAACTTGTCGCACAGCTTCTGCGTGCCGCCGGCCGTCGCCCTGCTCCCCGCCGTGGCCGCGGCCGGCTGCGCGGTCGTGCCCGTACCCGTCGAGGCCGAGGCCGGCTGCGCCGTCGTCCCGGTGCCGGTGCCGGTGTCGGCCACGGCGCTCGCCGACGCCGTGGTCCCCGACCCGTTCGCGGCGCCCGCCAGCACGGACACCGAGTCCAGGGTCTTGCCGACCTTGAGGTCGTTGACGAAGAGGGTGCTGTCCTGCTTGATCGACTCGTCGCGGTAGATGCCGGTCTTGAGGTAGGCGCTGCCCTGCACGTTCGGCTCGGGCGTCCTGAAGGCGCTGAGCGTCTGCTGCCCGTTGCACCAGGCGTCGACCGCCCCGCCGAAGGTCACCCCGAGCTGGAAGGAGAACGCGCCGCCGTCGGTGACCGGGCAGAAGTCCTTCTGGTTGCGGCCGTTGTTCGCCAGGCGCAGCTGCCCCTTCCCGACCTCCACCGAGAGCGGCGGGCTCCCCGTCCCCGGCTGCTTGAACTGCATGATCACCTGCCAGGTGTCGGTGTTCGTCGGGAAGCCCTTGTCGAAGAACCCGGAGTAGCCGATGAAGGCCTTCTGGCCCTCCCGGAACTCGGGGACGTCCGGCTCGGCCTCGGTGCGCTTGCCGCCCCCGGGCATCTCGAACTTCACCGCCTCGCGGCCCGGCACGTTCGGCGACGCCGCGGCACTCGGGTCGGTCGCGTTCTGGTTGTTCCACGGCGTCGACTTGAACCCCTCGAGGCCCTCGACCAACGACCACGCGGCGCCCGTCGCCGAGCTCGTGGTGCCGCCCTTCGCCGTCGTGGTGCTCGTCGTCGTCCCGGACCCCTTCTGGCCGGTCTTCTCCTTGCCGCGCTCGCGGGAGGAGGTGGTCGTGGTCGGCTCCTCCGCGCCGGAGCCGGACGACGCCCGGGTCGACGCGGGGGCGGACGAACCCGACCCCGAGCCGCCACCGCCCGTCCCCGTGCCGTAACCGCGGTCGCCTGTGCCCGCGGACGGCGCCGACCCGGTGGGCGACGGCTCGACGGTGGACGAACCGGACGTCCCGGTGTCCCCCGACCCGGTGCTCGAGGTCCCGCCCGAACCCTGACCGGAGGTCACCGATCCCGAGGAACCGGACGCCCCGGTTGTCGCCGAGCCGCCGCCAGTCGTGCCCTGGTCGTAGGAGCCCTCGCCCGAGCCGCTGCTCCCCCCGGTCGCCTCGGGCGTCGTTGTCACGGCCGCCGCGCCGCCGGTCGACGTGTCCGAGCCCGATCGCGACCCGGCACCCGGCGTCGTGCTCACCGGCCCGGACTGTGGCGCCGTGCCCGCGCTCGCCGGACCGGACGTCGTGGGGATGGCGGCGACGACCTTGCCGAGCGACGACGCGGCCCACTGCGGCGCCGTGGTGCCCGCGGCGACGGGTAGCTGCTGGTAGGAGCCGTGCACCGGAGAGGCGAGGGCCTGCTCGAGCGACGGGGACGCGGCGTTCGCCGGGCTGTCGCAGACCGGGTCGCCCGGGGCGCAGACCTCGATGGTGCGCGCGTCGAGCGAACCGAAGCCGACCGCCCGCGGGGGCAGGGCACCCTGCCCGGTCGTGCCGTCCGGAACGGCGCGGGTGCGGGGGCTGCGTGCCGGGTCCCCGAAGAGGCCGACGGCCTGCACCAGCTTCGCGGGGATGCGCGGCTCGAGGCCAGTGCCGACGCGGGAGGCGAGGTCACCGGCCACCTGCGCGCCCTGCGAGTAGCCGAACAGCATGAGCGAGCCCGTGGGGCAGCCGTCGACGTGCTCGCCCACCGCGGTCGCGAGGGAGCCGACCGCCTCGGACTCGGCCGAGGCGAACGACCCGCCCGTCGGCGGCGCCGGGACGGTGACGACCGAGACCTTCTCGCCGAACTGCCGGGCGAGCGGGTCGGTGACGCCCTTGAGCACGTCCGACGAGCCGCCCTGCCCGTCGACGGCGTAGACGGTGACGGGGCGGCAGGAGTCGGGGAGGGCCTGCGCCGAGGACAGCGTGGCCACCCCGGTCCCGACCGCACCCACGAGCACCGCGACGGCGACGAGCCCGGCGACCACGAGCGACGAGACCGGGCGGCGCGGCCTCGGCGGCGCGGGCGAGACCCACGCGGCGACGGGCGGCGTGGTGGGCCACGACGACGCGGGCGGCGCGACGTGCACCGTCGTGCGATCGAGCGCGGTGGCGGGTTCCGGCGTCACGACCACCCGCGGGAGGGGCGCCGTCGCGGGCGCCTCGAGCAGGGTGACGGCGCCGTGGGGACTCACCGCCACGAGCGTCACCGCGGCGCCGTCGACGACCTCGACCCGCAGGTCGCGGCCCGAGCGGGCCGCGTGCCGACGCGCCGCGGCCAGGCCGACCTCCGTCGCCGAGCTGTGCGGTGGGATCGGGAGCGCACGCCCGTCGGCGAGCACGCCGGGACCCGCCGGACCGTGCGTCAGCTCCAATCGCACGTGCGGCGCCGTACCCGCGCCGTCTGGCCGCTCCGCACCCACCTGGGTCCTCCACCGGTCATCCACCCCGAACCGCCGACCAGGGTCGGCGGTCGACGACGCGCGTGGGTGCGGTTTGGAGAAACCCGCGGCACGGGATTCCGCTCAGCCCACCCCGAGGGACTCCTCGAGGAACGCGACCTGCAGGCGCAGCAGGTTCTCGGCCACCACTTCCTGCGGCGTCATGTGCGTGACCCCGGAGAGCGGGAGCACCTGGTGGGGCCGCCCGGCCGCGAGCAGCGCCGAGGACAGGCGCAGGGTGTGGGCGGCCACGACGTTGTCGTCGGCGAGCCCGTGCACGAGCATCAGCGGGCGCATCGGCGCCTCGCGGGTCGCCGGCCGCTCGGCGTCGGCGACGATCGAGGACCGGGCGTAGGCGTCCGGCCACGACGACGGCGTCCCGAGGTAGCGCTCGGTGTAGTGGGTGTCGTAGAGGGCCCAGTCGGTCACCGGGGCGCCCGCCACCGCGGCGTGCACCGCGTCCGGGCGCCGCAGCACCGCCAGCGCCGCGAGGTAGCCCCCGAACGACCAGCCGCGGATCGCCACGCGGGTGAGGTCGAGGTCCTCCACCTCGGCCGCGGCGGCGGCCAGCGCGTCGAGCTGGTCCTCGAGCACCGGCTCGGCCAGGTCGCCGTGCACCGCCCGCTCGAAGGCCGGCCCCCGTCCCGGCGTCCCGCGCCCGTCGGCGACCACCACCGCGAACCCCTGGTCGGCGAACCACTGGCTCGTGAGGAACGCCCCGCGCGCGTCGACGACCCGCTGCGCGTGCGGCCCGCCGTAGGGGTCGAGCAGCACCGGGAGGGGCACCGAGCCCGGGATGTGGTGGCGCGGCAGCAGGACGGCCGTCGCGAGCCCCCGCTCCCCCGCCGCGAAGCGGTGCACCCGAGGCTCGAGGCGAGGCGACTCGGCGAAGGACCGCAGCGTCGTCGAGGTCCCGGGCCCGGTCACCGTCGTGACGGTCCCGTCGTGGTCGAGCGAGGCCTGCGCGACGACGAGGACCCCGCCCGCCAGCCGTCCCGACGCCACGCCCCGCTCCGCGCTCACCGGGCTCACCCCGGCCTCGGGCGACCAGACGTGCAGCACGGTCGAGGTCGGCGCGCCCACCCGCGACGCGCTGAACAGCACCGTGTCCCCCTCGACGGCGGCCACGCCCCGGACCTGCAGCTCCGGGCCTGTCACCGCCTCGCCGTCGACGACGAGGCGGCGGGCGTCGTCGGCGTCCGCGCACCAGACGAGCGCGCCGCCGTCGAGGTGGGCGGGGATGCCGGGCACGAGGTCGACCCAGGCGTCGTCGACGTCGGAGCGCACCTCGGTGGCGGTTCCCGACGCCGGGTCCACCGCGCGCAGCGTCACGCGCTTCTGGTCGCGCGGCTCGGTCGTCACGAGCAGGCCGTGCTCTCCCCATTCGACCGCGGCCAGGTACTCGTCGCCGCCGAGGTCGATGTCGGTGCGCGTCCCGTCGAGGCGCAGGACGTGCAGCGTCACCGTCGCGTTGGTGGTGCCGGCGGCGGGGTAGGCGACCGGGGTCGGTTCGCGCTCCGGGTTGGCCGGGTCGGCGATGTACCAGCGGGGCACGGCGGCGTCGTCGACCCGCGCGACCGCCACCGACCCGCCGTCGGGAGCCCACCAGAACCCGCGGTAGCGGTTCATCTCCTCGGCGGCCACGAAGTCGGCGAGCCCCCATGAGACGTGCTCGCCGTCCGGGGTGACGAGCGTCGTCGTCTCCTCCGACGCGAGGGTGCACACGTGCAGCGCGCCCCGGCGCACGAAGGCGACGCGGGTGCCCGACGGGTCGAGGCGCGGGTCGACGACGGGGCCCTCGACGGGCAGGGCGGCCGGCACCGACCCGGGGGTGAGCCCGACGGTGAACGCGCGCCCGGAGAGCACGAAGGCGGCGGTGGCGACGGCGCGGTCGGTCGCGTAGTCGACGACGCCGCCGGACTGCTCCCGCACCCGTTCCCGACGCGCCTTCTCCTCGGGCGGGAGGTCCTCCTCGCCCGGGACGTCGAGGACCAGCGGGTCGACGAGCAGGTGCTCCTCGCCGGTGGCGACGTCGAGCACCCACAGGCAGGTCACCGGGTCGTCGCCGCCGCGGCTGCGCAGGAACACCACGCGGGCCCCGTCCGGGGAGACGGTGACCCCGCGGGGGGCGCCGAGGGTGAACCGCCGGGTCGCGGCCTGGCGGCGGGGGAACGAGTCGGTGCCCGGTGTCTCGGGGATCAGGCGGTCGTCGGCGGTCACGGCCCGCCATCCTGCCCGCCGCGGAGGGCCGGCGCGTGGGTGGCGGGTCCAGAAGCCCGCCAGCTGGTCGTGCCGGGCGCGAGAAGCGGTGATGATGCTCGACGTGCAGCTCCACCAGCTCGAGTACCTGGTCGCGGTCGTCGACGAGGGCGGCTTCACGCGGGCCGCGGACCGGCTGCGGGTCGCCCAGCCCGGGGTGAGCGCGCAGGTCCGCAAACTGGAGCGCGAGCTGGGGCACACGCTGCTCGACCGGTCAGGGCACCAGGTGCGGCCGACGCCGGTGGGGGTCGAGGTGGTGGCCGCGGCGCGGGCCGCGTTGGACGCCGTCGCCGGGGTGCGGCGGGTGGTGGAGGACCTCGACGGGCTGCTCCGCGGGTCGGTGCGCGCCGGGATGGTGGGGTCGGGACCCTTCCTGGACGTGCCCGGCGTCGTCGCCGAGTTCTCGGCCGCGCACCCGGCGGTGGAGTGCTCGCTGGTGGAGCAGGGGTCGGGTGCGCTGGTCGAGGGGCTGCGCTCGGGTCGGCTGGACGTGGCGCTGGTCGGGGCGGCAGGGCCGCTGCCCGCGGACCTCGAGGGGCGGACGGTCAGCGAGCAGCCGCTGGTCGTCGCGGTGCCGCCGGACCATCGCTTCGCTGGGGTGGCGTCGGCGGGTCCGGCCGACCTCGCGGGCCGCGACCTCGTCCTGCCGGTCGAGGGAAACGCACTGCGCGAGGCGGTGGAGCTCGCGTGCGCGTCGGTCTCGCCCGGACCGCGGGTGACCTGCAGTGCGAGCGACCCGACGGTGCTGGCCCGGATGGCGGCGCGGGGACTCGGGATGGCGGTGCTGCCGTCGTCGGTGTCGGCGCTGCGGACCGAGGAGCTGGTGACGGTGCCGTTCGAGGCCCCGGGGGTGAGGTCGCGGCTGGTGCTCGCCTGGCCGCGGGGGGAGGCGAGCCCCGCGGCGGCTGCGCTGCGGGCGGCGCTGCTCGAGGCGGTGCCGGAGCAGGCGTGAGTGACCGGCGCCGTACTGACGTCAGATGACAGGATCGCGCCGTTACTGGCATCGGAGATCCGTCGTGACCTGCGCGACCTCCGGCCCGCCGTCACACCGCGCTGACGGCCGTCTACGGCACAGTGATCGACCGTGACGACCTCGACCACCCGCCGCCGCCTCGACCCGGTCCTGCTGGCCCGCGCGTTCCGCACCGTCGCGATCGCCGAGGCCTGCTCCTGGACGGGGCTGCTGATCGGGATGGTGTTCAAGTACCTCGTGGTGTTCGACGACGTCGGTGTGAAGGTCTTCGGGCCGATCCACGGGGTGCTGTTCATCGCCTACGTGGTGATCACCCTCGCCACGGCCCGCACGTTCCGCTGGCGCGTCGGCACCACCGTCGTCGGCCTGCTCGCGAGCATCCCGCCGCTCACCACGCTGTGGTTCGAGCACTCGGCACACCGGCGTGGCCTGATCGACGGGGAGCGCGCCCGGCAGGGATAGGGTCGAGGATCGTGGTGAGCACGGAGAACGCCCCGGTCACGGGCACGAAGACCTCGCTGACCGGTGTGAAGCCGACGGGCGAGCCCCACCTGGGGAACCTCATCGGCGCCATCGAGCCCGCGATCGCGATGGCCGGCGAGCACGAGTCGCTCTACTTCATCGCCGACTACCACGCGCTGACCACCGCGCGGGACCCCGAGCTGCTCCACCAGTGGACGCGCTCGGTGGCCGCGACCTGGCTCGCCGCGGGGCTCGACCCGCAGCGGACGGTGTTCTACAAGCAGTCCGACGTGCCCGAGACCTTCGAGCTGACGTGGATCCTGTCCTGCGTCACCGGCAAGGGCCTGATGAACCGCGCCCACGCCTACAAGGCCGCCCGGGACGCCAACGTCGCGGCCGGGGAGGACCCCGACGCCGGCATCAACATGGGGACCTACAACTACCCGATCCTCATGGCCGTCGACATCCTGATCATGGAGGCGGACCTCGTCCCCGTCGGGCGTGACCAGGCCCAGCACGTGGAGATCGCGGCCGACATCGCCGGGAGCTTCAACCATCTCTACGGCGCGGGCTACCGATTCACCATCCCCGAGGCGGTGATCCCGGCGGAGACGACGGGGCACACGCTGCCGGGGCTCGACGGCCGCAAGATGTCGAAGTCCTACGACAACTACATCCCGCTGTTCCTGCCCGCGTCCAAGCTGCGCAAGCTCGTGCGGCGGATCCCGACCGACTCCACCCCCGTCGAGGCCCCCAAGGACCCCGACTCGTCGGCGGTCTTCCAGATCCTCGCCCAGTTCGCGCCCGACGACGTCGTCGCGGACACCCGCCGTCGGCTCGAGGCCGGCGGGGTCGGCTGGGGCGACCTGAAGAACCAGCTCGCCGACGTCCTCGAGGAGCGGCTGGCGCCGATGCGCGAGCGCTACGAGGTCCTCATGGAGCCGGGCAGCGAGCTCGACGAGGTCCTCGCCCGCGGCGGAGAGATCGCCCGCGAGCGGGCCCGGCGGGTGCTGGGCTCGGTGCGTCAGGCCGTCGGCGTCGACTCATAGGTGCGCTGCGCGCTCGTGCGCACTGATCCGCCCTATGACACGGATCAGTGCTCACGAGCCGAAGGCACCCACCTGGTGGAAGCCCGAGTCGACGTCGCGCGGACGCTGCGCCGGCGCGTCGTCGAGCAGGATGCCGGGGGTATCCGGAACGCGCGGCACCTCGGCCAGCCACATCGCGAGCACGCCGTCGGCGAGCCCGCCGCGCCCGCAGCCCTGGTCGCTGAGGTCTCCGTCGACCACCGAACCCCGGCGCAGCAGCGCACCGAGCCCGAGGGCCGCCAGCACCGAGACGACGCACCACGCCCCGACGAGAACGGCGACCCATCCCAGGACCGTCATGCCCACCTCCGTCGTCGGCGTCGTGTTCGTCGCGGACGGTGATCGCTCGACCATCTTCGCCGCCCGTCCGCGCATCGTGACTATCTCAGCACGAGCCGTGAGGATGGGCCGGATCCACCTGATCGGACGTACAACCTGAGACCGCTGAGCGCGTCGCACCGGCCGCTCGCCCCCGAACGGCGCCCGGCACCACCCCAAGAGCACCCCTACATCCTGGTGCGAACGCTCTAGTCCGACGGCGCCTCGGCGTCACCCGCGAGCCGCTCCGCGATGCGCTGAGCGACCGAGTCCGCCTCGTCCGTGTCGCGGTAGGGGTGACGGGGGCCGAGGAAGAAGCGCAGCCCGTCCTTGGGTCGGCGGGGGATGACGTGCAGGTGCAGGTGCGGCACGGACTGGCTCACCACGTTGTTGATCATGACGAGGGAGCCGGGCGCGTCCATCGCGGACTCCACCGCCCGCTCGAGCCGCTGCGCGAGCGCGAAGAACCCGGGCACCCGCTCGGGCGGGAGCTCGGCCAGCGTCGTCACGTGGACCCGCGGGACGAGCAGCACGTGGCCGTGGAACACCGGCTTGGCGTCCAGGAAAGCGACCGTGTCGTCGTCGGTGTGCACGAGGTGGGCCGGGGCATCTTCTCGGGCGAGCGGAGCGACGGGGGAAGTCTCCGCGACGATGGCGCAGAACGCACAGGGCTTCACCGGACGAAGTCCACCATCCTGGGCGTTGTGCGTGACATGGACTCCCCGACGATGCTGGTGATCGGCCACGAGGTGACGCCCGAGGTGGTGCTCGTGCAGGCCGGGACGCTCGGAACCTGGGCGGCGCGGCATGGGATCGAGCTCGTCCCCGGCGTGGCGGGCGGCGACCTCCCCGACCCGACCGGGTTCGACGCGATCGCCGTGCTCGGCTCCGCCGAGGGCGCATGGGACGACGCGGTGCCCTGGCTCGCCGCCGAGATCGCCTATCTGGAGCGGGCGATCGCCGTCGAGGTGCCGGTCCTGGGGATCTGTTTCGGTGGCCAGCTGCTCGCCCGGGTGCTCGGCGGCACCGCGCACCGCGCCGACGGCCGGCACGAGAACGGCTGGCGGACCATCACCACCGACGTCCCCGATGTGATCGCCGAGGGCCCCTGGATGGAGTTCCACTTCGACTCGTTCACCGCGCCGCCCACTTCCGAGGTCCTCGCCCGCTCGGCCCGCTGCGACCAGGCCTTCCGGCAGGACTGCCACCTCGGGGTCCAGTTCCACCCCGAGATCACGCCCGCGGAGTTCGAGACCTGGGTCTCGCGCTGGACCGGCACGTCGATCGAGGCCCGCTTCGACGAGCTGGGCATCTCCACCGAGGGGCTGCGCGCCGAGACCGCCGAGCGGACCGAGGCCTCCCGGGTCGCGTCCTGGCGGCTCTTCGACGACTTCGGCCGCCGCAGCGGGCTCCTGCGCCGGGAAGCGGGCGCGGCATGACCGACCTCAAGGTCCGGCTCGGCCTCGGGGCCGGGCTCGCCCTCGCCGATCCCCTCGAGGACACCCGTGCCCTGGTCGACGGGTGCGAGCGCCGCGGCATCGACTCGCTCTGGTTCCCCGACCGGATCGCCTCCGACGCCGTCGAACCCCTCACGGCCCTCGGCTGGGCCGCGGGCCGCACCCAGCACCTCAAGCTCGGCACCGGCGTCGTCGTGCTGCCCGGTCGCAACCCCGCCGTCGTCGCCCACCAGCTCGCGTCGCTGGCCGCGCTCGCCCCGCGGCGCATCCTCCCGTCCTTCGGGCTGCAGCCCGCCACGCGCTCCGAGCGCACCGCCTACCCGGTGCCCGGCCCGCGCGCCGCGGTGTTCGAGGAGGCCCTCGTCGTCGTCCGGCGGCTGCTCACCGAGGAGGTCGTCACCCACCACGGCCGCTTCTTCACCCTCGATGCCGCCTCGGTCGGCCCCCGCCCGGCCAAGCCGCTCGACCTCTGGCTCGGCGGGCTCGTGCCCGCCGCCCTCGAGCGGGTGGGGCGCCTCGCCGACGGCTGGCTCGCCTCGTTCGTCACCCCGGCCGAGGCCACCGGGGCCCGCACGGTGATCGCCGACGCCGCCGACGCCGCCGGCCGCGAGGTGGAGGAGGACCACTACGGCACGAACCTGCTGGTCCTGCCGCCGGAGGCAACCGAGGACGACGTCGAGCAGGCGTTCGCGACGACGGCCCGGCGGCGTCCGGAGGTCGACCCCGCCGCGCTGATCGCGCGGGACTGGGCGGAGGCGCGGCGGCTCGTCGGCGAGTTCGTCGAGGGCGGGATCACGAAGTTCGTGGTGCGGCCCGCCGCCGCCCCGCCGCGCTGGGAGGACTTCCTGGACGCCTTCGTCGCGGAGCTCGGCCCGCTGGAGACGTAGGCGCGCCGGGAAGCCTCAGAGCTGCCCCGCGGCTGGATCAGCTGTAGGCGTACACCTCGGAGGTGTTCCCCACCCGGGCGAGGGCTTCCGGCATATATCGGTGACGGCCTGGGCCACCTCGTGGCACGGTTCAGCCCTACATCGTCGTGGCGGGGCTGGCGGCCTTCGGTCCCCGCGGAACGTTCGGTCTGATGGTCGTGATGATCGCGATCGCAGCGTCGATCATCCTGTTCGGCGGGATGAAGACCGCCAGGGACCGGCGGACCGACCTCGCCCGCTGAGCCGGTCCACGAGCGACCCTGCCCCGACGCACAGGCGGCCCACAGTCCCGGCAAACCCGGTGATCACCCCGGCTGCGCACCCTCGGCGTCATGAGCCTGCTGACCGGTCGGCGACCCACGCCCCCGACCCCCGACCCGCCGACCGCGCCCGTGTCGCGCCCGGCGCCGGACGACCGCGGGCGACCGCCGCACTGGTACGTGCCCGCGCTCGGGGTGCTGCTGGCCGGGACGGCGGTGCTCTACCTGGTCGACCTCTCGGCCTCGGGCTGGGGCAACGCCTTCTACGCGGCCGCCGCGCAGGCCAGTGGGCAGAGCTGGAAGGCCTGGTTATTCGGCGCGTCCGATGCGCCCGCCTCGATCATGGTGGACAAGCCGCCGGCCTCGCTGTGGGTGATGGGCCTCTCGGTGCGGCTGTTCGGGCTCTCGTCGTGGTCGGTGCTGGCGCCGCAGGCGCTCCTGGGCGTCGGGACGGTGGGCCTGTTCACCGGTGCGGTGCGGCGCTGGTCCGGGCCGGTCGCGGGGCTGCTCGCGGGCGCGGCGCTGGCGGTCACGCCGGTCGCCGTCCTGATGTTCCGGTTCGACAACCCCGACGCGCTGCTGTGCCTGCTGCTCGTCGCCGGCGCCTACGCGATGGTGCGCTCGGTCGACGCCGCCTCGACGCGGGCCTCGACGTGGTGGCTGGTGCTCGCGGCCGCGCTGGTCGGCACCGGGTTCCTGACGAAGTCGCTGCAGGCCTTCCTCGTGCTGCCGGCGTTCCTGACGCTGCACCTGGTCGCCGGGCCGGGCACGTGGCGGCGGCGCCTGCTCGCGCTGCTGCCCGCGACCGGCTCGCTACTCGTCTCGGCCGGCTGGTGGGTCGCGGTCGTGCAGCTGTGGCCGGCGTCGTCGCGGCCCTACGTCGGGGGCTCGCAGACCGACAACGTCCTCGAGCTGGCGTTCGGCTACAACGGTGCCGGGCGGCTGACCGGCGACGAGACCGGCCAGCTCGCCGGCGGGGGCGGCGGTGGCTTCGGTGGCGCCCCGGGAGGTGTCGGCGGCGGGCCCGGCGCGGGGTTCGCCGGCGGTCCCCCGCCCGGCGGGGGCGGCGGCGTGGGCGGTGCCACGTCCACGGACTCCTGGTCGGCGCTGTTCACCGGCTCGATGGCGAACCAGGTCTCGTGGCTCCTCCCGGCCGCCCTGGTGCTCGCGGTGGCGCTGCTCGTCCTCGTGGGCCGGGCGGTGCGCACCGACAGGCGGCGCGCCGGGGTGCTGCTCTGGGGCGGGTCGCTCCTGGTGACCGGTGGGGTCTTCAGCCTCGCGGCCGGGATCATCCACCCCTACTACTCGATCGCCCTCGCCCCGTGGGTCGCGGCGCTGGCCGCCGTCGGGGTGGTCGAGCTGTGGCGGGCCCGGTGGGTCGGCTGGCCGCGGTGGGTGCTGGCGGTCGCCGTGGCGGTGACGGCGCTGTGGTCGTGGTGGCTGCTGCGCGAGACGCCCGAGTTCGTGCCCTGGCTGCGCGCCGTCGTGCTCGTCACGGGCCTCGTGGCCGCGGTCGGCCTCGTCGTCGCCGGGCCGGTGCGGGCCGGGATGCGGCGGGTGGTGACGGCGGCGGTGCTCGCGACGTCGCTCGTCGCGGCCTTCGGCGGGTCGGCGGCCTACGCCGTGCAGACCGCGAGCACGGCCCACACCGAGATCATCCCGACGGCGGGTCCCTCGTCCGGGTTCGGCGGGCTCGGCGGCGGGCACGGCCACCGGGGCGGGTTCGGCGGGCCGGGTCAGGGGGCCCCGGGTCAGGGCGGTCCGGGTGGCCAGGGCGGTCAGCGCGGCACGGGCCAGGGCACGACCGGTGTGGCCCCGGCCGGTGGCAAGGGTGGCGCCACCGGCTCCCCCGGTGGCGCGCGCGGCGGCCCGGGCGGGGCGATGGCGCTGCTGCAGGCCTCGAACCCGTCGGCGGAGCTGGCGGCGTTCCTGCAGGCCGGCGCGGCGGGCCACACGTGGGTCGCGGCGACGGCCGGCTCGATGGCCGCGGCGGGCTACCAGCTCGCCAGCGGGGCACCCGTGATGCCGCTCGGCGGCTTCAACGGGACCGACCCCTCCCCGACGCTCGCGCAGTTCCAGGCGCTCGTCGCCTCCGACCAGGTCCACTACTTCGTGGGCGAGGGCCTCTCCGAGGTCCCCGACACCGGCGGGAGCGACGACACCGTGCAGATCACGGCGTGGGTGAAGCAGCACTTCGCCGCGACCACGGTCGGCGGGACCACGGTCTACGACCTGACCCACCCGAGGTCGTCGTGAGGGGTCACCGACTCCCGAGGACCCGGGTCAGCGCGATCTCGATGACCACCCGCTCCGGGTTCGGCCGGGGCGTGCGGTAGCGGGCCGCGTAGCGGGCCTCGGCGTCGGCGACCGACTCGCGGTCCTCCCGCACGACCGCGATCCCCTCCAGCGTCGACCACCGGCCCCGGTCGACCTGGCTGACCGCGACCCGCGCCCCGCCGTCGGGCGAGCCCTCGGCCCGGCGGACGTTGGCGACCTTCTGGCTCCCGCGCCGGGTGATGACGCGGGCGGTCGCCGTGTCGAGGTCGAGGGTCACCCCGACCGCCACCACGTGCGGGCTGCCGTCACGGCGCAGCGTTGTCAGAGTCGCGAGGTGGTACTCGCGCCAGAACTCGGCGAACTCCTCGCTGCGGGCTTGCAGGTCCTCTGCGGTGACGGCCACGGGGACGATCATCGCAGCCGGATCAGGTGAACCAGTCCATGGCCGTGTTGAGCGCCGGCAGCAGCAGCGTGCGCGGGGCGAGCCGCCCACCGGCGGCACTGAGCTGGTTGACCAGGCCGGGCACGACGCTGCGGTGGCCGGCGGCCATGGCGGCGACCCCGGCCTCGGCGACGTCGGCGGCCCCCCCGACGACGAGGTCGGGCGCGGTGTCGAAGGCGTCGGTGCCGGCGGCGTCGGCGAACCCGGTCCGCGTGAGGCCGGGGCTCAGCGTGGTGAGGCTGACCCCGGTGCCGTGCAGCTCGGCGTGCACCGCCTCCGAGAAGGACTGCACGAACGCCTTGCTCGCCGCGTAGCTCGCCACCCGGGCAGCGGCTGGAACGCGGTGATCGACGAGACGTTGAGGATGGCGCCGGGCCGTCGGCTCGCCCGGGCCCGGTGCACGAGCGCGCCGACCGCGGCCACCGAGAGGTCGTGCAGCGCGAGCACGTTGAGCCGCACGAGGCCGTCGAGCTTCGCGCGGCCCTCGTCGTCGGCGAGGTCAGCGACCCGTCCCGTCACGCCGTAGCCCGCGGCGTTGACCACGCCGAGCACGCGCTCGTCGTCGAGCACCAGCCGGCGCACCGTGTCGCGGCCCTCGTCGCTGCCCAGGTCGGCGGCGTGCACCTCGGCCGTGAGCCCGGAGAGCCCGCGCAGCTCGGCGGCGAGCTCGCGGAGGGCCTCCTCGCGGCGCGCCACGAGCTGGGTGGGGTAGCCGCGCCCGGCGAGGGCCCGGGCGATGGCGGCGCCGATCCCGGAGGAGGCGCCGGTGACGAGGACGTGGGCGTCAGGCCCGGGGGGCGGCAGCGGCATGGGCCGTCTGTACCCCGACGTCACGTCCAGTAGAGCAGGCCCGCGTCCGGGAGCAGGTCGTCGATCAGCCCGGTGACGTGGCCGCGCAGCGCGCCCATGACGTCGTCGGGGTAGACGTGCTTCACCGACCCGAAGCGGCCCCGCTTGGTGCGACGCTGCTCGGGGTCCATCTCGAGGCGGGTCGAACGTCGTCCCCTCGTGAGCGCGGGCCTCGTTGGTCGAGGTGACGTTGCCGTGCCCGACGTAGCCGTCGAGGTTCGCGAGGATCCGGTCCAGGTCGGCGTAGACCCGGGTGATCGGCGGCCCCGTCAGGTAGCAGTACTGGCAGTGCGCCGGGCACCCGCGCGCGAGGTCGACCCGCCAGTCCGCGCTCGGCGGGATCGGGTCGAGCTTGCGGGCGGAGTCCGGGCTCACGACGACGGCGAGGGTCGCCTTGGCCCGCGCGTAGGTCTCGCGCTCGGTCTCGCCGCGCGCGCCGGTGATGCGGTCGCCCGTGAGCAGCTCGATGTCGGTGGCGCCGAGCGCCTCGCAGCGCCGGACGACCTCGGCGGCGTGCGGGTGCTCCTGTGCTGAGCGGGTCACGCGGACGTGGCGGGGGACCCAGGGCCGGTGGAGACGGGCCTCGCGGCCCGACGCGGATCGTGCCGGGGCGGCCATCGGGGCGGATACCCGACGACGGCCGGCCTCACCACGTCCAGAGCCGTGACCACCATCCCCCGGTGCCTGACGTCCCCGCGAACGACTGGCTGGACGTGTCGGAGTAGTCGACCTTCTTCCCGTCCGAGGACTGCGCGGTGTAGGTCGTCTTCGAGCCGCCGTCGGAGCTCGTGACGCTCTTGCGGGTCACCTTGTTGCCGTCGCCGTCGGAGGTCGTCGTCTCCCGGACGGTGGACCCGTCCGAGCCCTTCGAGGTCGTCGACTTCACCGAGGACGTCGACTTCTTCGAGCCGGACGAGGAGGACGTCGACCCCGACGACTTCGAGGACGAGGACTTCGAGGACGAGGACTTCGTCGACGGCGCCTTCGACGACGCTGACTTCGAGGGCGCCGAGGACTTCGAGCCCGCCGCCGTGCTGCCGTCAGCCGACCTGCCGCCCGCCGCCGAGGACTCCGGTGTGGCCTCCGCGCCCGTCGAGCCCGTCGCGGGGGCCGAGTCCTCTGCCACGGTCGGGTCCTTCGCCCCGGCAGAGTCCTTCGACGTCGACGTGTCCTTCGACGCTGACCGGTCCGCCGCGTCGGTGTCGTCCGTCGACTCCCGCGTGGTCGTGACCTCCACCGCGGAGGCGTCCGCCGAGCGCCTCGTGACCTGTGTCGTCCGCGAGCGGTCCGACGGGTCGGTCCGCGTCGAGCGCGTCGTGACCGCGCCCGTCGAGGGGTCGACCGCCCGGGCGCGGGTGCTCACGACACCGGTCGACGGATCGGTCTCGGTCGAGGAGTTGCCGTCCGGGGACGTCGTGACCCGCGGCGCGGCCGACCCGGTCGGGACGGCCCCGCTGGCCGTCGTGATGGAGTCCGACGACCCGGAGGGCGCGTCGGTCGACGGCGGGCCGAGGGTCGGGATCGGCCAGCCGTCGGGCTGCGCTCCCGACCCCGTCCTCCCCTTGTTGCCCGGAGCCAGGGGCGAGTCCTTCCCGCCGGTGCCCGGCGCGAGGGTCGACCCAGTGCCGGTCGCGGTCGCCTCGCCGGGCAGGTCCGCCGACGACGGCGACGCCGAGGACGACGGCGGGTCGGAGCTGCTCGGGCCGAGCATCGGGATCGGCCAGCCCTCGGGGGCGACGGCGGGCACCGCGACGTCGGGGGTTCGGGACTCACCGGCGCCGTCGTGCTGGTTCGCCGCCCCCCGGCCGGGTTCGCCCTTCTTCGACGTGTCGGCCTTCGACCCGCCGACCGTCGGCACCTCGGCCTTCGGGAGGTCCACCTTCGGCGCCTCGGCCTTCGGGGCCTCCTTCGCGGGCGAGTGGGCCTTCTTCGGGGCGTCGACCTTCTTCGGGGCGTCGACCTTCGGCGCGTGGGCCGTCGGCGCGGTCCCGCCCGCCCCACCCCGCTCGGCACGCCCCCGGTCCGGCAGGACCCCGCCGAGCACCTGGCCCGGCAGGTCCTGGACTCGCGGCGGCGCGGCCACCGTCGGCGGGGCCGGGCTCGAGGCCCGGCCCCCCGGCGGCACGATGGGGACGAGGGGCGACTCGGTCTCGGCACGCTCGGCGGACGGAGCGGGCGCGGGCGACGACGGGCCGCCGGGCACGACCGGGGCCAGCGCCGGCTCCCACCCCGACGGGGTGCTCGACGCCGGGGCCGGGGCACTGCCGAGGGGCCGGGCACCGGGCAGCGGAATGGGCGTCAGCGGCGGGGCGAGGGCGTCGTCGGAGCTCGCCGCATCCGGGCCGCCCGACGCCGCCCCGGGCGCCGGAGCCGCCGAGCCGCCCGGGGGCGCCGGAGCCGCCGTCCCCAGGTCGGCGCCGGGCGGCGGTGAGCCGGAGCCTCTCGTCCCGGAACCGCCGGTCGCCGGGCCGTAGCCCGGGACGGCGCCGTAGCCCGGAGTGGTGCCGGCGTCCGACGTCGCGGCCGGGGTGTCGCTCCCGAGCGCGCGTGAGGTACCCGCCGTCCCCGCGGCCTCGCCCGGCCCGGCGGGCGCGACGACGGTGCGGCCGACGCCGAGCGCTGCCGCGAGGATCGCCACCGCGAACAGTCCGGTGACCGCCGCGCTCCGGGCCGACCAGCGCGGCCACCTCCGTCGACGACGGTCAGTCCCCCATCCGTTCAGGGAGCCCGAAGGCATACCTGTCCCACTCTCTCCCCGATCCGCCTCCCCCGTCCCATTTGGGCCGAGAGATCCAGAGGCTACGCGTCCGATACGTCTCAGGTCAGCCGTTTCGTGCATCCCGGGAGACCACACCGGGCACGATGGGAGCCGTGGGTGCACAGCGGGCCGCGCCGCCACACGGACGTGTCGCCGAACCGCCCGCCGACTCCGACGATCGGGTGACGGCCACTCCCCGACTGGAGCTGGATCTCCCCGCGGTCGCCCGCGCATTCCGCGCGTTCCGTGAGGCCCTGCCCGAGGCCGAGGTCGCCTACGCCGTCAAGGCGAATCCGCATCCCGAGGTGCTCGCGCTGCTTGCCGGCCTCGGCGCGAGCGTCGACCTCGCGAGCGTCGGGGAGCTCGACGCCTGCCTGCTCGCGGGCATCGCCCCCGCGCGGATGAGCTGGGGCAACCCCGTCAAGAAGCCCGCCGACGTCCGGGCCGCGGTGGCCGCGGGCGTGACCCGCTTCACCACCGATGCCACCGACGATGTCGACCTCCTCGCCCGCCTCGCCCCCGGCGCCGCCGTGACCGTCCGCCTCGGCGTCGACGACGACGGCTCGGCCACCCCCTTCGCCGGCAAGTTCGGGGTGACCCCCGACGGGGCCGCGGCCCTGCTTGCCCGGGCCCGCGCCGCCGGCCTGCACCCGCACGGCCTCGGTTTCCACCCCGGGTCGCAGCAGACCGACCCGGATGCCTGGCGTCGGGGGATCGCCGCCGCCACCCGGGCGGTCGAGCGCTTCGGCGCCCCGGTCGCCGAGCTGAACGTCGGGGGCGGGTTCCCGACGCGCCACGGTGCCGGCCCGGTCCCCGACCTCACGGCCTGCGCCGACGCGATCCGCGGCGCCCTGGCCGCCCACGCCGCGGTGCCCGGCGTCGGGACCTGGCGCCCGCACCTGGTCGCGGAACCGGGACGAGTCCTCGTCGCCGACGCGGGCGTGCTCGTCGCGGAGGTCGTGCTCGTGACCGAGCGCGCGGGCCGCCGGTGGGTCTACCTCGACGTCGGGCGCTACCAGGGCCTCGCCGAGACCGAGGGCGAGATGATCGTGTACCGGCTGCGCACGCCCGGGCACCCGCCGGGCGCTGCGCGCGGCCCCGTCGTCCTCGCCGGTCCGACCTGCGACGGCGACGACGTCCTCTACCGCCACGCCGACGTCCGGCTCCCCCTCGACCTGGCCCCCGGCGACGTCGTCGAGTTCCTCGGCGCGGGTGCCTACACCGCCAGCTATGCCTCGGTCGGCTTCAACGGCCTCCCGCCGCTGCCGACCGTCATCCACCCCGCCCCCGACCACGCGCCCCGGGAGACCGGTTGACGACCTCCGCACCCTGCCCCTCCCCCACGACCGCCGCCTCCTTCGCGGGGCGCCACGTGCTCGCCGAGCTCCGCGGCGTCCCGGCCGCGCTCCTCGCCGACGACGCCGCCGTCGCCTGCGCGCTGCGCACTGCGCTGGACGACTGCGGGGCGACCACCCTCGACGTCGTCACCCGGCGGTTCGAACCGCAGGGCACGACGGTGCTCGCGCTGCTCGCCGAGTCGCACGCCTCGGTGCACGCCTACCCCGAGGCCGGCGCGGCGTTCGTGGACGTCTTCACCTGCGGGGAGCACGCCGACCCGGAGCGGATCGTCGAGGTGCTCGGGCGTGAGGTCGGGGCGGTCGAGGTCAGGGCGCAGATCGTGGCGCGCGGGGCGGGGCTGGCTCCCGACGTCGTCGGGCAGCGCGAGGTCGACGAGCCGCTCGCGGCCGGGATGCGGCGCCGCTGGCGGATCGACGAGGTGCTCTGGCGCGGCCGGACCGCGTGGCAGGACATGATCGTCGCCCGCACCGCGCAGGGGATCTCGCTGTTCTGCGACGGCGAGCGGCAGTCCACCGAGGCCACCCAGCTGACCTACCACGAGGCCCTCGCCGTCCCGCCGCTGCTGCTCGCGGACTCGGTATCGCGGGTGCTCGTGGTGGGGTCGAGCGAGGGTGTCGTGTCCCAGCTCGCGGTCGCCGCCGGAGCAGAGCACGTGGACCACGTCGACATCGACGCCGAGTGCGTCCGCCGCTGCGCCGAGCTGCTGCCCTACGGCTACTCGCCGGCGGAGCTCGAGGCGGCCGAGTTCGGCTCCGGCCCGGTTCAGGTGCACTACGCCGACGGCTGGCAGTTCCTCGCGGACGCAGCAGCCCGTGGCGACCGCTACGACGTCGTGATCGTCGACCTGCCCGACGAGCCCGTCGAGGTCGACGACCCCGCCCAGCACGCGCGGCTCTACGGCACACCCTTCCTGCAGCGCTGTGCGTCGGTCCTCGCGCCGGGCGGGGCGGTGTGCTCCCAGGCCGGGTGTCCGACGATGTGGCGGAACGACACGTTGGCGCGGATGGTCGGACGGTTCTCCGAGGTGTTCCCGACGGTGCTGCCGTACTGCTCGGACGAGCACGAGTGGGCCTACCTCACCGGCCGGCTGGACCCCGTGGACGACCCGATCGCGCTGGCGACGTCGCGGCTCTCGCGGTTCCCGTCGCTGACGTCGATCGACGGGCCGGCGCTGCTCCGTGGCTCGATCCTGCCGTTCGCGCTTCGCGCTCGGTGATCACCCGGCACTTGGAGGGCTCGCGACATCGGTCCGACCCCTCCAGGTGCCCGCTCGGCGAGGCTGATCGGCGACTGACGAGCGAGTACGCCACGAGAGGTCCCGCCATACACTCCGTCCGACGCCACCCACGCCGACCGCTGGCCTAATGGGGGCTACCGGGGCTTCCGTGGAAGGCTCGGTGCCGGTAGCGGCCGGTGGGTCAGCACTCGCCTGGCCCGAGTGGTGATCAGCTCTAGCCTCAGATCGTGCGCCCACCGGTCGTGAGCGGACCTTGAACCGCTGATGGGATGCCGTGCCCCGTCTCGCCGTGTGCGGTGCGGTGAGCACTTGACCATTAGGTCGCGGCTGGTCTGCTCCACGCTGCCGAACGTTGCCGGCACGGGTTGTTCGGAGGGGCTGTGATGCTGTTCGTCGGAGATGACTGGGCCGAAGATCACCACGACATCGAGGTCCTCGACGAGGCGGGCCGCCGGCTGGCGCGGGCGAAGCTGCCCGAGGGCGCGGTCGGGATGGCCCGACTGCACGAGTTGATCGCCGAACATCTCGATGATGACGCCCGCGATCCTGCGACCGGGCTGCTCGCCGCGGGGCAGGTGATCGTGGGGATCGAGACCGACCGTGGCCCGTGGGTGGTCGCGCTGGTCGCCGCGGGCTACGAGGTGTTCGCGATCAATCCGATGTCGGCGGCTCGGTATCGCGAGCGGCACTCGACCTCGGGGGCGAAGTCCGATCCCGGGGACGCGCACGTGCTCGCCGAGATCGTGCGGCTCGACCGGGATCATCACCGCCCGGTGGCCGGGGACAGCGATCTGGTCGAGGGCATGAAGTTGACCGCTCGCTCGCACCAGTCGCTGATCTGGGACCGGACCCGCCAGCTGCAGCGGCTGCGCCAGGTGCTGCGCGAGTACTTCCCGGCGATGCTTGACGCGGTGGCCGCCGGTGGGCTCGAACTCGTCGACGCCGACGCCCTCGAGCTGCTCCAACGTGCCGGAACCCCCGAGCGAGCCCGGCAGCTGTCCCGCAGCAAGATCATGGCGGTCCTGGCCCGCGGGCGGCGCCGCAACTGGGAGGCCAAGGCCGAGGCGATCCAGGCCGCGCTACGCGCCCCCGCCCTGGCCCAGCCCGCCGCGATCGAGACCGCCTACGCCGCGATCGCAGCCACCCAGGTCCAGCTGATCACCACGCTGAACACCCAGATCCCCACCCTCGGGCAGGTGGTGGAACAGGGTTTTTCCCAGCACCCGAACGCTGAGATCTACCTCAGCCAGCCGGGTCTCGGGGTCGTGCTGGGCGCCCGAGTGCTCGGCGAGTTCGGCGACGACCCCCTCCGCTACCGCGACGGCAGGGCCCGCCGCAACTACGCCGGCACCTCCCCGATCACCCGCGCCTCCGGGCGCAAGCTCGTGGTGCTGGCCCGCTACGCCCGCAATCGTCGTCTCGGTGACGCGGTCCACCAGTGGGCGTTCTGCGCCCTGAGCGCCTCCCCGGGCGCCCGCGCCTACTACGACCAACTCCGCGCCCGCAAGGTCGGCCACCACGCCGCGCTGCGCCAGCTCGGCAACCGCCTCATCGGCATCCTGCACGGCTGCCTCAAGACCCGCACCGCCTATGACGAGACCACCGCCTGGGCCCATCGGACACCGACCGCAGCTTGACACCCAAGACCATGGGATGTCTGAGGCCACTCGGCGCCGTCGCCGGCTCGACTCCTTATGACCTTGATCGACTCTTCGGGAGCGACACG
This sequence comes from Actinomycetospora sp., assembly GCF_036497585.1. GTDB lineage: Bacteria > Actinomycetota > Actinomycetes > Mycobacteriales > Pseudonocardiaceae > Actinomycetospora. The sequence continues at coordinate 21,189 of NZ_DASXJD010000090.1, read as the reverse complement.
CGCAAGATTCGATGCGACTCGCGCACGAAGTTCAGATCTTCATCCGAGACGGCGGCGAGATGGGCCCAGCCCGGTCGTCGCGTGAGAAACCCTGACCACCGGTCGGGGCTTCTGCTGGACTCAACGCTGGGGCGGGAGCTTGCGGATCACGAGCGCCGTGGCCTGCTCCGCGAACTCGCACGCATCATTCCCTGGCCCAGGTTCACCCACACCGAACCAAGTCGCTTCGAGAGCCTGGTGCGGGCCGAGACCCGTCGTCACGGTGCACGTGTTGAACTCACCGTGCCCGCTCTTCTGGCGTGCAGCGGGCATCCCCTCGACGGTTGTTGGTGAGAGCACTCCACGCCACGTCCTGTAAGTATCGGCGAGGAGGTCTCGCTTGGGGTCGACGTACAACGCGAGCTCTTGCGACTCCGAGCGCCAGTCGCACTCCTGCACATCAACTGTTGTGCGCTGGCGTCCCTGGGTTCCCAGCCCGAGCCGGGCTACCTCGCTAGGCGAGAGCAGGGCACACGGAGTATCCGCGAAAGCTGAGCCGTCGCGCGGGTTAGCCACGACGGGCGCGCCGTGCTGGGGCGAGGTCGGTACGGGACCGGACGGAGGGTTCGACTTGGCGCTGCAGGCACCGAGAAGAACCATCAGCGAGGCAACCGCGAGGAGCGCCCTACGCGCTGGTCGCATCAAAGCCTCGATGCCCCTGCTCTTCTGTACGGGAGTAGCTCCGCAGCTCGCTCTTGATCGCGTTGATCAACGAATCCAGCCGTTGGACTCCTGCGTTGAGCGCATTCACCAGCGAGCCGTCACCGCCGTCTGCAACTGCTCCCAACAACGTCGCCGCATCGCGGCTAACGTCGTCGGCGGAGCTCGGGTCGACCTTCCCGAGACGTTGGGCTTCCGTCACGAGGTCACGGAGTTCGTCCCGCGCCGCGGTCAGGTCGCGGAGGGTCTGGGGAGCGCGCTCGAGGTCGACGGTGAACGACCCGCCCGTCGGCATGGCCACGACCTGCCGCGGGAGGACCTGACCGTCGGTCAGGCGGGCGGGGTCGGACGCCTGGACCGGCGGCGGCGACCCCGGGGCGGGCGGCGGCACCGGAGCACTCATGCTCCGCAAACTAGACGACCGAACCGCCCGTCCGAGGCCGAACGGTGCAGAACGACGCGGCAACACGAATCAGCTTCGCGAGCCTGCCAACCCCAAGGCCAACCGCTCCGGCACCGGCATCTTCGTGAACGCGGAGGCGTCCACGCAGACGTGCACCAGCCGCACGGTCACGGCGTCCGTCCAGGTCTCCCCCGCCGACGCCGACCGCCGGATGGAGAAGCGCGTCGTCAGGGACGTCGTCCCGACCTTCTCGCTCTCCACCACGACGAGCACCGCGTCGCCCCAACGCACCGCGGCGCCGTAGTCGAGCTCCGCGTGCACCACCTGGACGTCGACTCCGTCCGTGATCATGTCCGGGTACGGGTAGCCGACCGCTTCCTGGAAGGCCGCGAACGCCTCGTCGCACCACGTCAGGTAGTGCCCGAAGAAGACGACGCCCTGCTGGTCGATCTCGGCGTACCTCGGCACCACGTCGAACGCGAAGTTCACGACGACGACCGCAGGCCCAGCGACTCGTCCGACCACTCACCCTCGGGGGCCGCGCCGCCGGCCGGGTCCGAGCGCAGGTCGGTCTCCCGGGTCCGCAGCTCGACCCGCCGGATCTTCCCCGAGATCGTCTTCGGAAGCTCCGCGAACTCCAGACGGCGCACCCGCTTGTAGGCCGGGAGCTGCTCGCGGGCGTACTCGAGGATCGCCCGCGCGGCCTTCTCTCCGGGCTCCCAGCCCCGGGCGAGCACGACGTAGGCCTTCGGAACGGCCAGGCGGAGCGGGTCCGGCGAGGGCACGACGGCAGCCTCGGCCACCGCTTCGTGCTCGAGCAGCACGCTCTCGAGCTCGAACGGCGAGATGCGGTAGTCCGACGCCTTGAACACGTCGTCGGAGCGGCCGACGTAGGTGATGTAGCCGTCGGCGTCACGGGCCCCGACGTCGCCGGTGTGGTAGTAGCCGCCGCGCATGACCTCGGCGTTGCGCTCGTCGTCGTCGGCGTACCCGACCATCAGCCCGACCGGCCGCTTCGACAGGTCGACGCAGATCTCGCCCTCGTCGCCGACCGCGCCGCTGACCGGATCGACCAGCGCGATCTCGAAGCCCGGCAGCGGCCGTCCCATCGAGCCGTCCTTCACCGGCTGCCCGGGCGTGTTCGCGATCTGCAGCGACGACTCGGTCTGACCGAACCCGTCGCGGATCGTCAGGCCCCAGGCGTCGCGGACCTGCTCGATGACCTCGGGGTTGAGGGGCTCCCCGGCACCGACCAGCTCCCGCATCGGCACCTGCCAGCGGCTCAGGTCGGCCTGGATGAGCATCCGCCACACCGTCGGGGGCGCGCAGAAGGTCGTGACGCCCTTGTCGACCAGCGTCTTCAGCATCGCGTCGGCGTCGAAGCGCGAGTAGTTGTAGATGAAGATCGTCGCCTCGGCGCACCACGGCGCGAAGACGTTCGACCACGCGTGCTTGGCCCAGCCGGGCGAGGAGATGTTGCAGTGGACATCGCCCGGCTCGAGCCCGATCCAGTACATCGTCGAGAGGTGCCCCACGGGGTAGGACACGTGCGTGTGCTGCACGAGCTTGGGCTTCGACGTGGTGCCCGAGGTGAAGTAGAGCAGCAGCGTGTCCGACGCCTTGGTCGGGCCGTCGGGCTCGAAGGTCTCCGACCACGAGTCCGCCTCGGCGAAGTCCAGCCAGCCCTCGGGGGTGGCCGGTCCGACGGCGATGCGCGTGTACTCGCCGGGGACGTCGTCGAACTTGTCGACGTCGGCGTCGCGCACCACGACGTGCTTGGCGGCGCCCCGGTCGATGCGGTCGCGCAGGTCGGCCGCGCCGAGCATCGGCGTCGACGGGATGAGGATCGCGCCGAGCTTCATCGTGGCCAGGATCGTGTCCCAGAGCTCGACCTGGTTCGCGAGCATCAGGATGATCCGGTCGCCACGGCCGACGCCTTGCGAGCGCAGCCAGTTGGCCACGCGGTTGGACCGCCGCGTCATCTCCGAGAACGAGTACTTCCCCTCGCTCCCGTCCTGCTCGACGATCCACAGCGCCGGCCGGTCGGCCGAGGCCGGGTCCGCCCCGATCGGGTCGAAGTGCTCGAGCGCCCAGTTGAACTCGTCGAGATCGGGCCACGCGAAGTCGCGGCGGGCGGCGTCGTAGTCGGTCTGCCGTTCGACGAGGAGGTCGCGGGCCGCGCGGAAGCGCTGGGCCGCAGAGGTGAGTTGCGACGACGGCGTCGACACGGTGGGAGACCTCCGAGCTGTCCTGTTACGACGAAGGGCGGGCGTCCCGAGGTTCCTATCACCTCGGGGCACCCGCCCACAGCCGTGCGATCAGCCGGTCGTGCCCTACTTGAGCAGCTTGCGCAGGATCAGGAGGCCGAGCACCGCGCCCGCTGCGATCACGCCGTACTTGATCTTCGGGTCGGCCCACTTCTCGGCCGCGATCTCCTTGCCGTGCTCGCTGAGCCGTTGCGGGCTGGCCCGGTCCGAGAGCTCGTCGAGCGCCCCGGCCAGCGCCTCCCGCGCCTGTTCGATCTCCCGCTCGATGGTGTCCGGGTCGCGTGCCACGGAGCCTCCCTCGTCCTGTCCCGTCCGGCGGTGCCGTTGCCGGTCGCCGTGCTGTTCGTCGACGCAGCCCGTTGCCTGCTGGCCGCCCATCGTGGCCGCATCGTCACGCCCCGTCCGCACGGGTCGGCGACGACGCGCCGCACGGTCGGCGATCACATGTCAGCGGTATCCTGCCCGCCCGTGGCCACCGATAACCGTCTGACCCCGGGTGACGCTGCCCCGGAGTTCTCCCTCACCTCCGACACGGGCGAGACGGTGTCGCTCGCGGACCACCGCGGCCGACGCGTCATCGTGTACTTCTACCCGGCCGCCGGCACGCCGGGGTGCACGAAGGAGGCCTGCGACTTCACCGAGAACCTCGCGACCTTCAACGACGCCGGGATCTCCGTCGTGGGCATCTCACCCGACAAGCCGGAGAAGCTCGCCAAGTTCCGCGCCGACCAGGGGCTGACGTTCCCGCTGCTCTCCGACCCGGACAAGACGGCGATGCAGGCCTACGGCGCATGGGGCGAGAAGACGATGTACGGCCGCACCTCCATGGGCGTCATCCGCTCGACGTTCCTGGTCGACGCCGAGGGGAAGATCGAGGACGCGCAGTACGGCGTGAAGGCGACCGGCCACGTGGGCCGGCTGCTGCGCGATCTGGAGCTCTGAGTGCCGGCGGTGGGACTCGAACCCACACTGTCCGGAGCCTAATTCCGGGGCCTCCTGCCAAATTGGGCTACGCCGGCTCTGCCGCTTGGCCTACGGCCTCCGTCCTCGGGAGCACCATGTGTCCGTCTGCGAGTGGCAGTTGCCGCAGAGGATACGGAGGTTCTCCAACCGGTTGTCGGTGTGGTCACCGTTGATGTGGTCCAGCTGCAGCGGGAGCGGCTTGCCCTGCCACTCCGAGAGGCCGCAGCGCTCGCAGCGCGCGTCCTTCAACCCGGCGTCGATCAAGCGAGCCCGGAGCTTGGCCGACGTCACGGTCGATCCCTCCACGAGCAGGTCCTCCAGTGGGCGCCGCTGACCGGGGAACCGCTTCCCGGCCATCGAACCCCGACCGACGAAGTGCGACGTGTCGAGTTCGAGAGCTTTGATCCGAGCCGTCATGAAGCGATGCATGCCGCCACTCGGCCGGTAGCCGAGTTCACGCAGGACGTCGCTGAGGGTGTTGACTCGCGCGACAACGGCCGCCAGGTCCTGGTCGGTCCAAGCTCTCACCTTCCGACGGAGCTGCGGTCGACGAGCGATGTGCGACGAGTCGATGTGCAGACGTTCGAGCAACGTCTCCATGACCTCGTACTTGCCGGGCCGGAGCCCGAGGTGGTGATAGATCTCGGCGAAGGTGGTGCTGGCGGCGACGGCCTCGCGGAGCTGATCGTCGGTCCAGGAGCGTTGACGTGGCATGCGTCAACGGTAGTCGACCACGTGTTCGATGAACGGGTGACGCGCCGGGCGTCACCACTACTTCTCCTGCAGGAAGTCCCGCACCGCCTCCGCCATCTCCGCCGCCGCCTCGAGCGGGGTGAAGTGCCCGACGCCGTCGAGCACCCGCACCGACCCCTGCGGGAACAGCTCGTCGAGCGACTCAGCGAACCGCCGCGGGTAGAGCGGATCCTGCACGCCCCACAGCACCGTCGTCGGGACCTGCACCGGCGGCGGCAGCTCCGCCGCGCCCCGCAACGACAACGCCGTCGCCAGCGTCGCCGACCCCGACCGGTACCAGTTCAACGCCGCCGTGAACGCCCCCGGCCGCGAGTACTCCTCGACGAGCTCCTCGGTGAGCTCGGCGTCCGACCGGTTCCCCCAGTGCGACCAGAAGTGCTGCAGGTAGCTGCGGACGGCGGCCGGGTTGCCGTCGCACAGCTGCGAGCAGACCGACAGCTGGTGGAAGTCCTGGTACCAGAACTCGGCCCGGTGGTCGTCGTCGAGCGCGCACGCGCCGAACTGCGACGGAGCGAGGGTGTTCCCGACGACGATGCCGCGCAGCCGCTCCGGGATCGTGCGGCCCAACGTCACCGCCAGCGTCGCGCCGACGTCGTACCCGACGACGACGGGCTGCTCCAGCCCCAGCGAGTCGATCAGCTCGACGAGCATCCGCACCTGGGCGTCACGCCCGAAGTCCGACGGCGGGCGCTGGGCGTCCGCGGGCTCGAAGGAGTCGGCGTAGCCGAGCAGGTGCGGGACGACGACGTCGGCCTCCGCGGCCAGCAGCGGCGAGAGCAGCCGGTAGTCCGACGGTCCGCCGGGCCAGCCGTGCAGGCAGAGCACCGCCGGTCCGGACCCGTTGCGCTCGACCGCGACCACGCCTCACTCCTCTACAGCAGAGCGGACCTCCAGCACGCGGAAGCCCGCGTTCGACGACAACCTCGACGCCGAGTACCCCTGTTCGCCCAACCACCGCGCCAGCGAGTCCGACCCGAGGTTCTTCGCGACGACGAGGTACGACGGTCCGGCCACACGCGGCAGCCACTCGGCGAGCAGCTCGTGCAGCGCCGCCTTGCCCGAGCGGATCGGCGGGTTGGACCACATACCCGCGAACACGACGTCGTCGGGGACCTCGTCCGGCCGGCACGCGTGGACGTTCCCCAGCCCGGCCGCCTCCGCGTTCGCCCGCACGAGCGAGAGGGCCCGCTCGTTCACGTCGACCGCCCAGACCGTCGACCGCCGCCGGACCGTCGCGAGCCACAGCGAGATGGGGCCCCAGCCGCACCCGAGATCGAGCAGGTCCCCGCCCTGTTCCGGCTCCGGGACGTGCTCCAGCAGCACCCGCGTGCCCTTGTCGAGGCGCCCCCGGGAGAACACCCCCGAGTCGGTGGTGACCGTCAACGACAGCCCGGCGACGTCGAGCCGCGCCGGCGCCGGCGACGACGGCGCGGTGGGCTGCTCGGCGAAGTACTGGTCGGCCACGCGTCTCAGTCCGACAGCAGCGACTGCAGCTTCGGGGCGAGCGCCCGGAACGCCCGGGCCCGGTGCGAGACCGCGTCCTTCTCCCCGGGCGACATCTCGGCCGAGGTCCGGGACTCCCGCTCCGGGACGAACGCCGGGTCGTACCCGAAGCCGTTGAGCCCCCGCGGGGAGCGGATGAGCCGGCCGGGCCACCGCTCGGTGACGACGACCTCGCGCCCGTCGGGGTGCACGGCCGCGGCGGCGCAGACGAACGCGGCGCCGCGCCGTTCCTCGGGGACGTCGGCCATCTGGTCGAGCACCAGCGCGAGGTTGCGGGCGTCCTTCTCCCGACGGTCTCCCGTCGACCCGGACCACCGCGCCGAGAGGACCCCCGGCATGCCGTTCAGCGCGTCGACGGCGAGCCCGGAGTCGTCGGCGACGGCGAGCATGCCGGTCGCAGCGACGGCGTCGCGGGCCTTGGCCAGGGAGTTGTCCGCGAACGTCGCGCCGGTCTCGGGGGCCTCGTCGAAGGGCTCGACCTCGTCCAGGCCGATGACGTCGATTCCGAGGCCGGACACGATGCGTCGGAGCTCGGCCAGCTTGGCGTCGTTGCGCGTGGCGAGGAGGACCTTGGTCACGGCAGCTCTCCCGGGTACGGCTCGGCGAGCGCGGCGGCCTGGATCTCGGTGAGGCGGGCGATCCCGGCCAGCGCCGAGTCGAGCATCGCGTCCAGGGTCGCACGGGTGTAGGTGGCGCCCTCGCCGGTGCCCTGGACCTCCACGAGCGTGCCGGCGTCGGTGGCGACGACGTTCATGTCGACCTCGGCGCGGCTGTCCTCGTCGTAGGGCAGGTCGAGACGGACGCGGCCGTCGACGACGCCGACCGACACCGCGGCGATCGAGCACGACAGCGGCTGCGGGTCGGCGAGGCGCTTGTGGGCCCCGAGCCAGGTCACGGCGTCGGCGAGCGCGACGTAGGCGCCGGTGATCGCGGCGGTGCGGGTGCCGCCGTCGGCCTGCAGCACGTCGCAGTCGAGCTGGATGGTGTTCTCGCCGAGGGCCTTGAGGTCGATCGCCGCGCGCAGCGAGCGCCCGACGAGCCGGCTGATCTCGTGGGTGCGTCCGCCGACCCGGCCCTTCACCGACTCGCGGTCGCTGCGGGTGTGGGTGGCCGAGGGCAGCATCGCGTACTCGGCGGTCAGCCAGCCGAGGCCGGAGTCTCGGCGCCACCGCGGGACGCCCTCGGTGACGCTCGCTGCGCACAGCACCCGCGTGTTGCCGAAGGAGACGAGGACGGATCCGGCGGGGTGCTGTTGGAACCCGCGGCGGATCTCGATAGGGCGGAGCTCGTCGTCGGACCTGCCGTCGCTGCGTGCCACGGGCGTCCACCCTAGAGAGGGGCCGCAGGACGAGCGGTAGACCGGGTCAGATGGTGTAGTGCGCGTCGGGCCGGACGAGCTCGGTGGGCCCGTCGTACTGCTCGCGCGCCTCGGCGAGCAGGTCCTCGCCGTCGTACCAGGCCGGGACGTGGGTGATCAGCAGCCGCTTCGCGCCGGACTCGCGGGCGACCTGGCCCGCCTGGGTGCCCGAGAGGTGGACGCCGGGCGGCCGGTCCGGCGAGTCGGTCCAGGTGGCCTCGCAGAGCAGCACGTCGGCACCGGCGGCGAGCTCGACGAGGCTGCGGCACGGGCCGGTGTCGCCGGAGTAGACGAGGGTGCGCCCCTGGTGCTCGAGACGCACGCCGTAGGCCTCGCACGGATGGTCGACCGGGGCGCTGGAGAGCGCGATGTCGCCGACGCCGGCCGGTCCGTCGGCGAAGACGTGGTAGTCGAAGACGTCGGTGAGGTCGGTGGCGACGCGCTCGTCCGAGGACGGGGCGTAGGCCACCGCCAGCCGGACCTCCGACTCGCTGGGCCCGTGCAGCGGCAGCACCTTGCCCGGCCCGTCGGGGTGGTAGCGGCGGTGCACGACGAGGCCGGACACGTCGGCGCAGTGGTCGGGGTGCAGGTGGGAGAGGACGACGGCGTCGAGCTCGAACGGGTCCATGTGCCGCTGCAGGGTGCCGAACGTGCCGTTGCCGAGGTCCATCACGAGCGTCGTCCCGCGGGTCCGCACGAGATACCCCGAGGCGGGTGAGGTGGGTCCGGCTCCGCTGCCCGAGCACCCCAGGACGATCAATTCCACGGCCGCACCCTACGGGCCGATCGGAGAGGGCGACACCGGACCGGTGGGAGGGCTACCGGGCCGTGCCCGGCGGTCGGCGGAGGCCACGAGGCGTGCCGCGAGGACGCCCGCGAGCGCCCCGAACAGGTGCGCCTGCCAGGAGACGCCGGGGGTTCCCGGCAGCACTCCCCAGAGCACGCTGCCGTAGACCAGGAGCAGCACGACGGCCAGCGCGATGTGCTTCGCCGAGCGCGCGAAGACGCCGCGGAACAGCAGGAACGCCAGCCAGCCGAAGATGACCCCGGACGCGCCCACGGTGACGCCGTACCCGGTCAGCCAGGTGAGGAAGCCCCCGAGCAGCCACACCAGCGCCGTCACCGCGACGAACTGGCCGAGCCCGCCCGCGAGCACCAGGAACCCGAGCACGAAGAACGGCACCGAGTTCGCGATGAGGTGCTGCCAGCCCACGTGCAGCAGGGGCGCCCACAGGATCCCGTCGAGCCCGTCGACCTGCCGCGCGACGATGCCGTCCTGGTCGAGCGAGCCGCCGAACACGAACTGGTCGACCGCCTCGATCACCCACAGCAGCGCCAGGAAGAGCGCCATGCCGATCGCGGCGCGCAGCGGGTGGGCCGGGAACACCCGGGGCTTGGTCGGCCCTGCCGGTACGACGCCTCCGGTGCTGGTCACGGCGCCGAGCGTACGCCGGAGAACCGTGGATGAGCGTGAGGAACGGTCAGGCCCAGAGCTGGCCCTCGAGCCCTTCCGAGGCCTCCTCGAGCGTCCCCGCGTACGCACCGGTCGAGAGGTACTTCCACCCGCCGTCGCAGACCACCAGCACGATGTCGGCCTCCGCGTCGCCGCCCGCGGCCTTCTCGGCCTGGGCCAGGGCGGCGTGGAGGATCCCGCCGGTCGAGATGCCCGCGAAGATGCCCTCCTGCTCGACGAGCTGGCGGGTGCGCCGCAGCGCGTCGTGCGCGCCGACCGAGTAGCGCCCGGTGAGCACGTCGGGGTCGTAGAGCTCGGGAACGAAGCCCTCGGAGATGTTGCGCAGCCCGTAGACGAGCTCGCCGTAGCGGGGCTCGGCGGCGATGATCTGGCAGTCCGGCTTGTGCTCCCGCAGGTAGCGCCCGGTGCCCATGAGGGTGCCGGTGGTGCCGAGGCCGGCGACGAAGTGCGTGATCGTCGGCATGTCGCGCAGGATCTCGGGGCCGGTGCCCTCGTAGTGCGCGAGCGCGTTCGCCGGGTTGCCGTACTGGTAGAGCATGACCCAGTCGGGGTGCTCGGCGGCGATCTCCTTCGCCGTGGCCACCGCCTGGTTCGAGCCGCCCGCGGCGGGCGAGAAGATGATCTTCGCGCCGTACATCTCGAGGAGCTGGCGGCGCTCGGCCGAGGTGTTCTCCGGCATGACGCACACCAGTTCGTAGCCCTTGAGCTTGGCCGCCATCGCCAACGAGATGCCGGTGTTGCCCGAGGTCGGCTCGAGGATGGTGCAGCCCGGCGTGAGGAGCCCCTCCTCCTCGGCCTTGGTGATCATGCGGAGCGCCGGACGGTCCTTGATCGAGCCGGTCGGGTTGCGGTCCTCGAGCTTGGCCCACAGCCGCACGTGCGGGGCGGGCGAGAACGAGGGCAGACCGACCATCGGGGTGTCGCCCAGGGCGTCGATCAGGGAGTCGTACCGCGCCATCGGTGCTCCAGGAGAAGGGGGACCCGGGGCCGGACCGTGGTGGGGGCCCGGCCACGGGAAGGGCTCAGCGGCCGCCGGCGACCGCGGGCAGGATCGTCACCGTGCCGCCGTCGGGCACCTGCGCGTCCAGGCCCCCGGCGAAGCGGACGTCCTCGTCGTTGACGTAGACGTTGACGAACCGGTGCAGCGCGCCGTCGGTGACCAGGCGGTCCTTGATGCCGGGGTGGTTCGCCTCGAGATCGGCGATGACCTCCTGCAGCGTCGACCCGTCGGCCTTGACCTGCTTCTCCCCACCGGTGTGGGTGCGCAGGATCGTCGGGATCGAGACGGTGGCGGACACGGCAATTCCTCCTGGGGGTGCTCGGATGCGTCTTGACGGACAGCGTCGCACGGGTACCCGTTGTTCCGGGACCGTCGTGCGAGCGGTCAGCTGCGGTCGGGGACGTCGTCCGCGCCGGTGTGGGAGAGCATGTAGCGCTCCACGACCTGGACCTCGTCCTCGATGACCTCGCCGTCGGCGTCCAGCAGGAACGACCGCAGGTCGGGCTCCGCGTCGGGCCCCGTGAGCGCGACGATCGCGAAGTGCACGCCGGGCTGCAGGCCCATGTACTCGATGTCCTTGACCGACGGGTACGCCTCGGGCAGCCCCGAGTCGGTCAGCGGCCGCCGCGGCACGCGGGTGTGGGAGTGGAAGACGACGACGGTCTCCTCGTCGTTCTCCATCGCCTGCTTGTACACCCGGAACTGCTCGCCGGAGTCGAACCGGTAGTCGCTGCCGCGGGCGTCCGCGTCGTCGGCGTTCGTCATCGGCACGTAGCGCTCGGGCCGGTCGGAGTCCCCGGGGCCGAGGAGCTGGCCGCACGCCTCGCGGGGATGGTCACGACGCGCGTGCGCCACCATCTCCTCGACGAGATCGGCGCGGATCACCAGCACGCACCCACCCTACGTGTCGGTCAGCGCACCAGCACCGTGACGAGGGAGTCCTGCAGCCACGTCAGCCAGTGGTAGACGGGCAGGTGGTCCGTGCGCGGATCGTCGGGCGGGAGCTGCTCGGGCATGTCCTCGCTGACCTCGAGCGCGGTGCCCAGCGCCAGCCGCACGTCGTTGATCGCGGTCAGCCAGGCCTCGGCCTGGGGCGCGGTCAGCTCGACCCGTCCGCCCCCGGTGGGCAGCGACGCGAGCAGCGACGCGATGGCGTCGCGCTTGGCCTCGATGAGCTCCGGTTCCCGCACCGAGCGCAGCGCGGCCGAGAGCGCGGGGCCCTCGCCGCCGCCGTCGGCGTCGTGGCCCGGATCGGGGTCGGCACGGTGGAAGTCGGGCAGCAGCCGTGCGAGCACCGGGTCGTCCGGCGGGGTCGAGGGGCCGGTGCGGATTCCGGTGAGCGCCGACAGCTCATCGCTGGGGGACGCGTCCGCGCGACCGGAGAGCATGTCGTCCACCTGCCCGACCAGACCGCGCAGCACCGAGGCCTCGGGCGGGTCGAGGACGGCGACGTAGCGGGCCCGCTCCCCGCGGCCGTGGCGTCTCCAGGCGCGCACGGGCTACGACGACCGCTGCATCGTCGCCCACAGACCGGCGGCGTGGAGCTTGGCGACGTCGCCCTCCACCTTCTCCCGGCTGCCCGACGACACCGTCGCCCGGCCCTTGTGGTGCACGTCCATCATCAGCGCGGTCGCCTTGGCCTTGTCGTAGCCGAAGAGCTTCTGGAACACCCAGGTCACGTAGGACATGAGGTTCACCGGGTCGTTCCACACGATCGTCTGCCACGGCGTGTCGGCGTCGACGAGCTCGTCGGGGAGCTCCTCGACGGCGGTCGCCGGCTCGGCGGGCGCCGAGAGTCGTGTGACCGGGCTGCCTCCCCGTCCGACGTGCACGCGCATCTCCCCATGGTCTCAGCTCCGCGGCGGGTCGTGCACGCGCCCGCCCCCTAGGCTGGACGGATGACGAGCGGTACGGCGCTGATGACCGACCAGTACGAGCTGACTATGCTCGACGCGGCGCTGGCCGACGGGACCGCCCACCGGCGGTGCACGTTCGAGGTCTTCGGTCGCAGCCTGCCGCACGGTCGCCGCTACGGCGTGGTCGCCGGCGTCGGCCGGCTGCTCGACGCCCTCGGCCGGTTCTCGTTCGGCGAGGAGGAGCTCGACGCGCTGCGCGCGGCCGGGTCCGTGTCGGACCGGACGCTCGAGCACCTGGCGTCGACCCGCTTCGCGGGGGAGATCGCCGGCTACCCCGAGGGCGAGCTGTACTTCCCGGGCTCGCCGATCCTCTCGGTGACCGGGACCTTCGCCGAGTGCGTGCTGCTCGAGACCCTCGTCCTCTCGATCCTCAACCACGACTGCGCGATCGCCTCGGCCGCCGCCCGCATGACGACCGCCGCCAACGGCCGCCGGCTCATCGAGATGGGCTCGCGGCGTACCCACGAGGAGGCGGCCGTCGCCGCCGCCCGCGCGGCCTACCTCGCCGGGTTCGACGCCACGTCCAACCTGGAGGCCGCCGCGCGCTACGGGGTCCCGACGACGGGCACCTCGGCCCACGCCTTCACGCTGCTGCACGACAGCGAGGAGGAGGCGTTCCGCGCGCAGGTCGAGTCGCTCGGCGTCGGGACCACGCTGCTCGTCGACACCTACGACATCACCGAGGGCATCGAGACCGCGGTGCGCGTCGCCGGCCCGCAGCTCGGCGCGGTGCGCATCGACTCGGGCGACCTCGGCGTCATGGCGCAGCGCGCCCGCGCGCAGCTGGACTCGCTCGGCGCCACCTCGACCCGGGTGGTGCTCTCCGGCGACCTCGACGAGCACGCGATCGCCGGGCTGCGCGCCGAGCCGGTCGACGCCTACGGGGTCGGCACCTCGGTGGTCACCGGCTCGGGCGCGCCGACCGCGGGGATGGTCTACAAGCTCGTCGAGGTCGAGGGGCGGCCGGTAGCGAAGCGCTCGTCGTCGAAGGAGTCCCGCGGCGGCGCGAAGTCCGCGGTGCGCCGGCACAAGCCGACCGGGACCGCGACCGAGGAGGTCGTGCACCGGCTCGCGCACCCCGTCGAGGTCGGCGAGCACGACCGGGTGGTGCCGGTCGAGCTGGTCAAGAGCGGGGAGCCGGTGGACGGCCGGTCCTCGCTCGGCGAGGCCCGGGAGCGCCTGCGCGCCAACCTCGTCGCGATCCCGTGGGAGGGGCTCAAGCTCTCCCGGGGCGAGCCGGCGATCCCGACCACGTTCCTGGACTGATCCGGGCCGTGGACTGAGCCGGGCCGTGGACTGAGGCCCGTCCTAGGCTCGACCCATGGCGCGCGCGCTGATCGTGGTGGACGTCCAGGTCGACTTCTGCGAGGGCGGCTCGATGGGGGTCGCGGGCGGTACGGCGACGGCCGCCGCGATCACGGCCTACATGGCCGCCGAGCACGGCCGCTACGCCCACGTCGTGGCCTCCCGGGACTACCACGACGACCCGGGCGCGCACTTCTCGGAGGATCCCGACTTCGTCGACAGCTGGCCGGTGCACTGCCGCGTCGGCGAGCCCGGGGCGGCGTTCCACCCCGAGCTCGACGTCGCGCGGTTCGAGGAGGTGTTCTCCAAGGGCAGGAACACCGCGGCCTACTCGGCGTTCGAGGCGGCCTCGCGCTCCGGGGAGAAGCTCGCCGACTGGCTGCGCGCCCGCGACGTCGACCTCGTCGAGGTGTGCGGGATCGCCACCGACCACTGCGTGCGCGCGACGGCCCTCGACGCCGCCGGCGAAGGCTTCACGACGACGGTGCTGCTCGACCTCACCGCCGGGGTGCTGCCGGAGACCACCGAGCGGGCGCTCGAGGAGATGCGCGACGCCGGGGTCGTGCTGGTCCACAGCGCCTGATCACCCGGGGCCTGACTCACCGGGCCCGACCGACCGCGCGGACCCCCAGCAGGAACGCGACGACCGCCAACGGGAGCGACACGAACGCCATCTGGATCGCGGCGGTCCGTGCCTCGCCGACCGCCCCGACGACGTTGAACCAGACGTCGCAACACAGCAGCGCCCCCGAGGCGGCGGCCGCGGCCGGGACCCGGGCGGGGTGCCACCGCAGCGCCGCGGCCGTCGTCAGGAGCACGGCGGCCTCGGCGACGTCGAGCACGACCCACGCGAGCTTGAGGTGGTGGGCGTACTGCGCGTCGAAGCCCGCCGCGGCGGCTCGTGCCCAGGCCAGAGCCGCCGCGACGGCGCCGAGCACGAACAGCACGGCGAGCAGCCGGTCGACGGTCGCCGACCCGCCGGGACCGCGCCGGGCGGCGAGGACGCAGAGCAGCGCGACCGGCGCCACCACGAGCAGGGTCGCGAAGGCGGCCGCCCGCGGGTTGCTCGCCGTCCCCGTGACGACGTGGAAGAAGCCCGTGCAGAGCGCCACCGTCGCGGTCGCGCTCGTCGTCAGGACGAGGAACCGGGAGCCGGTCAGGACCAGCACCGCACTCGCCAGCAGGCCGACCGCGATCGCGGCCGTCGCGCCCCCGGCCGCGAGCGCCAGGTCGCCGACCGGTGCGACCCGGGGCTGCACGACGGCGAGCACGACGATCCACGGCACGAGCAGGACGCCGGCCGCGACGAAGAGCAGCGACCAGCGCAGGTCCCACACCCGTGGTTCCGCCGTCTCGATGCGCACGTCGCCCAGCCTGCTCGGTTCGGGCCGCCGGGGACATGCCGACTCCGCCGGACAGACCAATCCGGGGGTTACCGGGAACCGGGGCGCCGCCTCCGTACTCTGAACCGGCAGGAGGGGGAGGTGGTCGACCGTGGCCCAGCTCGCGGACGCGGCAGTGTCCGAGGCGCCCTCGGTGGCCGACCTCCTCGCCACCGCCGTCGAGGCCCTCGGCGGCGCCGAGCGCGAGGGCCAGCAGGCCATGGCGGCGGCCGTCGAGCGGGCGCTGCGCACCGGGGAGCACCTGGCCGTGCAGGCGGGGACCGGCACCGGGAAGTCGCTGGCCTACCTCGTCCCGGCGATCCGCCACGCGCTGGAGGCCGACCAGGCGGTCGTCGTCTCCACCGCCACCATCGCGCTGCAGGCCCAGCTCGTCGACCGCGATCTCCCGCGCCTGACCGAGGCCCTCCAGCCGGTCCTGGGCCGGGAGCCGACCTTCGCCATCCTCAAGGGCCGCGGGAACTACCTCTGCCGCCACAAGATCGAGTCCGGGGCGCAGGCCGAGGACCCCGGGGACGAGCAGCTCTTCGACCCGTTCCAGGTCTCCGCGCTGGGCCGGCAGGTCACCCGGCTGCACGAGTGGGCCGAGCAGACGAAGACCGGCGACCGCGACGAGCTGGTGCCCGGCGTCCCCGACCGCGCGTGGCGGCAGGTCAGCGTCACCGCGAAGGAGTGCCTCGGGGCGTCGCGCTGTCCGGTCGCCGAGGACTGCTTCTCCGAGCTCGCCCGGCACAAGGCGGGGCGGTCCGATGTCGTCGTCACCAACCACGCGCTGCTCGCCATCGACGCCATCGAGGGTCGGGCGGTGCTGCCCGAGCACGACGTCGTCGTGGTCGACGAGGCGCACAACCTCGTCGACCGGGTCACCTCCGTCGCCACCGGCGAGCTCACCTCCTCGGGGGCCGCGGCCGCGGCCCGGCGCTGCGCCAAGCTCGTCGACCAGGCGCTCTCCGACCAGCTGCTCGACGCCGCCGAGGGCCTCGACACGGTGCTCACCGACGCGACGGTCGGACGCTGGGAGGCCCTGCCCGAGCCGGTCGGGCGAATGCTCGCCGCGATCCGCAACGCGGCGTGGGCGTGCCGGCAGGCGCTGGGCCCGGAGCGGGAGAAGGCGGCGCCGAAGGCAGCCGGAGGGAAGGACACCGACGCCGACGCGGCCGCCCGCCGGTTCGCGACCGCGCTGGTCGAGGAGGTCCACGACGTCGCGGGCCGGCTGCTCTCGGCCTTCGACCGGGAGGACCCGGCCACGCGGCCCGACGTGGTGTGGCTCTCGGAGCGGGAGCTCAACTCGACCACCGTGCGCACCCTGCACGTCGCCCCGCTCTCGGTGGCCGGGCTGCTCGCGTCGCGGCTCTTCGGGCAGTCGACGGTGGTGCTCACCAGCGCGACGCTCGTGCTGGGCGGCTCGTTCGACGCGCTCGCCCGGCAGTGGGGCCTGCCCGCGAAGAGCGGGACGCCGGTGGAGGCGCCTCCGGACGAGGGCAGCGGGCACGGCAACGACCCCGCGACCAACCTGGTCTGGCACGGCCTCGACGTCGGGTCGCCGTTCGCGCACGCCAAGGCCGGGATCCTCTACGTCGCGCGCCACCTGCCCCCGCCCGGGCGCGACGGCCTCTCCGGCGCGGTGCTCGACGAGATCGACGGGCTGGTCCGGGCCGCGGGCGGCCGGGCGCTGGGCCTGTTCTCCTCGATGCGCGCGGCGAAGCAGGCCGCCGAGGACCTGCGCGGACGCTGGGACGGCACGGTGCTCTGCCAGGGCGAGGACGCGACCAACACCCTCGTGCAGAAGTTCGCGGCGCAGACCGGCAGCGTGCTGTTCGGGACGATCTCGCTGTGGCAGGGCGTCGACGTCCCCGGGGAGTCGCTGCAGCTGGTCATGATCGACCGGATCCCGTTCCCCCGTCCCGACGATCCCCTGGTCTCGGCCCGGCAGCGCGCCGTCGACGCCCGGGGCGGCAACGGCTTCCTCACGGTGTCCGCGACGCACGCCGCACTGCTGCTCGCCCAGGGCGCGGGCCGGCTGCTCCGTGGTACGGGCGACCGCGGCGTCGTCGCGATCCTGGACTCCCGGGTGGCGACGAAGCAGTACGGCGCCTTCATCCGGGGCTCCCTGCCGCCGTTCTGGGCGACGCAGGACCCGGCGGTGGTGCGGGGCGCGCTCGAGCGCCTGCACGACGCGGACTGAGCCCTTCGGGTTCGGCGCGAGCGGACCGTTCGCAGGCCTGGAAGCAGCGAGGGTGCCGCTCGCTCCGCCGGCCGATCACGCCGTCGCGAGCAGCGCGTCCGCCAGTCGGCCGGCCGCGTCGGGCGAACGCCGCAGGAACAGCTCGGGCTCGATGAGCTCGAGCTCCATCACCACCGGGTCGCCGTCGAGCCGGACGAGGTCGACCCGGGCGGCGTGCACCGGCGCGGGCGAGCAGGCCAGCGCCGCCTCGGCCACCTCGAGCTCCCGCGGGGTCGGCTCGTGATCCTCGAGCCGGCCGCCGTGCCGCTCGTGCACCAGGAAGCCGCCGGCCGGCGGGAACTTGCGCACCGCGTGGGACCACCCGTCCCCGAGCCGGATCAGCGACACCTCGCCCTCGGTGTCGATGCTCTCGACGGCGGGCTGCACGAGCGCGTCGCCGACCGCCACCAGCCCGGCGAGCGTCTCGCCGAGCTCGGGGCCCAGCCCGCGGTGCGCGCCGCGGCCGCCCGCGGAGACGGCCGGCTTGACCACGACGCGGCCCGGTCCGAGCGGCTCGGGATCGCTGCCGGCGGGCACGAGCCGCGTCGGGACCACCGGCACCCCGGCCTCGGTGAGCTCGCGCAGGTAGCGCTTGTGGGAGTTCCACTCGAGGACCGCGAGCGGGTTCTGCAGCACCGTCGAGGACGCGATCCGCGCCGCCCAGGCGAGGAACTCCTCCCGGCGGTCGCTGTAGTCCCAGGTGGTGCGCACCGCGACGAGGTCGGCGGCCGACCAGACCACGAGGTCGTCGTCGGCGTCCCACGGCTCGACCCGGGCGTCCACCCCGCGCTCCGCGAGGGCCGCCACGAGGGGCACGGTCTCGGCGTCCGAGCGCTCCGAGCGCACCCGACTGCTCGCGACGACGACGGTGGTCACGGGCGGCGGGCCGCGATGCAGGTCACGGTGCCGGGCGCGACCTCGGTGAACCCGGCGTCGCGGACCGGGGCGAGGCCGTGGTCCTCCCAGGCCGAGCGCCCGGACCCGTCGCGCGCCAGGGCGGCGGTCCAGCGCTCCCAGTCGGCGGCGTCGGCGGTCCGCACGCTCGCCGTCGTCGCCGCCTCCACCGTCGGGGCGTCCGCGCCGGTGAACGCCAGCACCGTCGCGAGGATCATGCTCGCGTGGCCGACCTGCGCGGCGGCCTTGCCGGTGGACTGCTCCACGGTGGGGTTGAGCCAGATCACGGGCCGGTCCGGGGGCGGCGGGCCGGGCTCGTCCGCGGGCAGATCGGTGCCGCCGATCTGCAGCCGGCGGACCTCGTGGGGCACCTCGTCCACGGGCCCGGGCACGAGCGCGCGGACCTCTCCCCCGCCGGCCTCGGGGTCGCCCATCGTGGCGGTGAGCCCCTCGACCTCGCCGACGGCGCGCCAGTGGGCGGTGCGGGCCCGGCGGGCGAGCTTGCGGATGCGCCCGGCCCCGGCCCAGGCGGCGACGGCGTCGTACCAGGGCCCGTCGGGACCGGCCCGCTCGTCGAGGCAGAGCCCGAGCGCCGCCGCGGCGGCCGCCTCGAGCAGGGCGGTCGCCGAGGGCGGTGTCCCGCGCTCGATGCGCAGCACCAGCGGCATCGCCCGCACCGGCCCGTCGTCGTCCGCGGGCGTCGCACCGGGCACCGGGTCGGCCGCCGCCCACGGGCACACCCGCGCGGCGAGCGGGGCCAGCGCCGCGAGCTGCTCGGCGGGATCCCCCATCAGATGGGCACGCGGCGCAGCAGGCCCTCCGCGGCGTCGGCGACCTCGATCTCGTCGCGGGTGACGCCGAGGACGAACAGCACCGCGTCGAGGAACGGGTAGGAGAGCGCGGTGTCCGCGGCGGCGGCGACCACCGGCTTGGCGTTGAAGGCGATGCCCAGCCCGGCGGCCGCGAGCATGTCGAGGTCGTTGGCCCCGTCGCCGACGGCGACGGTCTGTTCGATCGGCACGTCGAACGCCTCGGCGAAGGCCTCGAGCTGGCGGGCCTTGGCGGCCCGGTCCACGACCTCGCCGACCACCCGCCCGGTGAGCTTGCCGTCCGCGATCTCCAGCTCGTTGGCGGCCGCCCAGTCCAGGCCGAGGTCCTCCACCAGGTGGGAGACCACCTGGGTGAACCCGCCGGAGACGATGCCGCACTTGAACCCGAGCCGCTTGAGGGTCCGGACGGTGGTCCGCGCGCCCGGGGTCAGCTCGAGCGCGCTCCCGACGTCGTCGAGGCAGGACGCGGGCAGCCCCTCGAGGGTCGCGACGCGCCGGTGCAGCGACGCCGCGAAGTCGATCTCGCCGCGCATCGCCGCCTCGGTGACCTCGCGGACCTCGGCCTCGCGCCCCGCGTGGGCCGCGAGCATCTCGATGACCTCGCCCTGCACGAGCGTCGAGTCGACGTCGAAGACGATGAGCCGCTTGGCGCGCTGCGCGATCCCGACCCGCTGCACCGCGACGTCGACGCCCGCGCGCTGCGAGGCACCGACGAGGGCCTGGCGCAGCGCCGCGTCCGACGGCGGCGACGAGGCCGGCGTCGAGATGCGCAGCTCGAGCCCGGTGACCGGGTAGTCCGCGACCCGGCGGACCCGGTCGATGTTCACCCGTTGCGCGGCCAGCGTGCGGGCCACCTCGGCGAACCCGGCCGCGGTGATGGGCCGCCCGAGCACCGAGACCACGTGCGTGGAGTAGGGGTGCACCGAGGACGCGTCGCCCCCGGTCTCGACGGTCACCTTGAGCCCGAGCGCCGGGATCGCGACGTCGAGGCTGCGCTCGAGCCGGCCGGGGTCACCGGTGACCCCGACCAGCGCCGAGAGCGTCAGGTGCCCGTGGATGGTCGCCTGCTGGACGTCGAGCATCTGCGCGCCGTGCTCGGCGAGCACGGTGAACAGCGTGGCGCTGACGCCCGGGAAGTCCGGCCCGGTTACCGTGACGAGCAGCGTCGTCCTCGCCGCGGCCAGGGCCTGCGAGACCGACTCCGTCGAGCCCGCGAGGGGCGCGCCGTCCGCCTCCGTCGGCGGGCTCACCGGTTCCGGGGATCGCTGCCCGGCAGGTGCTCCTGCCCGGTGACCCCGGCGGCAGCCTCACCGATGCTGGGTTTGTGGCCCCCGCCGCCGACGTGCGACTCCAGACGGATGCGCTCGGTGAGGTGCGGGTAGTGCAGCTCGAACGCGGGCCGCTCGGAACGGATGCGGGGCAACTCGGTGAAGTTGTGCCGCGGCGGCGGGCACGAGGTCGCCCACTCCAGCGAGTTGCCGTGGCCCCACGGGTCGTCGACCGTCACCGGCCGCCCGTAGCGGTAGCTCGCGAAGGCGTTCCAGATGAACGGCAGCGTCGAGGCCCCCAGGACGAACGCGCCGATCGAGGAGATCGTGTTCAGCGTGGTGAACCCGTCGGAGGGCAGGTAGTCCGCGTAGCGACGCGGCATGCCCTCGTTGCCCAGCCAGTGCTGCACCAGGAACGTGGTGTGGAATCCGAGGAACGTGGTCCAGAAGTGGAACTTCCCGAGCCGCTCGTTCATCATTCGGCCGGTCATCTTCGGGAACCAGAAGTAGATGCCGGCGTAGGTCGCGAACACGATCGTGCCGAACAGCACGTAGTGGAAGTGCGCCACCACGAAGTACGAGTCCGAGACGTGGAAGTCCAGCGGCGGCGCGGCCAGCAGGACGCCGGTCAGCCCGCCGAACAGGAACGTCACCAGGAAGCCGATGGCGAACAGCATCGGCGTCTCGAGGGTGATCTGCCCCCGCCACATCGTGCCGATCCAGTTGAAGAACTTGATGCCGGTCGGCACGGCGATGAGGAACGTGGTGAAGGAGAAGAACGGCAGCAGCACGGCGCCGGTGGCGTACATGTGGTGCGCCCACACCGCGACCGAGAGGGCCGCGATCGACAGCGTCGCGTAGATCAGGGTCTTGTAGCCGAAGACCGGCTTGCGGCTGAACACCGGGAAGATCTCCGTGACGATGCCGAAGAAG
>NZ_DASXJD010000089.1:0-1855 GCF_036497585.1 Actinomycetospora sp. | reverse complement strand
GTGTCCGAGAGCGTCACCGACGCCACGTCGATCCCGTGGCCGCTGAGGGTCCTCGTCACCGAGGAAGCGGCGCCCTCGAACGACGCCGGCGCGCCGGCCCGGCGGGCGACCTCCCGGCCGATGGCCTCCGCGAGGACGTTGTCGGAGTTGGTCAGCGCGGTGTGGACCAGCTCGGTCAGCGGCGGGGACTGCACGCTGCCGAGCACCCGCGCGTTCGGCACGGCCTGCCGCTGGGCCACCGGCACCGAGGCCCCGAGCCGCTGGCCGAGCGCGTGCCCGACGTCCTCGGTCGGGGTGGCCGTGCGGGCGCCGTCGAGCGCGGTCGGGTCGAGCCGGCCGCCGTCGAGCATGGCCGGGACCATCGGGGTGACGTTGCCGCCGGCGATGTCGGCCGGGTCCCAGCCGGCCGCGAGGAGCGGGCCGGTGTAGCGGGAGTCGTCGACGTAGACCGTCGAGAGGGGCGCCGTTCCGCGGGCGGCGCGCACCTGGGCCACGAGATCGTCGAGGTGGGCCGCGCCGGGGTAGACCGAGTCGCGGCCGTCGGGCAGCGAGGACAGCGTCGGGTCGCCGCCGCCGACGAGCACCACCGAGTCGGGGGTGGGGCCGGCGACGACCGCGGTGGTGAACCGGGTCCCGGGGTCGAGCGACAGGAGCGCGGCGGAGGTGGTGAGGAGCTTCGTCGACGACGCCGGGACCTGCGGCTCGGCGGGGTTGCGCGACCACAGCGGCGGCTGCGGGTGCGCCGGGTCGACGACGACGCCGGTGAGGTCGCCGAGCCCGCCGACGCGGCCGTCGAGCACCCCCGCGACGCCGATCGCCGTCGGGGTCGGCGCGGACGCGGGCAGCGGACCGAGCCGCGGGACGAAGGCAACCGGGGCCGGCGGGTCCACCGCGGCGGACACCGGGAGGCCGAGGCGGCGCGCCAGGCCGGGCGCGGTCAGCACCGCCGCGGTGCCCGCGCCCACGACCAGCAGGAGCACGACGAGCCCGATGAGCAGTCGCTGGGCGATGCGACGCGAGCGGGAGACCTCGGCCCGGTGACCACCACCGTGCCGGTTCTGGGTGGGGGGATCCTCACCGCCCGGTGCGCCCGGCGTGCCGTCGTCGCCCGCCGGGGTGGACCCCGCGCGGTGACCGACACCACTCGCCGTCACGAGCCCCCTTCCCTGCGACCAGACCCACTCCCCGCCGTCGTCGCGGAGCCATCGCGATGCGACACACTAGACGCGACCCACGACGGGTTCGGAGGGTCCGGTCGGGTGACGAGGCCCGGGCGCGGACCGGAACGGTCCCCGAGCGGGACACAGCAGCCGCGGCCCCGGGCCGCGACACCGGAGCAGTGAGGACGGGCCGTGGAGTTCGACGTTCTGATCGAGATCCCGAAGGGGCAGCGGAACAAGTACGAGATGGACCACGAGTCCAACCGCCTGCGTCTGGACCGCACCCTCTTCACGGCCACGCAGTACCCGGCCGACTACGGCTACATCGAGAACACCCTGGGCCTCGACGGCGACCCGCTCGACGCACTCGTCCTCGTCCAGGAGCCGACCTTCCCCGGGTGCCTCATCCTCGCCCGCGCCATCGGCATGTTCCGCATGACCGACGAGAAGGGCGGGGACGACAAGGTGCTCTGCGTACCTGCGAGGGACCCGCGCCAGGAGCACCTGCGCGACATCCACCACCTCTCCGAGTACGACCGGCTGGAGATCCAGCACTTCTTCGAGGTCTACAAGGACCTCGAGCCCGGCAAGAGCGTGGAGGGCGCCTCGTGGGTGGGGCGCTCGGACGCCGAGCAGGAGATCCGCGAGTCGTACAAGCGGGCCGAGAACCATTAGGCCTGCGGCCGTGTGCGTGC
>NZ_DASXJD010000088.1:0-9232 GCF_036497585.1 Actinomycetospora sp. | reverse complement strand
CCTGCGGCCGGGCCCTCGGCGAACCCGACCGCGACAGCTCGATTGAGCGCGACGACCGGGTTCGGCCACCGCTCCAGGAGCACGTCGTAGAGCCCGACGATCTCGGTCCAGTCCGTGTCGGCGAGTGAGCGCGCCTCGTCGTGCACGGCCGCGATCGCGGCGAGCAGGGTGTACCGCGATACCGTCCCCGGCCGGGACCGGGCCATGCCCTCCCGGGCGAGCAGGGTGCCCTCGGCGATCATGGCGAGGTCCCACCGGGAGCGGTCCTGGTCCGCCAGCAGCGTCAGCGACCCGTCCGGGCCGACCCGGGTGTCCCGCCGCGCGTCGGTGAGCAGGACGAGGGCGAGCAGCCCCGCCACCGCCGGCTCCTCGGGGAAACGGGCGCGCAGCAGCCGGGCGAGGTCGTGGGCCCGGTCGACGAGGTCGGCCCGCACCAGGTCGTCGCCGTCGGGCGCGGTGTGGCCCGTGGTGAGGACGAGGTGCACCACGGTGAGCACCGCGCCCAGTCGTTCCGGCATCTCGGCCGGCCCGGGCACGCGGTAGGGGACGCGGGCCGTCGCGATCTTCTTCTTCGCCCGGGTGATCCGGGCCGCCATCGTCGCCTCGCCGACGAGGAACGCCTTCGCGATCTGTGGCGTGGTGAGCCCGCCGAGCAGGCGCAGGGTCAGGGCCACGCGCGCCGGCTCGGCGAGCGCCGGGTGGCAGCAGGTGAACACCAGGGCGAGCAGGTCGGTCTGCTCGGGCTCCGGGTCGTCGGGGGCGGCCTCGTCGGTGACCAGCAACGGCAGGGCGCGCACCGCGACGTCGTCGCGACGGGCCCGGTCGAGGGCGCGGCGCCGGGCCGCCGTGGTCAACCACGCCCCGGGCCGGGCGGGAACCCCCTCGTCCCGCCACGCGACGAGGGCCTGCGCGTACGCCTCCTGGACGCACTCCTCGGCGAGATCGAGGTCGCGCGTGACGCGCACCGTCGCGGCGAGGACCGGGCCCCACTCGTGACGGTGCGCGTCCGCGAGGGCCTCCTCGGCGGAGCGGGAGGCGCCGGCCACGTCAGGAGGTCGGGACCAGGGGCCGGACCTCGACCCCGCCGAACACCGCGGGGACCTCGCGGGCCACCGCGAGGGCGGCGTCGAGGTCGGGGGCCTCGATGAGGTAGTAGCCGCCGAGGGCCTCCTTGGTCTCGATGAAGGGCCCGTCGGTCGCCTCGGCGTCGGCGCCGGGGGAGTAGTCCGGGCCCTCGTCGCGGCCGCGCAGGCTCGTCGCCGTCGCGGCCGGGGCGAGCTGGGCGCCGCCGCGGATCACGTCGGCGTGGGCGGCGTAGAACTTCCCGTGGGCGGCAGTCAGGTCGTCCGGACGGGCCGCGTCGTAGGCGGCCTCGTCGACGTAGAGCAGGAGCAGGTAGCCGGCCATGATGTCTCCTTCGGTGCCGGTGGGCCGCGGCGTTTCCGGGCCCTCATCATGACGTCGCGCACCGATCCCGGGAATCGACAACGCTGCGGGTGGGAACCTCGGAACGTGACCACGACTGCCGGGAACACGAAGGCCTACGCCGACTCCAGCGGCTCGTTCACGCGCCGCGGCCCCCGCTTCACCGACCGGATCCTCGCCTCGCCCACGCAGGACGGCGAGTGGCCCGTCGAGCCCGGCCGGTACCGGCTCTGCGTGTCGCTGGCCTGCCCGTGGGCGCACCGCTCGGTCATCGTGCGCCGGCTCATGGGCCTCGAGGACGTGCTCTCGATGGGGATCACCGACCCGCTGCAGGACGACCGGTCGTGGCGGTTCACCCTCGACGAGGGCGGCGTCGACCCAGTGCTCGGCATCCGGTACCTCGAGGAGGCCTACCTCGCGCGGGACCCGGAGAACGGCACGGAGAACGGGGTCAGCGTTCCGGCGATCGTCGACATCGCGACCGGGCAGCTCGTCACCAACGACTACCCCCAGATCACGATCGACCTCGGCAAGCAGTGGGCCGCCCACCAGCGTCCCGGGGCGCCGGTGCTCTACCCCGACGAGCTGCGCGACGAGATCGACGAGATCAACTCCGGCGTCTTCCACGACGTCAACAACGGGGTCTACAAGGCGGGCTTCGCCACCACCCAGGCCCGGTACGAGGAGGCCTACACCGCGCTGTTCGCCCGGCTCGACGCGCTCGACGAGCGGCTGGAGAACCAGCGGTACCTCGTCGGCGACCACATCACCGAGGCCGACATCCGGCTGTTCACGACGCTGGCCCGGTTCGACGCGGTCTACCAGGCCCACTTCAAGTGCAACCGGCAGAAGCTCGCGGAGTTCGGCGCCCTGTGGGCGTACGCCCGGGACCTCTACCAGACCCCCGGTTTCGGCGACACGGTCGACTTCGACCACATCAAGCGCCACTACTACATGGTCCAGACGACGATCAACCCGACGCAGGTCGTACCGCTGGGCCCGGACTCCTCGGCGTGGCTGACCCCGCACCACCGCGAGGAGCTCGGCGGCTCGCCGTTCGGGCCCGACGGGACGCCGCCGGAGCCCCTGGAGCACCCGCTGCGTCCGCTGGGCCCGATCGACATGTGAGGCCAGTGGGTAGTCGATGGGTGTGAGTGCACCGAAGACCGTCGCCGAGCACGTCCTGGACCGCCTCGCCGCCTGGGGTGTGCACCGCTTCTACGGCTATCCCGGGGACGGCATCGGCGGGATCTTCACCGCGTTGCCCGAGCGGGACGACGCCGAGTTCGTCCAGGTCCGCCACGAGGAGACCGCCGCCTTCGCCGCGTGCGCGGACGTGAAGTACGGCGGCTCGGCGATCGGCTGCTGCGCGGTCACCGGCGGGCCGGGGGCCATCCACGCCCTCAACGGGCTCTACGACGCCAAGCTGGACCACCAGCCCGTCGTCGCGCTGCTCGGGCACACCGCGCAGACGGCGCAGGGCGGCGGCTACTACCAGGAGGTCGACCTCCCGTCGCTGTTCGCCGACGTCGGCGGCTACGTCGCCGAGGTCAAGGACCCCTCGCAGGTCCGGCACATCGTCGACCGGGCCTGCCGGACCGCGCTCGCCGACCGCACCGTCGCCGTCGTGATCCTGCCCAGCGACGTGCTGGAGGAGAAGGCCGTTCCGGAGCCGCCCGACGCCCACGGCTACTACCGGACCTCCGCGGTCCCCTCGTCCGACCCCGGAGCACCGCCGCCGGACGCGCTGGTGCGCGCGGCGGAGGTGCTCAACAGCGGGGAGAAGGTCGCGATCCTCGCGGGGGCCGGCGCGCTCGGGGCCTCCACCGAGCTCACCGAGGTCGCGAACCGGCTCGGCGCGGGCCTCGCCACCGCGCTGCTGGGCAAGGGCGTGATCGACGACCGGTCGCCGTGGAACACCGGCGCCATCGGCCTGCTGGGGACGACGGCGTCGTGGCACCTCATGCGCGAGTGCGACACCCTGCTCATCGTCGGCTCGACGATGCCCTACACCGAGTACTACCCGGCGCCGGGACAGGCGCGGGCGGTGCAGATCGACGTCGACGGCTCGCGGTGCGGCATCCGCTACGACACCGAGGTCAACCTCACCGGCGACGCCGCCGCGACCCTCTCCGGGCTGCTGCCGCTGCTGCGCGAGCGGGACAGCGCGCGATGGCGCGCGCACGTCGAGCGCTGGAGCGCGACCTGGGACTCCTACTCCCAGCAGCGCGCCCACGAGCACACCACCGCGCTCAACCCCGAGCTCGTCGTCCGGGAGCTCTCCGACCGGCTGCCCGACGACGTCCAGGTCGCCGTCGACTGCGGCACGGCCACCTCCTGGTACGCCCGCGACCTGGGGCTGAAGCCGGGCCAGCGGGGCTCGCTCTCGGGAACGCTGCTCTCCATGGGCGGCGCGATGCCCTACGCGATCGCCGCCAAGACGGCGCACCCGCACCGCCCCGTCGTCGCGATGATCGGCGACGGCGCCATGCAGATGAACGGCGTCAACGAGCTGATCACGGTCGCGCGCTACTGGAAGACCTGGGCCGACCCCCGGATGGTCGTCCTGGTGCTCGCCAACGACGACCTCTCCTACGTCTCGTGGGAGACCCGCGGGATGCTCGGCAAGGCGCCGGACCCGCAGTCGCAGTCGGTGCCCGACGTGCCCTATGCCGAGTGGGCCAAGCTGCTGGGGCTGGACGGCGCGACGCTGTCCGAGCGCTCCGCCGTCGGCTCGGTGTGGGACCAGGCGTTCGCCGCGGACCGGCCGTTCGTCGTCGACGCGAAGGTCGACAAGGACATCCCGCTGGTCCCGCCGCACGTGACGCTGCAGCAGGCGCTCAACACCGCCCGCTCGCAGGTCTCCGGCGACGCCGACGCGCTGTCGATCATCGCCAACGGCGTCCGGGAGACCGTCGGGGCCAAGGCGCGGTCGCTCCTGGGGCTGGCGCCGAAGGAGTAGGGACCGGCACCTACGGTGGGGTCATGGCTGTCACCGTCGAGAACGCCGAGGACCTCACCCGCTCGCCCGGGGCGTCGGTCACCCCGGACACGCTGCCGAACGACCTCGACATCACCGACCTCGTCGTCGGCGAGGGCAAGGAAGCGGGCGTGCGGGACACCGTGCAGGTCCAGTACCAGGGCATCCGCGTGGCCGACAGCGGCGAGTTCGACTCGTCGTGGGGCCGTGGCGCGACGCCCGTCGAGTTCCCGCTCGGGCAGGTCATCGACGGCTTCAAATTGGGGATCTCGGGCATGCGCGAGGGCGGGCGCCGCATCCTCGTCGTGCCGCCGCACCAGGGCTACGGCGCGCAGGGCGCGGGCGGCGTGATCCCGCCGAACGCGCACCTCGTGTTCGTCGTGGACCTCGTCAAGGTCGGTTGAGCTCCGGTCTTGTGCGTGCGTTTCCGTGTCTGGACACGGCAGCAACACAGCACGCCGACAGGGCACGCACGAGGCGCCGTCAGGCGCCGAACGTCGCCGGCTGGCCCGTCGCCTCGAGCACCGACATCCACAGGTCGCCGTCCGGGTCGACCTGGTTGCGGTGACCGGTGATGAGCGCCATCGGCACGTGCACGAAGCGGCGCCGCCAGCGGACGACGACCGTCTGGGTCCGCCCCGCCATCGCCGCGTGCACCGCGGCGTGGGCGAGGCGGACGCAGTAGACGCTGTCGTAGGCGTTCGCGGAGACGGACCGGATCGCGTACGAGGGGTCGAGGTAGCGCACGGTGGGCGCGAGCCCGACCTCGGTGAGCTTCTCGGTGATCCGCTCCTTGAGGAACAGCCCGATGTCGCCGAGCTTGTCGTTGCCCGAGGCGTCCTTGGTGTCGTCGCGGTCGAGCAGGTGCTGGCCAGCGCCTTCGGCGACCACGATCACCACCTGCCCGTGCTCGCGCAGGTGGTTCTCCACCCGGCACAGCAGCCCGTCGTCGCCGTCGAGGCCGAAGGGCACCTCGGGGATGAGCACGAAATCGGCGTCGTTGACCGACAGGGCCGCGTAGCAGGCGATGAAGCCCGAGTGGCGGCCCATGAGCTTGACGATCCCGACGCCGTTCTCCGCGGCCTGGGACTCGATGAACACCGAGGCGATGAAGTCGGTGGCCCGCGCGAACGCCGTCTGGAACCCGAAGCTCTGGTCGGTGTAGGGCAGGTCGTTGTCGATCGTCTTCGGCACCCCGACGACCGCGATGTCCAGGTCCCGCTGGTCGATCCGCTCGACCAGCGCCATCGCGCCCCGCATCGAACCGTCGCCGCCGATGACGAACAGCACGTCGACGTCGTGGATCAGCAGCGAGTCGACCATCTCGTCGGGGTCCTGCGCGCCGCGCGAGCTGCCGAGGATGGTGCCGCCGTCGTTGTTGATGTCGCGGACGGCGTCGAGGGTCAGCTCCGTCACGGCGTTGCGGGAGTCCTTGGACAGGCCCTTGAACCCGTTGCGGAACCCGACGATGCGCTTGACCCGGTAGTGCTCGGTGAGCTCCTGGACGATGCCGCGGATGACGTCGTTGAGTCCCGGGCACAGCCCGCCGCAGGTGACGATCCCGACGGTGGTCTCGGCCGGGTCGAAATAGATCTGCTTGCGGGGGCCGGCGGCCTCGAAGCTCGGCACCTGGTCGATCGGCACGCCGTGGGAGAGCAGCACCGACACCGTGTCGTCGACGAGCACGCGGTCGTCCTCGGCGACGTAGTGCGGCGAGGTGCGCTTGGTGGAGAGCATCTCGGCGAAGGGCGAGTCGTGCTCGCACGCGCCGAGCGACCGGACCCGGAGGTCGTCGAGGGCCAGCGACATGGGCGGTCCGTCCGTAGCGGGGGAGGCAGGGTCTGTATCGATCCCGAGCCAGGGTAGCGGCACGCCGACGGGCCGTCCTCCCACGTTAGACGAGCGGGGTGCCACCCGATGCCCCTAGAGTGCGCGCTCACTCGCGGTACCAACGAGTACCGCACCCCGAGACGAGGAGGTCGACCGTGGCGGAGAAGGCGCCCGACGTGGTGGTCAGCGAGGTCGTGGACGCACCGCCGTCGAAGGTGTGGGAGCTGGTCGGCGACCCCTCCCGCATCGGCGAGATCTCGCCCGAGACCTACTCGATCCGCTGGCTGGGCGGCGCGAGCGGCCCGAAGCCGGGCGCCCGGTTCGTCGGGTGGAACCGCAAGGGCCTGCTGCGCTGGCCGACGACGAGCACGATCGCGGAGTACGAGCCCGAGCGCACCATCAGCTGGGACGTCGACGTCGTCGGTCAGAGCGTCGCACGCTGGAGCTTCACCCTGGAGCCCGAGGGCGGGCGCACGCGGGTCGTGCAGCGCTGGCAGGACAAGCGCACCCCGATCGCCGCGATCGTCGGGAAGGGCCGCACCAGCGACAGCCCGTCGCACAACAAGGCGGGCATGGAGCGCACCCTCGCGACGGTGAAGCGCCGCGTGGAGGGCTGAGCCCCGCGCAATACGCACTTCTCCCCATGGAGGCGGTCGCCGTCGCCGAGCACGGTCGGTGACGGCGCCCGCTCCACCACTCGACCCCCGGGCGTCGAGGGGGGAATCGTCATGGCACCGATCCGACCGCACGGTCAGGGAGTCCGGGGCCTCGGCCTGGCGCGCACGTCAAAGATCTTCGGTGGCCGCTTCGGCCGGATCTTCCGTGCCCTCCCGCCCGCGGACTTCGGCGCGACGGACGACGCGTCGCAGGCCGCGCTGACCAAGCTCGGCGCCGCGATGAGCGCGCCACCGGACCCGGTCAAGGACGGTCCGGACGCCGAGGAGAGCGGCATCCCGGCCGTCTTCACCTACTTCGGCCAGTTCATCGACCACGACCTGACGTTCGACCCGGTCAGCAGTCTCCAGCGCCAGAACGACCCCGAGGCGCTCGTGGACTTCCGGACCCCGAGGTTCGATCTCGACAGCGTCTACGGGCGGGGGCCCGACGACCAGCCCTACCTCTACGACGGTTCCGGCCGCCGGTTCCTGCTCGGTGACCAGCTCACCGGGAAGGCCCTCGGCGTCGACCTCTCCGCCCGCGACCTGGCCCGGAGCGCCGGCAACCCCGCCCGCGCGATCATCGGGGACCCGCGCAACGACGAGAACGTCATCGTCTCGCAGTTGCAGGGTCTGGTGCTGCGGCTGCACAACACGATCGCCGACGACAACCCGGCGCTGACCTTCGCCGAGGTCCAGCGGGAGGTCCGCTTCCACTACCAGTGGGTGGTGCTCAACGACTTCCTGCCGAGCCTGGTGTCGAAGGAGGTCATCGCGCAGGTGCTGCCGCACGTGGGCGCCGGGACCTCGATCGCCGACGACGGCCCGGTCCTGGACTTCTACCACTCGCACGAGAACGCCTTCATGCCGCTGGAGTTCTCGGTCGCCGCCTACCGGTTCGGCCACTCGATGGTGCGTCCGGGATACCGTCTCAACGACGACATCGCGCCCATCCCGATCTTCCCGCCGGTGGGGGCGCCCTCGTTCGCGGGCCTGGGCGGCTTCGACCGCTTCCCCCCGGGCTGGGCCATCGACTGGGCGCGATTCGCCGATCTCGAGGAACGGCCGGTCGGCAAGGAGTTGCAGCCGGGCCAGACACCCGGCACCGACGAGATCGAGCGGACGCAGCTGGCCTACCGCATCGACACCGCCCTGGTGGACCCGCTGGCGCACCTGCCCGCATCGGTCGCCGGGGATCCGCCTCCGAGCCTCGCGCAGCGCAACCTCCTGCGGGGCTGGCGCCTACGGCTGCCGAGCGGTCAGGCCGTCGCCCGCGCGATGGGGGTCGTGCCGAAGCCGGACGGCGAGATCAAGATCGGCAAGTTCACCGGCGAGCGGGGGGACGTCCTCGGCGACGTCGTCACCGTGGGCGGCACCGAGTTCGCCGGGAACTGCCCGTTGTGGGCCTACGTGCTCGCCGAGACCGTCGAGGAGGACCGGACCTACCGGGCGCAGGGCGCGGGCGGGACCAACACGGTCACGAGCCGGGTCCTCGGGCCGGTCGGGGGGCGCATCGTCACCGAGACGATGGTGGGTCTGCTCGAGGACGACAGCAGCTCGTTCCTGAACGTCGATCCCCGCTGGACCCCCTCGCTCGCGGTGAACGGGACGTTCGGGCTCCGCGAGCTCGTGGCGGCCGCGATCAAGAAGCCGGTCTGAGCCGCGGCCGGGGAGACCGACCCGCGTCGGTGTCGGTCTCCCCGGCTAGCGTGGCGGGCGTGCGAGTGGCGACCTGGAACGTGAACTCCGCGAAGGCGCGCGAGCCGCGCTTGCTCGGCTGGCTCGACGAGCGCGCGCCCGACGTCGTGTGCCTCCAGGAGACCAAGCTCTCCGACGAGGCGTTCGAGGAGACGTTCGGGGTGCCGCTGCGCGAGCGCGGCTACGCGGTGGCCCACCACGGCGAGGGCCGGTGGAACGGGGTCGCGCTGCTGTCGCGCGTGGGGCTCGATGACGTCGTCGAGGGCCTGCCGGGCGGCCCCGGCTACCCGCACCAGGAGGCGCGCGCCGTCTCCGCGACCTGCGGCGACATGCGGGTCACCTCGGTCTACGTGCCCAACGGACGCGACCCGCAGGATCCGCACTACGCCTACAAGCTCGAGTGGCTGGCCGCGCTGCGCGACGTCGTCGAGGCGGGCGACCCGTCGACGACGATCGTCGCGGGCGACTTCAACATCGCCCCCACCGACGCCGACGTCTACTCGGTCGAGGCCTTCGCCGGGTCCACCCACGTCACCCCGCCGGAGCGCGACGCGCTGGCGGCGCTGCAGAAGACCGGGCTGCACGACGTCGTCCGCGAGCGGTGGCCCTCCGAGCGCGTCTTCAGCTACTGGGACTACCGCGG